>DXZN01000014.1 GCA_019419645.1 Collinsella sp. | reverse complement strand
ATCCACCCGATCGCCATGGAGGAGGGCCTGCGCTTCGCTATCCGCGAGGGTGGCCACACCGTCGGTTCGGGCATCGTCTCCACGATCATTGAGTAAATTAGCTCTTTGATATAGCTGACTTAGAGAACCCGGCACTTATATGGGTGCCGGGTTCTTTTCTGCAATGGATGTTGAGCCGTTGCTGGTGTCGAGAGGATCGATAATGGTCCTGGATGCACCGTCGATTAGATCTCGATGGCTTCATTGATGTGTTCCAAATATGAATGGATCCACCGAGAACCAATTGACTCGAGGTTTTCATTGACAGCACTTACGTGGAGCTGATAAAGTAACAACTCGTGCCCGTACGGGGCGGAAATGAAAGGTTCAGGATACATGCGTACTCTAGTTACTCTTGCGTGCACTGAGTGCAAGCGCCGCAACTATACGACCACCAAGAACAAGTCGACCATGCCTGATCGTATGGAGATCAAGAAGTATTGCCCCTGGTGCCGTCACCACACGCTGCACAAAGAGACTCGCTAGTCTCTAGTCATATACGCCAGTAGTTCAATTGGTAGAGCATCGGTCTCCAAAACCGAGTGTTGAGGGTTCGAGTCCTTCCTGGCGTGCCAGTCATTATTCCGTAAGCTCCCACTTGGGGGCTTACGGTTTACTCATGTATAAGCGCATTGCGCGGAGGTAACCCAAATGGCCAACAAGAAGAACAAGAAGAAGGCACAGCAGCCGGCACCTGCCAACAACGCTGCCGCCAACTCCAAGGTTGAGGCCAAGAAGGCCGTTGCCAAGAAGAGCGAGAAGGCTGCGAAGTCTAAGAAGAACGAGAAGCCTGGTTTCTTCGCCCGCACCAAGAAGTATTTCGCTTCGGTGAAGTCCGAGATGAAGCGTGTCACGTGGCCCGATAAGAAGGAGCTCGTGAACTACTCGGTCGTCGTTTGCGCTTCTCTGATCGTCGTCGGCGTCGTCATCGCTCTGCTCGATGCTGGCTTTGGCGAGGCTCTTGCTCTGTTCTCTGGATTGAGGGGCTAAACCATGTCTAAGCGTTGGTACGTCGTTCACACTTACTCTGGATACGAGAACCGCGTTAAGTCCGATCTCGAGCATCGCATCGAGACTATGGGCATGCAGGACCGTATCTTTGATATCGAGATTCCTATGGAGCGCGTCACCGAGATTAAAGAGGGTGGCAAGCGTGAGACCAAGGATTCTAAGATCTTCCCGGGTTATGTCCTGGTTCGCATGGAAATGGATGACGACGCTTGGACGTGCGTTCGTAACACGCCTGGCGTCACCGGTTTCCTGGGCGGCAACGGCAAGCCCGCTCCGCTTTCCCGTGACGAGTACAATAAGATGACTCGTCGTCCCGGTAAGGGCGATTCGCCCAAGCGCACCTCGGTTGATATTCAGGTCGGCACGTCCGTCCGCGTCACCGATGGCCCGCTTACCGACTTTGATGGCAAGGTCTCCGAGGTTAACACCGAGGCTGGCAAGCTCAAGGTCACGCTGATGATCTTTGGCCGCGAGACGCCGGTCGAGCTCGACTTTAACCAGGTCGCTGTCATCGCTTAAGTTTTTGTCCGTTCGCGCGAGCGTGCTTCTTCTGTGACTGCTCATCTCAGGAGTGCTTCTAACACGTGCGTGCTTACGATATAGCAAGTACTTCACACTCGTGATTCGAAAGGAATGACCATGGCTGAGAAGAAGGTTGCCAACGTCATTAAGCTCCAGATTCCTGCTGGTGCAGCTAACCCCGCTCCTCCCGTCGGCCCCGCCCTGGGCGCCGCTGGCGTGAACATCATGCAGTTCTGCCAGGCCTTTAACGCCGAGACGCAGGACAAGAAGGGTGACATCATCCCCGTTGAGATCTCTGTCTACGAGGACAAGTCCTTCTCCTTCATCACCAAGACCCCGCCGGCGGCTCACCTCATCAAGAAGGAGCTGAACCTCAAGTCTGGTTCCGCTAAGCCCCAGGCCGACAAGGTTGGTCAGCTCTCCCAGGAGCAGCTCACCAAGATCGCCGAGATCAAGATGCCGGACCTCAATGCCAACGACATTGACGCCGCCAAGAAGATCATCGCCGGTACCGCCCGCTCCATGGGCGTCACCATCGCTGAGTAGCGATTTCTTTAGGTAATGACGGGTGCTCCGACCGGGGCGCCCGTTATATGTGTGCAATAGGGCACACGATACGATGTGGGAGGGCTCACGCCCGTTTAACCACAGGAGGTAATGCACATGGCTAAGCATGGTAAGAGCTATAACGCCGCTGCCGAGAAGATCGACCGCGCCACGCTCTACACCCCCCTTCAGGCTGCCAAGCTCATCAAGGAGCTCGACACCGCCAAGTTCGACGAGACCGTCGAGGCCCACTTCCGTCTGGGCATCGATACTCGTAAGGCTGACCAGAACATCCGTGGTTCCATCTCCCTGCCCCACGGCACCGGCAAGACCGTTCGTGTTGCCGTCTTCGCCGAGGGCGAGAAGGCCCGCGAGGCTGAGGCTGCCGGCGCCGACATCATCGGTTCCGACGAGCTTGTCGCCCAGATTCAGAAGGGCGAGATCAACTTCGACGCCGCTATCGCTACGCCGAACATGATGGCCAAGGTTGGCCGCATCGGTAAGATCCTTGGTCCCCGTGGCCTCATGCCGAACCCCAAGCTCGGCACCGTGACCATGGACGTCGCCAAGATGGTCTCCGAGCTCAAGGCTGGCCGCGTTGAGTACCGCGCCGACCGCTACGGCATCTGCCACGTGCCCCTGGGCAAGAAGTCCTTCTCTGAGCAGCAGCTCGTCGAGAACTACGCTGCCCTGTACACCGAGATCCTGCGCGTCAAGCCCTCTTCTGCTAAGGGCAAGTACGTCAAGTCCATCTCCGTGTCTTCCACCATGGGCCCTGGCGTCAAGGTCGATCCCGCTATCCAGCGCGACTTCCTGGCTGAGTAACTAACAGTTACTGCCTGAGCAAAGCAAGCATTGCTAAAGAGACCCGGTTCTGCCTCGTGCAGGACCGGGTCTCTTGCTTTTGAGTCAACGAAACCACCACGAAGGGGACAGGCACCCTTGTGGTGGTTTTACTTGTGTTGTACTTTAGCGCGATGTAGTACTACCCGAGGCCGAAGGGAGCCCAACATGTTTAAGAACACGCAACAGCTCCTAGGCCTAGCGCTACTAGATTGGATAGCGCGCTAGGGTTGTAATCTCGCTATAACGATTTGTTGTACCCGGGTGCGCTATCGTCTGCCGCTTTCAGGCGTGATGAGCGACACGGGTATTTTTCTATCTCTAGGCCTTCTCTCTCTCCTGAAAGCCATCTGTCATAAAACGGTCAATCAGGAGGAACATATAAGCCGCAAAATCACAATCTTTGACGCCACCCTGTGCGACGGTGAGCAGTCGCCGGGCGCCAGCATGAATACCGAGGAAAAGCTCTTCATCGCCCGCCAGCTGGTGCGCATGAACGTGGACGTTATCGAGGCGGGCTTTCCCATCTCGAGTCCTGGTGACTTTCGCTCCGTACAGGAGATTGGCAAGATTGCGGGCGACCGATGCACGGTATGCGGCCTGACGCGCGCTGTCGACAGGGATATCGAAGTGGCTGCAGAGGCGCTCAAAACGGCCCAGAGGCCCCGTATCCATACAGGGCTGGGTGTGAGCACCAGTCACCTGCGCGACAAGCTCCATATGACTGAGGAAAGGGCAATTGAGTGAGCGATCCATGCCGTCAAACATGCTCGCAAGTTCGTTGACGATGTTGAGTTTTATGCCGAGGATGCCGGCCGCTCCGATCAGGAGTTTCTGGTGCGCATTATCGAGGCGGCCGTAAAGGCCGGTGCCACGGTCGTGAACATCCCCGATACGATGGGCTACAACATGCCGTGGGACTTTGGCGCCCGCATCCGTGACCTGCGCGGGCGCTGCGGGTGCGGCCGGTCAGCGTGCGGTCGACGTGATGGAGTATCGCGAGTACGAGATTGAGCGCATTGCGCGCCAGGCATTTGAGGCGGCGCGCAAACGTCGCGGCAAGGTGACGAGCGTTGATAAGCGCAACGTGCTGGAGACGAGCCGCATGTGGCGCGAGATCGTGCATCGCGTGCAAGACGAGGAGTACTCCGACGTGGAGCTTGAGGACCTGCTCGTCGACAACGCCGCCATGCAGCTCATCAGTCGACCGGCAGACTTTGACGTCGTGGTGACGGAGAACATGTTCGGCGACATCCTGTCCGATGAGGCGGCTCAGATTACCGGATCGCTCGGTATGCTTGCCTCTGCCTCGCTGGATGATGGCGTATCGCTGTTTGGGCCGAGCGCTGGCAGCGCTCCTGACATCGCGGGGCTCGGCGTGGCCAATCCGCTGGCTCAAATCTTGTCGGTGGCGATGCTGCTGACCTACGCGCTCGACATGGGCGAGCAAGCCGCGTGGATCGAGAGCGCCGTGGCGCGCGTGCTCGACGAGGGCTGGCGCACCCGTGACATCGCCGATGTCAACACCCCGGCAGATAAGATCCTCGGCACCACGACGATGGGCGACAAGGTCGTCGCCGCGCTGTAGGCGATGCCGATTCAAGCTGTCAAATATCTCAATCTGTAACATCTAAGGGGCAAAATCGTTCCTACCTGTTACAGATTGAGATTTTCGGCTGAGCATCCGTGGTCTGTCTCGATCTGTAACAGCTAACCGATTATTTGGGCCCTACCTGTTACAGATTGAGACAAACCGTTGGGACAGGTCGGACGAGTCAGCAAAACCACCACAAAGGTGCCGGTCCCCTTCGTGGTGGTTTTTAGCGCAACGAGGTGTTCTCAGCCGACCATACGGGCGGCCTTGCGCTCACGCTGCTCGATGACAGCGCATCTTTAGACGCGAAGTGCGGAACCGGGTGCATATACGAGCCGCGTAGCGTTACGAATTCATGGGAATGACCGTATCGCCAATTTGTACGCTTGCAATCTTGTCTGTGTCACAAACTTGCGAGAACGGCCAGGTCTTGTGGACATCAGTGGTGCCGTTATCCAGTTTATTTGCGAAATAGCCGCTGTGGCTGGTTGCGTCCTCAACATGACCGTCTTTGAACGTCACGATGAGGGGTATGTTGCCAACGGCATCCATAGACTCCTCCATGTTTTGAGACATCTTGCCGCTGTTGTTGTCGTGTTCGATGGAACGATCTATGTTGTAGCGGACTGAAACGCCAACGCAGGATACGGTGGCCTCTTGAATCGTCGCCTTGGTGCCGTTAAAGTTGACCGATTTGGGCGCGGGAATCGTAACGGATGTATCTTCGTAATTCAGCTGGAACTTAAGATCCCATGGGCCCGTAAGTATTTTCTTATACTCGGGAAGCTCTTTGCCAGCACGTGGCACAACGAGAGAGTTGATATGCGTGCGGACGGTCCTGCCCATAAGGCCGGGTGATTCAACGCTGAACTGTGCAAAGTATTGAATGCTGGAGTCATTGGGGTTCTTGTCAATGAGCCATGATTGGCCTTGGCCGCCATGCTCGCCATCAACGTATACGTTTCCATCGACACTTCCGGCGATAGTTCCGTTCTCGCCCGGCTCGGAAAGTTTTTTCAGGGCAGCGGGATCGTCGAACGTAAGCGTATAGGCGATGGTAACCATATCCTTGTCGCCCATGATGGCGTCGGCGGTCACGGTGACTCCGTTGTTGGAGCAGCTAGCACCGACGGGCCGGCCAATACGGTCGATGATCTCGGTTTGAGAAGCAGGTCCGTCAAAGATGTCGGAAAGCATGTCAGAAGGAAGCGGCAGGACGCCTGTTGCCATAGCCGTGCCAGCGCCTCCAATGACGATAGCGAGGACTGCCGTTACAGCGGCAATGCGAGCGACTGTTCTTACGGGATGGCGGGCGATGCGCGGCTTGCGTCGCGTGCCATTAAAGTTGCTTTGAGCGGTCGCCGCATCGCTTGAGGCGACGGACTGAGCAATCGAGTTTGCCATGTGCTGCTTCGCATTATCGGTAAACGAAATGTGCTCCAGGGCGTGGCGATAGTCATTCGAATTCGTAGTCATTGTGGTCTCCTTTCAAGGAAAGCCGAAGTGACGCACGTCCGCGGTTAAGGTGCTGGGCGGTTGCAGCTGGCGTCGCGTGAACGGCGTCTGCGATTTCCCTGATGCTCATGCCTGCGTAGTAGTGCAAAAAGATGGCGATGCGCTGTGCTTGAGGCAGGGCCGTGACAGCGGAAAGAATGGCGCAGTCGCGTTGCGCGAATTCTTGCTCGGTATGTGTTACGGGTGCGCAGAAATCGGGGAGCGAATCGAGGTCGACAACCGGGTGATTCGCGTGCGTACGGCCGATATCGCGACATGCGTTCAGTGCGACTCGGATCACCCAAGCACGTTCGTGTTCGAGCGAGTCGAACGGTTGAGTGCGTTGGAGAATCTTGATCAGCGTGTCCTGGCAGATGTCTTGAGCGTCGTCAGCGGATCCAAGGGCCGAATAGCACAATCGAAGGATGAGGTCGGAATACGTGTCGACCAAGCGCTTTGCTTCCCGCTCGATCTGATCGGCATCGCATCGGAGCGTGCTATTGCGGTTACGGCGTGCAGGCATAGTGTCACCTCCAATTGGTCGTGGTGGATATAGGGAAGGCGTCTCGCGAGGTCCCTCTACATACAACACGGTCGAGACTGCATAAGTTGACAAAAAAAGACGGCACGTGAGCGCCGTCCTTACAAAACAATGAGTGTTCTCGTTAATTACACAAGCACCGTGATGGACAGGTCGGACGAGTCAGCAAAACCACCATAAAGGTGCCTATCCCCTTCGTGGTGGTTGTTGGCAGTTACCAGGGCGTTCTGGCGGTAGAGGACTCGATGGCCTCGTGACGCTTGAGCTCGCGGCGCATAGTTTGCGAATTGAGCCAAGCTGCCTGCCAGCCACGGATGGGGTAGCGCGCTTCATCCAGCTCAAACTGCGTATAGCCGCAGGCGTTGATGATCGTTGTCCCGCATGCATGCTGGCGCTCACGCTGAAAGTCGCGACCATAGCATTGGTGCACATGCCCGTGCACCATGTAGTCGGGGTTCCAGGATTCGAGCGCTGTGTTAAAGCATTTGAATCCTCGATGCGGCAGATCATCCAGATCGCCCACGCCGGCGGCGGGTGCATGGGTGAGCAAGATATCGCAGCCGCCGACCATTCTTACTTTGCGGGACAGCTTGCGCATGCGCTTGATCATCTCGCGCTCGGTATACATGTTGGCACCGTCTCGGTAGCGCATGGAGCCGCCAAGTCCCGCAATGCGGACGCCGCGATACACGTACACGGTGTCTTCGACACAGATGCAGCCACCCGGTGCATGACGTACGTAGCGGTCATCGTGGTTGCCGCGCACGTAGATGAGCGGCTTGTTGATGACCGTAACCAAAAACTCAAGATAGTCCGGGTCCAGGTCGCCGGCGGACAAAATCAGGTCGACACCCTCAAAGCGCTCCTTGCGAAAGCACTCCCATAGGCATCGTTCTTCGGTATCGGCTATGGCAAGGATTTTCATAGGGCGCGGACTTTCGGCTCATCGTTGGGTTGCGGTATCGTGCCTACCACGTTGTCGGCCAGCCAGTCCATCTCGACGATTTGCGTGCTCGGCAGTGGGGGAAAGCCTTCGATCTGCACCACACCGTCTTGGCTATGGAGCTCGCCGCCAAAGGGGTTGATGGAACCCTCTACGATGCCATTGCGGAGCAGCTGCACCAGTTTGCGCGTCTGATAGGGCAGGCCCGGAGCGTAGCGAATGTCGATAACGCCCGAGCTCATGCCGTACCAGTAGTTGACGGCGCGAACCTGACTGTCGTCACTGGTCTCATCCCAGGTGCCATGCAGCAGGCTTCGCACGATAAGCTCGTAGTATCGGCCCCAGTTCCATACCGGCATGGCGATGCCGACGACCTTGTCATCGACCAGACGGTGGAGTCCGTAGGCCGTAGGGTCTTCGAGCGACTTTGACATGTCAGCGCCGGTCATGACGCTCACGCCTTCGCGGCACATGGCCTCGGCAAGGCCTCCGGCGGGCACATCGCCCCAGGTCAGGATAATTTGCGCACGGGGGTCGAGCAGCGAGGCGCCAATCGCAAAGGCGTTGATCTCGCTAAGCGCGCCCGACGCAAAGACCGACGCGTGGTAGCCAATGCGATGGTTGTCCGCCATGCTGGCGGCAAGGGCGCCCAGTAGGAACTTGGCCTCGTACATCTTTCCAAAGTACGAGCGGACGCTTTGGTGGGGAAGGCCGATTGAGCAGTTAAGGAACCGCACCTGGGGATACTCGACTGACGCCCTGAGCGTGTATTCCATGAGCCGGTGTGAGGTCGAGAAGATGACGTTCGCCCCGTGCTTTACGGCTGTCTCGACGGCGGCGTAGAACACGTCCGAATCGTGGCAGTCCTCGAACGCCTCGGTGCGCACGATGCCGCCAAAGTGCTCATCAAGATACCGGCGGCCCTGGTCGTGTAGGCTGTCCCAGCTCGACGTGGCACAGGGAAACTCGTGGATAAAGGCGATGCGCAGAGGGTTGGCCGCCGAGTAGACGGTCTTGCCCATAAAGAAGTTGAGCACGCCGGAGGTGGACTTGGCGGGCGCCTCTTCCTCATCGACACTCGGTGCCTCGACAAGATCGACCTTCTCCTCATCACTTTTGCCGGCAATGACCAACTCGCGCCAAATCTTGCACAGGCGGTTTACGACGATATCCGTCGGCGTATCCAGCAGGCGGTCCTGGTTGTACACATTGAGGTAGACGAGCATAGCGTCGGCGGGCGTAATGTCCAGATGGTCGCCGCCGGCGCGCAGGTAGGCGCGCTTAAAGAGCAGGAAGGTGTGGCGCAGGTAGTCGACCTTTTTCTGCGGCCATTTTTCGATAAGGTTCTGACCGAGCATCTTGGCGAGCGTCTCATAGCTTCCCTCGCGCGAGAACTCGATCTCGTATAGGGGGCAGACGCGCCAAAACGCGCAGAACTCGCCGTACAGGCGACTTTCGACGGAATCCCATTTTCCGGGGTAGAGGCGGGTGACCTTGGCCGAAACCGTCGGGGCGTCCAGGAATTTGAGGACGCTGACGCGCTTGTTGCCCTCCTGGACGTAGAACCGATGCATGAACTCGGTGACGATGATGGGGTCGCGATAGCCCTCGGTCACCTGGATGTCGTAGAGGTTGGACCACTTGCGGGCGAACTCGGTGTTAAACGGCAGCAGGGGCATAAAGTTGCACGAAAAGGCAGACTGACGGCCCTTGGTAACCGTGCCGACGACCATTTCGAGCGGAATGTCCCTTAGGCCAACGCTCTCTCGCTGACCTAAGGGGAGCTGGGCAACGAGGCTATCGAGGTCCGTAAGGTACGGGTGCTCGCTTTGGCTGATGGCGCGACGGCGTCCCTGCTCGCCGCGCTTGCGTGCTTGACGATAGGCCTCTTCCATGGTGTCTACTCCCTTAGTCGTTTAAACAACGATATGAACCATGGTACCACGATGCGAAACCACCACAAAGGTGCCTGTCCCCTTTGCGGTGGTTTTAGGCGATGATGGGGGCGATGGCACGAATGCAGGCGTCGGCTGCCGTGAAGGTGGTGCTATCGTCGCTGACGATAAAGATGATTTTGCCCTTGACGCCAAAGTCGCCGATCTCGCTAAAGAGCACATACGGCTCCTTGTCAAAGCCAGAGATGGGCGAGACGGCCGTTTTGGTTGCGCTCGTGAGCTCGTCTGCCAGCGCGTCAAGGGAAGCCCACTTAGACGTGTCCTTTACGGCAACGGGCACGGCCACGCGCCCAAAGGGCATCAGATGCACGAGTGTGTTCTTGGAGATGTTGGAGTTGGGCACAATGATGGTCTGCCCGCAGGCGTCCTCGATGGTCGTGTGGCGCCAGGTGATGTCTTGGACCACGCCGGATACGCCGCCGACCTCGATATTGTCGCCGGGTTTGATAATGCCCATAAACGTCACCTGCATACCGCCGATAAGGTTCGACAGTGTGTCCTGAAAGCCGAGCGAGATGGCGATGCCGCCGACGCCAAGAGCGGCGACGAGGGCGTTTGCGTTGATGCCAAAACAGTTGTCGAGGATAAAGCTGCCGCCGATCATCCAGATGACGGCGCGTGTGATGTTGATGAAGATGCTCGATGCTGGGAGCGGGTTATCATCGCGGTTAAGCAGGTGGTGCAGGGTCTTGGACGCGATTTTGGCGGCAACGGCGGTGCCGATGGCCAAGATACCGGCCCAGATGATGTTGTGGACCCATCGTTGTGCAAAGAAATGAAGAATTGGCTCAAACAATTCCATGTAGGGAAACCTCCTCATGATCATCCAACCATGATACCCACCAAGAAGCCCGTCCGATCAAATTTGGACGGGCTTCTGTGCTCGATATAAGGTTTACGCGGCGGGGCTGCAAGGCCCGGCGGTGTAGCTTAGCGTCGACGCTTCCAGATAATGCCGAGAATGATGACGATGATGCCGCCGATAAGGCACGTGCCAACTACCGCCAGCGTGCGGTCTCCCGTTGCGGCGAGCTTGCCGGTCGTCTTCTTGGTGATGACCTTCGTGGTCGTCGTGTCCGTCTTAGGCGAGGGCTTAGGCGTCGGGGCCGGTGTGGGCGTGGGGTCCACGGCTGCGGAGCCGAAGCTGATGGTGCCGGCGAGTCCGGCCATCTTGCTCTCCCAGCCGTTTTGCCCAATCAGCGCCCTCAGCGCCGCCTCACACGTGCCCCACTCGGTGCGCTTGGTGGCGTGTGCGAAGGTGGGGAAGTCGGTCGTGTTGGTAATGATGTAGTTGTTGGTGGCGACGGTATAGGTCTTGGTGGGATCGAGCGTGCTGCCGTCCTTGGCGAGTGTGGCACTCACAATGCGCTTGCCTTCGGGCTGCGTCCAATCAATCGTCACGTTAATGCCGCCAAAGGAGAGAACGCTGCCAGAGTCATCGCGCCACTTGTACTTGTCTTGCGCTTCCTGCTCGGTATGGCCGGCTGCCACGTAGGCTTGCTGAAGCTCATAACTGTGATTGCACTCGTCGCTGATCTGCAGCGAGTGCTCGAGCGCTGCGAGGAAGTCCGCACCGGTCATGGTCCAGGTCTCCACGGTGTTGCCGTAGGGCGAGATAGCGATGACGTTGCCTGTGGTCACATCGCCTGCAGCGATGCCGCCGCGGATGCCACCCGCGTTTTCGATAGCGAGGTCTGCGCCCGTCAGGTCAAGATAGGAGCCGCAGATCACATGGCCGATGGTCTGGGCCTTGGTGGTGTCGCCCTCCTTGCTGGGGCGGAAATCGGTGGTGCGCACCATTTCCCAACCATGCGTGCCTGCGGCGTCCTCGCCGTAGAAATAGTTGGTGGTGGATGTGCCGAGCACCTTGTTCGATTCGTTTTCAAAGGCCTCGTCGAGCGGCTTGATCTTGTTGCGGACGGCTTCAAGGCGGCTTTGGTAGTCGGAGCCCTTGTCGGGGTCTGCCAAAAGGTCGTTGACGTTCTTGGCGTTGTAGAGCTTCTCGTCACTGCCGTCTGCAGGGACCGTGACCGTGTCATCGTCGGTCGTCTCGGTGCCATTCGTGTCGTACTTGTACGGAATGGAAAGCAGCCCCACCTCGGCAAAAGCGCTGCCCGCCTCGACGGCGCGGACCGACTTGCCGTCAGCCCCCGTCACGTTTTCGTCTAAGTTGATGTGCTCGTGGCCCGCGACCAGTGCATCGACCCCAACGAGCTTTGCAGCAAAGGTCTTGGCGTTGAGCGTGTGCGCGATACAGACGACAACGTTGCAGCCCTCTGTCTCGCGCAGTCGCTTGGCCTCGGCATTGATGGCGTTCGCGGCACTCGAGAACGACGTACCCGCGACCAGGTCCGCGCGCAGCGAGGATTCCAGCGACTCATCCATGGCACCCACGACGCCGACCTTGATTTTGTAGTCGAATGTGGAGTGACCTTCGCTATCCTCCCAGGTGCGATCGAGCGTCTTGGTGATACTCGAGCTCCATACGCCGCTCGTAGACTTCGCGTTCGCGCAGAGCATGGCGAAGGGCGTGCCGGTGGGGCTGTAGCCGGTCATGGTGCGGAGCTTGTCCGCGCCGTAGCTCCAGTCGTGGTTGCCCGGCGTGGTCGCGTCGTAGCCGTCTGCATAGAAGGTGTCCATGAGCTCGGCGATGCTCTTGCCCTCGCTCATGGTGGCAAAGGACTGCCCGTGGAAGGTATCGCCCGCATCGAGCAAAAGATCGGGGGCGCTGCTTTGGGCGCTATAGAGAACCGCCAGTCCGTCAAAGCCCACAGTGCCGGTGCCCTTGCTTGCGTTGTAGCTGTACTTGTAGCTGCCGTGGATATCGTTGGTGTGCATGACGGCCACGGAGCCGTCAATAGCGGCGGGCAGGTTCCCCGCGAAAGCGAGGCTTGGGATGCCTGCGAGCGAGCCGGCAAACAACGCGGCGGCTAACGCAAGGCGGGGGAGTCTTTTCATGGCAGTTTCCTTAGTCCTTAGCCAGAAAGTCTGGTTGAATATCGGATTATCGACATAATATGCGAAAACCGCCGCAAGGGCGTCTGTCCCTTTGCGGCGGTTTTGACGTTTGCGCAGATAAAACCTGCCCAAATAAAACTGTCCCTTTTTTGTAGGGTTTGCTCGGCAGCGTCAGATGTGTATAAGAGACAGGTTTAGCTCAGCAGCATGCGGTCGTTGGCGAGCTCGCCGCCCGAGACCTCCTCAAACTTCTGAAGCAGGTCGGCCACGGTGAGCGACTTTTTCTCGTCGCCCGCCACGTCGTAGATCACGTGGCCCTCGTGCATCATGATCAGGCGATTGCCCAGACGGATGGCGTCGTTCATGTTGTGCGTGACCATGAGCGTGGTCAGGTGGTTCTCGTCGACAATCTCCTCGGTCAGATTGAGCACCTTAGAGGCCGTCTTGGGGTCGAGGGCCGCCGTGTGTTCGTCGAGCAGCAGCAGGCGCGGCTTGGTGAGCGTGGCCATCAGCAGGGTGAGTGCCTGGCGCTGGCCGCCCGAGAGCAGACCGACCTTGGCGTTGAGGCGTGTGTCCAGGCCAAGGTCCAGGCGTTTGAGCAGCTCAACGTACTCGTCCTTCTCGGCCTTGGTGACGCCCCACGAAAGACCGCGACGCTGGCCGCGGCGCTTGGCGAGGGCTAGATTCTCGGCAATCTGCATGTCGGCTGCGGTGCCGCGCATGGGATCCTGGAACACACGGCCCAGGTACTTGGCGCGCTGTGACTCGCTCAGACGCGAGATATCGGTGCCATCGAGCTCGATAACGCCCGAATCGAGCGGATACACGCCGGCGATCATGTTGAGCAGCGTGGACTTGCCGGCGCCGTTGCCGCCAATCACGGTTACAAAGTCGCCATCGTTCAGGGTAAGGTCGACGCCGGTGAGTGCGCGCTTCTCAGTGACGGTGCCCTTGTTAAAGGTCTTCTTGACGTGCGAGAGCTTAAGCATCTGCCTCATCTCCCTTCGTGTAGGAGCTGCGGAGCTTGTAGCGCTCCCAAACCACGGGCACGCACAGGGCCACGGCAACGATCACGGCGGAGAGCAGCTTCATGTCGTTGGCGTCCATGCCCAGCTGCAGCACGATGGCGCGGATGAGGAAGTAGACCACGGAGCCAAAGACGGCAGAGGCAAGACGGACGCTAAACTGCGTGAGGCCGCCGGGCAGCAGGCGACCGAGCACCTCGCCGATGACGATGGCGGCAAGACCGATAACGATGGCACCGGTGCCCATGCCAATGTCGGCATACTTCTGGCTCTGGCAGATGAGCGCACCCGAAAGGCCGATAAGGGCGTTGGAGAGCACGAGGGCGATCATTTTGGTGGTGTTGGTGTTAACGCCCAGGGCGCGGATCATGTACTCGTTGTTGCCGGTGGCACGCAGCGCCGAGCCGATCTCGGTGCCAAAGAACCAGTACAGGATGGCGACGATGGCCACGGCCAGCACAATGCCCAGGATGATGGCAACGGTGGACTGCGGCAGGCCCGTCATGTGGCTGACGGATGAGAAGATAGTGCCCTTGGCAAGGATGGGCGTGTTGGACTTGCCCATGATGCGCAGGTTGATGGACCACAGACTGATCTGCGTAAGGATTCCGGCAAGGATCGCGGGAATCTCAAAGACGGTGGTCAAGATGCCCGTGACGGCGCCCGCGATGGCGCCGGCGCACATGCCGGCCAGCACGGCAAGCAAGGGGTCGACGTTATTGTTGACGATGAGTACGGCGCAGACACAGCCGCCGAGGGCAAAGCTGCCGTCGCAGGTCATATCGGGGATGTCGAGCAAGCGGAACGTGATAAACACGCCAAGCACCATAATGCCCCAGAGGACGCCCTGCGAAATGGCGCCCTGCAATGCAATGAGCATGCTTCATACCTCCTAGGATAGGGTGGACACGTGATTTTCCATAATAGCGGTACCAATGCATAAAAGAGCGGTGGACAGACGTTTTGTTTTACCTGAAACAAGCAGGGCGAACGCCGGTCTTTAGCGTTCGCCCCAAGGACTCAGATATTGAATAACGCGGCTGTGGCGCGCGTGCGGGCCCTAGACGCGTTACCGCGCATGGCGCTACTCGTCCAGAGCGGAAAGGTCGATGCCCAGAGCCTCGGCCATCTCGTCGTTCTTGACGACGACCAGGTCCTTGCTCGAGAGGTGCTTGATCGGCATATCCTCGGGCTTGGCCTCGCCCTTCAGGATCTTAACGGCCATCTCGCCTGCAGCGTAGCCCAGGTCCTCGTAGTTGATGGAGAGGGTGAACAGGCCGCCGGCCTTGCACATGCCCTCCTCGCCAGTCACGAAGGGGAGCTTGTTCTCCTTGCAGATCTGGCCGACCTGCGAAGCACCCGCGGCGATGGTGTTGTCAGTGGGGGAGTAGAGTGCGTCGACCTTGCCCACGGCGGACTCGACGACGGACTGAATCTCGTTGGAGCTCGAGACGGTGAAGTCAGTGTACTCGAGGCCCAGCTTGTCGAGTTCCTTCTTGGCGGCCTTGATCTGGACGTCGGAGTTGGACTCGGCGGTGCAGTAGAGCAGGCCGACTTTCTTAACGTCGGGCAGGACCTTCTGCATCATCTCGAGCTGCTCGGCGACCGGGGTGAGGTCGGAAGCGCCCGTGACGTTGGTGCCGGGCTTGTCGTTGTCCTGGACCAGGCCGGAAGCGGCGTAGTCGGTGATGGCGCAGCCAACGATGGGGATATCAGCGGTGGCGCCGGCGGCAGCCTGCGCGGCGGGCGTAGCGATGGCATAGATCAGGTTGACGCCGTCGCCTACGAACTTGTCGGCAATGGACTTACACGTGGACTGGTCGTTCTGGGCGTTCTTCTGGTCGATCTTGACCTTGAGACCGCTCTTCTTGATGGCCTTGACGAAGCCGTCGTTGGCGGCATCGAGCGCGGAGTGCTCGGTGAGCTGCAGAACGCCGATGGTGTAGTCGGAACCGGCGGCAGCGGAGCCGGAACCAGAGTTGCCGCCGCATCCGGCGAGCGGGGCGAGCGCGAGCAGACCGGCGGAGACCAGAAGGCTCCTGCGGCTGATGGTGATGTCCTTCATATCATTACCCCCAGTATAAAAATGGCTGGAAACACTGCACTGGGACAAAGTGCAAGTGGAACTATAGTAGCGCTGATGTCCATTTTTACAACAGCCTGGCGGGTTTTTTAATACAGAATCGGATGGGCGGTACGGGTAGTCGAATGGGCGGCGGAGGGTCTTATGCGGCGGAGGAGGCATCGTCCTCGTCCAGGACGGCGAAGAGCTTCTTGCCGTCGAGGAGACGTGTGGTGACGTTTCTCATGCGGCCGATCTCAACGGTACGCAGCGTGTCGTCGGCGCCTCGCGCGTCATAGACCGTTCCCAGCAAATACGAGATGCCGTCTCGTTGCTTGATGGCAAAGGGCCGGAGTGTCATCCGTGCCACTTCGACCTCTCCGCGTGCCGTGACACTCGAAATATCAAAACTCACCGTGGTTCCGTGGTCGATGGCCTGCTCGATGAGCTCGCAGGCATCGATGCGCTTGACGGGCGTGCGTGTGGCCTTGGTGGATTTGTCGCCTGCGCTTGGAGCAGGCTCGGGTGCATCGAGGTAGCCGCGAACGTCGGCACTCGCCATGGCGACCAGGTGCTGCGCCATGCTCTTTCGAATGGCGATGGGCGTGGAGCGGTTGCGCATGACCATGCCGTGGAGCCGGATGATCTCTTCGTCGGTGAGCGGACGGGTCAAGAGTCGATAGCCCACGCCGCGCTTGTACTCAATTTCGTATCCGGCATGGCGAAGTGCGGAGATGGCGGTGTAGATGCTGCGCCGCGCCGCCGAGATGGGCATGCGGGCGGGGTCGTCGGGATGGGCGAGGCGCCGGATCAACTCATCGGAAAGCATGGCCTTGTCCTCGCCGGTGTTTTCGCTTAATAGTTGCAGGATGCGAACGGCGCGATAGGCTGCCATCGAGGCGGCGCCCCTCGTCGTGGTCTCGTAAGTTTCAACAGCGGTTTCGGTCATGGCGCCCACGTCCTTTCCGTTTTGGGTGGCGACGGTATGGAGCCTAGGACGCGGGACTTTCCCAGGGGCGCAGAGCACTCTGGGCGGTCGGTGGCCGTCGGCAAGCGGCGGGGCGAGTTTTCAACAGCCCTGCCCAACTGACCAAAAACTTGCCAAAAGCTTGACGGATGCTGTTGAAAAAAGCGCCCCTCGGCTTGCCGAGAGGCGCTGGCGTGATGCGCTGGAACGCGTTTGGTGGCGCTGTGGCGATTAGAAGTCGGCGTTGCCCACGGTGCGCGGGTGCGGCAGGACGTCGCGGATGTTGCCCACACCGGTCAGATACATGACCAAGCGCTCGAAGCCCAGACCGTAGCCGGCGTGCTTGCAGGAACCGTAGCGGCGCAGGTCAAGGTAGTACTTGTACTGCTCGGGATTCATGCCCAGGTCCTTGATGCGGGCTTCGAGCAGATCCAGGCGCTCCTCGCGCTGGGAGCCGCCGATAATCTCGCCGATACCGGGAACCAGGCAGTCGGCGGCGGCGACGGTCTTGCCGTCCTCGTTCATGCGCATGTAGAACGCCTTGATCTCGGCCGGGTAGTCGGTCACGAAGGTCGGTCGCTTAAAGTGCTCCTCGGTCAGGAAGCGCTCGTGCTCGGTCTGCAGGTCGATGCCCCAGCTCACGGGATAGTCAAACTTGTGACCGGCGGCGACGGCCTGCTCCAGGATTTCGACGGCCTCGGTATAGGTGACGCGGGCAAAGTCGGAGTTTGCCACGTGGTCCAGGCGCTCGAGCAGACCCTTGTCCACAAACTTGTTGAGCATATTGAGCTCGTCGGGGCAGGTTGCCATGACGTCCTTAAGGACGTACTTGAGCATGGCCTCGGCGTTGTCCATGTAGTCGTTCAGATCGGCAAAGGCCATCTCGGGCTCGATCATCCAAAACTCGGCGGCGTGGCGCGTGGTGTTGGAGTTTTCGGCGCGGAAGGTGGGGCCAAAGGTGTACACGTCGCCAAAGGCCATGGCAAAGTTCTCGGCATTGAGCTGGCCGGACACGGTGAGGCTCGCGTGCTTGCCAAAGAAGTCCTGGCTCCAGTCGACCTCGCCGGACTCGGTGAGGGGCGGTTTTTTGGGGTCGAGCGTGGTCACGCGGAACATCTCGCCGGCGCCCTCGCAGTCACTCGTGGTGATGATGGGGGTGTTGACGTAGACAAAGCCCTGCTCCTGGAAGAAGCGGTGGATGGCGGCAGCCGCGACAGAACGGATGCGGAACACGGCGCGGAACAGGTTGGTGCGCGGGCGCAGGTGCTGCTGGGTGCGCAGGAACTCGACGGTTGCGCGCTTCTTCTGCAGCGGGTAATCCGGGGCGCTGACGCCCTCGACCTCGATGGAAGTGGCAGAAAGCTCGAAAGGCTGGGGCGCATCGGGGGTCAGCTTGACGGTGCCGGTGCAAATGAGTGCGGCCGAGACGTTTTGATGGGCGATCTCGTCGTAGTTGTCGAGTGCCTCGCGGTTCATGACGACCTGCAGGTCGCGGAAGCAGCTGCCGTCGTTGAGCGTAACAAAGCCAAAGTTCTTCATGTCGCGGATGGACTTGACCCAGCCGGCGACGGTGACGGTCTGGCCGCCGAGCGACTCGGCATCGGCATAGAGCTGCGCGATTTTGGTGCGGTTCACGTATCCTCCCATAACGGTTGTACGGATTATTTCCAAACAGTTAACCATTCTAACCCGCGAGCGGGGGCGTAGCAAAACGTCAGGTGTGATGTATGGGCGCAACGTGGGCACCGCGCAAGCGCCGATTTTGCGGTGCCTAGTGCCCGCAGATGGCGTGGCGTATGAGGACGGCGTAGGTGTCGATTCCCGCCTGGGTGAGGTGTGTGCCGTCGTCGACGAGGTATTCGCTGTGGCCCTCCGAGGCACCGTTCCAGTCGATGACGCCGGCGTTGTCGTTTTGGGCGCAGACGTCATGAATCGTCTGGTTATTTCGGTCCTGTAGCTCGAGCGGCACGCGCACGGTCACAAAGTAGATGGGCTTGCCGCCCACGGCATTAATCACGTCCTGCACCTGCTGGGGGTCGCGGATGAGGCCGTTGGTGCCAAGCGCGCAGATAACCACGCTTGGATCGTAGTTGGCACTGTCCTGTGCATAGACATCCTGGAAGGTGTAGAACTGGCGGCTCACCACGCCGTCGATGTAGGCGTTGGGAAGTGCCGCCTGAATACCGGACTGTGCGCCCGCAGTGACCGAGTCGCCGATTATCAGCACGCGGGCATCGCAGGTCCCGGTCGCCTCGTCGTAGGTAAAGCTCTTCCAGTCCAAGTTCTTGGGGACCTTTTCGGCGATGGGACCTTCTTTGGGCTTTTGCTTGGTGGCGTCATCGGATGCGGTGTCGCTGAGCTGGGAATCTTTACCGGACGCGGGCTCGGCGCCCTTGTCGTTGGCTCCGTTGTCCTGGGATGAGGTCGGGTTCTGGGCAAGCTCGGGGCGGAGCTGCTCGGCGCGGGCGGTGGCGATGCCTGCCCAGTCAAGCGGCGCGAAGGCAAGTGCGGCGACGCATGCGGCGCCAAGCGCGGGGAGCACCATGGCGGGCGCGAGGACGTGCTTTCTTGCCGTGCTGTCCTGTTGGGCCGGCCTGTGGGACCAAGGGCGTTCGACGAGGCGATAGAAAACCTCGGCTACCGCAAGGATCAGTACAAGCTGTAATACCTGCTCCCACCAGGCGATGCGGGTGGTGCGGGCTGCGGGGTTCATAAGAAGCAGTAGGGGATAGTGCACCAGATAGACCGAGAACGAGCGCTGACCCAGCCAGACGAGCGGCTTGACCGACAACAGGCGACGCACGATGCACTCCGTATTCTGCACGCAGATGATGAGGAGTCCGGTGACGAGGGCAAACAGCAAAAAGCCGCCGCGGTAGAGCCAGGCGCTCTCTCCGGTCAGCATGAGTGCGCCGGCTATAACGGCAACGAGCCACGCGATAGAAATCGCGTTGACCTTTGAGATGCCCTTGTTGGTGCCGGGGGTATGGATGTCACCGCTCAGCATCTCGCGCAGAAGCGGCGCGGCGATGGCGGCTAAGGCTCCGCATAGAAGCTCGGCGGCACGGGCGTCGGTTCCGTAGTAGACGCGCGATGTGTCGGCGGTGGGATTAAACATGAGGACCATGGCTGCCGTCGATACAAGCGCGAATGCGATCGTGATGCCGATGGCGGTGTTGCGAGACCTGGTTTTGCTGCACAGCGCCATAAGGATGACCGGCCATACCAGATAGAACTGCATAGTGACAGCACAGAACCACAGGTGCGTGAGCGGCGAGGGGAGCCCCGCGGCGGCGAAATACGAGACGTTGCGGAAGATGTAGAACCAGTTGCTCAAAAAGAGTGCCGATGGCAGGGCGTCCTGTTGCACCTTGGGGAGTAGGCTCGGGGCCGCGATGTAGGTGGCGACGGCGGTAAGCGCGATGGTCACGACGATCGGCGGCATCATGCGCGCAACGCGGCGGCAGATATAGCGCGGGTATGAGAATCCGTCGCGTGCCGTGGCCCGCATAATGCTTTTTGTGGCGAGATAGCCACTCAGCGTAAAGAAGAGCGTAACGCCCAAAAAACCGCCGGTCAGGCGGCTGGGGCGAAGGTGATATAGGACGACGCCGGCGATGGCGAGGGCGCGAAGCCCGTCGAGCGCGACGATGCGTTGGTTGCGTTGAGGCGCGGCATGTGCGGCGCCCGTGGGTGTGTTTTGCATCGATCTTTCCTCCAATGTCGACCTAGCAGTCTAGCGCTCTGTGCGGACAAAGGAAGGGGGTTCGTGCGGTTGAACAACATGCCGCGGGGCGATGCTTCGCTACGCAAAAGCCGCACCTGCGTTGATGCTCAGCTGCCTATATAGAAACGTTTCAGAACCTCTACATAGGCAAAAACAACAACACAGATGCGGCAAAGATGCGCGGGTGGTTGAGCCTTTATGCGATGATGATCGGCTACTTGGTCTTGGCAACCAGCAGCGGATCGCCAAGCTTGACGAGCGGATTGCCGCCGATAAGCGTGCCAGACTCGCCGACGTGGTCGATGCTCTTGAGGCGGTCGAGCTCAGAGATGATGACGGTCACGATGTCCTCGTGACCGGCGGCCTTGATAGCGTCGCGGTCGAAGCTGATGAGCGGCTGGCCGGCCTTGACCGTGTCACCCATCTCGACAAAGCGGGCAAAACCCTTGCCGTTCATTTCCACGGTGCCCAGGCCAACATGGATGAACACGCGCAGGCCGTCCTCGGTGATCATGCCGATGGAGTGATTGGTGACGGTGGTGGCGCCGATGCGACCGTTGGCGGGGGCGTAAATGGTGCCGGTAATGGGCTCGATGCCGTAACCCTGGCCGAGCATGCCCGAGGCGATGGTCTCGTCGGGAACCTCACTCAGATTGACGAGCACGCCGTTGACGGGAGCGTAGATGACGCCTTCGCGGGTGGCGAAGCTTGCTGCGGGCGGAACGGACGCCTCGCCCGACGAAGTGAACGTGGACTTGAGCGAATCGAGCAGACCCATAGATGCCTCCAACGTATCAGGCGTGCATGTTGCACGCGTGTGGTTTGCCGGAAACGTTTCGTACGTGTTTCCCAGCACGGTCAGCGCTCCTATTTTACGCTGCTTAACGATGCCTCTGAACAGCGATTATGTGATATATCAGTTGAAGGCCAACTTATTGCGGGGGTGTTTCTGCGCCGCGGGCTCAAGTGGGGTACGCTAAGGTGCGAAAAACGAGTGCGCACGAATCGCACGGAGGGAGCACCTATGATTATTGAGAGCCATGCGCTGTGGGGCGAGGAGCCGACCGAGGATTATCCGGCGACGTTTACGTATCTGGGTGCCGAGCCGCTGCCCGACAAGCCCAATGGCCGCCGCCCCGCGGTGATCATCTGCGGCGGAGGCGGGTTTACGCATATCGCTCCGCACGAGCAGGACCCGGTGGCGTTTGCGTTTTTGGACCGCGGCTACCAGGCCTTTGTGCTCAACTATGTGACGAGCGCCACGGGCGACGTGAGCTTTCCGCACCCGCAGGCGGACCTCGCCAAGATGGTCGCTACCGTGCGCGCCAACGCCGACGAGTGGCATGTCGATCCCAAGCGCGTGTGCATCGTGGGTTTCTCGGCGGGCGGCATGATCTGCGCCTCGTTGGCAACGCAGTGGAAGACCGGACCCTTCGCGGGCCTTGCCGGGGCTCGTCCGGAGGATATTCGTCCCGACGCCGTGGTGCTGGGCTATCCGTTGCTCGACCTTGCCTATGTGCGCGATATGCAGACGCGTGACCCGCGCATCGACCTGCGCGTGCCCAAGACGGGTGGCAAGACAGGGCGCGATTTGCTCAACGACTATCTGTCGATGGTGACGGGCGGCGAGGCGACCGATGAGCACCTGACCGACATTTGCCCTACCACGCACGTTTCGCGCCAGATGCCCCCGACCTTTGTGTGGGGCGTTTCGGACGATAAGACGGCGCCGGTCGCGCAGGCCTACCCGTTCGCGCAGCGCATGGCCGAGGAGGGTGTTGCATGCGAGATGCACGTCTTTGACCAGGGTGGCCACGGCCTTTCGCTCGGCAACGCCAATACCGCGGTCGACAACGAGGACAAGCAGGTGGCAGTCCGTCCTTGGATCCGCCTAGCCTTCCGCTTCCTGGAGCGCCATATGTAACAGTAGACTACTTGCCCGTTTCAAAAAGTCTGCTTAGAGGAGGAGCCATGCTTGAGGGTACGTATGTGGTTTCGGCCCAGACGCCGGTGGGGAGTAAACGCGGCGAGGTGACGTTTTCACATGGGGTGAACGGCGTGCTCAGGGCAGTACTAAACGTCAGGGGTCTCAATATCGCTCTCTCGGGTGCCCGCGCTGAGGGCGATTTCTTTGAGCTCTCGGGTACTATCTCCCACGTCTTGATGGGCAAGGCGCCCTTTACATGCACGGGGTCGGTTGAGGGTGATCGACTCACTGCTACCGCGCGGTCGGGTTCCATTTCGATCTCGCTGAGCGGTATGCGCAAAGAGCTTTCGGGGCGCACCGCATAAAGTTTGCGCAGGTAAACATCGGTATTTGGCTTTATATAATAGTTCAGAGCGCTATCATTTGTCGTTACGAGTTGGTTAGCCCCGGTAAACGGTTAACCGCGTCTAACGAAAGGATGAGCGCGTGAAGCTCGATACACTCGAGATTGGAAAGGACGCCGTTGTCGCATCGGTGGCATCGGACGATCAGGCACTCCGACAGCATATTTTGGACATGGGCCTAACGCCGGGCACCGAAGTCACCATGATGAAGTACGCTCCCATGGGCGACCCGCTCGAGATTCGCCTGCGTGGCTACGAGTTGACGCTGCGCAAGGACGATGCTGCTCGCATCGAGCTCGTGGGTGTTCACGACACAGATACGGGTCCGCGCGCTAACGCCGCAATCGGCACGACGGAGCACCCGGCACTCGGCGAGGGGACGTATTCGCCCCGCGCGGCCAAGACGGCCGTGCCCGAGGGCGCACCGCTTCATTTTGCCCTTGCCGGCAACCAAAACTGCGGTAAGACCACGTTGTTCAACCAGCTGACAGGCTCCAATCAACATGTCGGTAACTTTCCCGGCGTGACGGTCGACCGCAAGGACGGCACCATCCGCAACCATCCTGAGGCAAGCGTTACCGACCTGCCCGGCATTTACTCCCTGTCACCGTACACGGGCGAAGAGATCGTCAGCCGCCAATTCATCTTGGACGAAACCCCCGACGCCATCATCGATATCATCGACGCCACCAACATCGAACGCAACCTGTACCTGACGCTGCAGCTTATGGAGCTCGACCGCCCCATGGTCATCGCGCTCAACATGATGGACGAGGTGACGGCCAACGGCGGCGCCGTGGACGTCAACCTGCTCGAGAGCCTGTTGGGCGTGCCTGTTGTCCCCATTAGCGCTGCCCGCAACGAGGGCATCGGCGAGTTGGTGGAACACGCTCTGCACGTGGCGCGGTTCCGCGAGCGCCCCGGTCGCCTGGACTTCTGCGCGCCCGATGGCTCGGACGGTGGTGCACTGCATCGCTGCATCCACGGCATTGCCAACCTTATCGAGGACCATGCCGTGACGGCGCACATCCCGGTGCGCTTTGCAGCGACCAAGCTGGTTGAGGGCGATGAGCTGGTGACCGAGGCGCTTCACCTGGATCGCAATGAACTCGACGCTATCGAGCACATCATTACCCAGATGGAGGGCGAAGCCGGCACCGACCGCCTGTCCGCGCTGGCCGATATGCGCTTTAGCTTTATCGGCGACGTGTGCGGGCGTTGCGTCGTCAAGCCGCACGAGAGCCGCGAGCACGTGCGCTCCGTTAAGATCGACCGCATCCTGACGGGTCGCTACACGGCCATTCCGGCGTTCCTGGTGATCATGGGCCTCGTCTTTTGGCTGACGTTTGGCGTGATCGGCGCGGCGTTGCAGGGACTCATGGAGGACGGCATCGCTGCCATCATCGCCTCGGCCGATGCGGGTCTCAAGGCGTTCGGCACCAACGACGTGGTGCGCTCGCTGGCTGTCGACGGCGTGCTTGCGGGTGTGGGCAGCGTGCTGACCTTCCTGCCGATTATCGTCGTGCTCTTTTTGTTCCTCTCCATTCTGGAAGACTCCGGATACATGGCACGCGTGGCCTTTGTCATGGATAAGGTATTGCGTCGCTTTGGCCTGTCGGGCCGCAGCTTCGTGCCCATGCTCGTCGGTTTTGGCTGTACCGTGCCGGCTATCATGTCGACCCGTACGCTCCCATCCGAGCACGACCGCAAGATGACGGTCATGCTCACGCCGTTTATGAGCTGCTCGGCCAAGTTGCCGGTCTACGGTCTGCTGTGCGGGGCGTTTTTCCCGCAGGCGACAGTTCCCGCCATGGTCTCGCTCTATCTGATCGGCATCGCGGTCGGTTGCATCGCGGCTTTGGTACTCAACCGCACGGCATTTAAGGGCGACCCGGTGCCGTTTATCATGGAGCTCCCCAACTATCGCCTGCCGAGCGTCAAGACGACGGTGATGCTGGCATGGGATAAAGCCAAGGACTTTATTACCAAGGCCTTTACCATTATCTTTGCCGCTACGGTGGTCATCTGGTTCCTGCAGACGTTCGACATTCGCTTTAATGTGGTCGCCGATCAGTCGCAGAGCCTACTTGCCGGTCTGGGTAGCATTATCGCGCCGGCGCTGGCGCCGCTTGGCTTTGGCGACTGGCGTGCATCCACGGCGCTCGTCACCGGACTTATCGCCAAGGAGAGCGTCATCTCGACCCTCACCGTACTTTTGGGTGCAACGTCACCCGCGGCACTGTCGACCATGTTTTCGCCGTTTACTGCCTACGTGTTCCTGGTCTTTACGCTGCTGTACCCGCCCTGCGTGGCGTCCATCGGCGCCGTCAAGAGCGAGTTGGGCGCGCGCTATGCCGTTGCCGTGTTCGCGTTTCAGGTGACGGTCGCCTGGATCGTGGCGTTTGTCGTGCATTCGGCGGGCATATTGCTGGGGCTGGCTTAGTTATTTATTGACGGCGCAACCTCTGTGTATTGAGTTGATCGCGGCTCTGCATCTGTACTGACGGATGCGGGGCCGTTGCTATATAATCGCCCACCGCTCAAGACAATCGGAGAGGTTTTCCTATATGGCTCAGGCAAGACAAGATGGCATCTCACTCAAGCAGTGGCTCCCGCTTATCGGGCTCGCCTGTTGCGCGTTCGTATTCAACACGTCGGAGTTCATGCCCATTGGCCTTCTGACTGATATTGCCGCGTCGTTCTCGCTCACCGAGGCCCAGGCCGGCATCATGATCTCGGTCTACGCCTGGGGCGTCATGCTGCTGTCGTTGCCGCTTATGGTGTTTGCCTCGCGCTTCGAGTTCAAGCGTATGCTGCTCGGCGTGCTTGCCGTGTTCTCGCTGGGTCAGTTCCTGTCCGCCGTGGCGCCTACCTATCCTATTTTGGTTTGCGCGCGTCTGGTGGTCGCCTGCGCGCATGCCGTGTTCTGGTCGGTCGCCTCGATCATGGCCTCGCGCCTGGTCGACAGTCGCCACGGGGCGCTCGCCATTAGCATGATCGCCACGGGCTCGTCCATCGCGCAGATCTTTGGCCTGCCGATCGGCCGCGCCATCGGACTGGCCGTGGGCTGGCGCATGACATTCGCCGTGGTCGGGGCCCTCTCGGCTGTCGCGGTTGTCTACCAGGCCGCGGTGTTCCCGGCCATGCCGGCGGGCGAGCGCTTTACGCTCAAACAGCTTCCCGAGCTGCTCAAGAACCCGTTCCTCATCGCGCTTTATGCGGTCACGGTCTTTATGGCGACCGGCTATTATACGGGTTACAGCTATATCGAGCCGTTCCTGGCACAGGTCGCGCACGTCGACGCGGGCGCCATCACCATGACGCTGACGGCGTTCGGCTGCTCTGGTCTGCTCGGAAGCTGGCTGTTTGGCCGCCTGTTCGATGGGCATCGCTTTCCGTTCTTGGCTATCACACTCTCCGGCGTGCCTGTGGCCCTGCTGCTCATGGGTCCGGTTGCACCGTCGCTCGTCGCCGTTCTCGCTGTTTGCGCGCTATGGGGCTGCTGCTCCACGGCCTTTAACGTTGCGTTCCAGGCCGAGCTCATCAAGTACACGCCGGCGGATTCGTCGGCCGTCGCCATGTCGATCTTCTCGGGCCTGTTTAACCTCGGTATCGGCACGGGCACCGCAATCGGCGGCGCCGTGGTTTCGGGTCCCGGTATCGCTTGGATTGGCTTTGCGGGCGGGGCGATTACCGTCGTGGGCGTCATCCTCGCCATCACGGTGCTGTTCCCGGCCATACGCCGCGCCAAGCCCGTCGCCTAATCACATCCCCTCATCAGTTGCGGTGAAATACGGACTGCTGGACCCAATAAACCCGGAAAACAGTCCGTATTTCACCGCAACTTATTTTGGGGGAGAGGATACAGGCTGGGCATACAATGGATGTCGTTGTGTTGAGCTTACCGGGAGGTTGCTATGTGGGCATACGAGACGACGTTCTATCAGATCTATCCGCTAGGCTTCTGTGGAGCTCCGCGCGAAAACGCCGCACCCGTTGCCGAGAATGAGCTTGCCCAAGCTGCCGGCACCGCGCCCAACCCCGATGCTCCTATCATGAAGATTGCCCAATGGGCCGACTACCTGCAGGAACTCGGCGTTGGCGCTGTGCTGATCAATCCACCGCTCGAGTCCGATAGCCACGGCTACGATACGCGCAGCCTGCGCCACATCGATCGCCGCCTGGGTGGGGATGCCGACTTTGCCGCTGTATGCGAGACGCTGCATACCCATGGCATCCGCGTGGTGCTCGATGCTGTCTTTAACCACGTTGGCCGCGGTTTTTGGGCCTTCCGCGACGTGCAGGAGCGCAAGTGGGACTCGCCGTACAAGGACTGGTTCCACATCAGCTTTGACGGCGACTCGTGCTACGGCGACGGCTTTTGGTACGAGGGCTGGGAAGGCCATTTTGAGCTTGTGAAGCTCAACCTGCAAAATCCCGCTGTGGTCGATTACCTGCTCGAGTCCGTGCGCCGTTGGGCCGACGTCTTTGGCGTCGACGGCCTGCGCCTGGACGTTGCCTATATGCTCGACCGCGACTTCATGCGTCGTCTGCATACCTTTACCCGCGAGCTCAAGCCCGATTTTGTGCTGATCGGCGAGACGCTCCACGGCGACTACAACCAGATCGTCAACGACGAGATGCTTGACTCCTGCACCAACTACGAGTGCTACAAGGGCCTGTACTCCAGCTTTAACTCGGTCAACATGTTCGAGATCGCACACTCGCTGCATCGCCAGTTTGGCGGTGACCCGTGGTGCATTTATCGCGGCAAGCATCTGCTGTCGTTTGTCGACAACCACGATGTGCCGCGCCTGGCAAGCATCCTCACCGACAAGTCGTGCCTGCGTCCCGCCTATGGCATGCTGTTTGGTATGCCGGGCATCCCGTGCGTCTACTATGGCAGCGAGTGGGGGATTCCTGGCGAAAAGGGCGGCCCCGATGGCGACTGGGCGCTGCGACCTGCGCTCGATGAGCCTGCGCCCAACGAGCTGACGGCCTTCATCAAGCAGCTTGCGCGCCTGCGCTTGGCCGACGACGCGGCGGCTCGTGCTCTCAACTACGGTGCCTATCGCAACGTGGTGATTCAGAACAAGCAGCTGCTGTTCGAACGCGCCTGCGACGACGCGACGGTGCTCGTGGCGGTGAACGCCGTGGATGAGCCTTACACCTTTGGCGCCGGCGAGCTCAACGGCTCCTTTGTCGATCTGCTTGCCGACGGTGCGCCCACGGTCGAGCTTACGGGCTCCCTCGAGCTTGCACCCTACGAGGTACGCTATCTGCTGAGGGCCTAGCTCGTGGCCGCGCCGGACGAGGGCTATCAACATATTGAGCATGGGTTTGAACCCGTGTTTGACGAGCGCTCGAGTGTTTTGGTGCTGGGGTCGTTTCCCTCGGTGCTTTCGCGCGCCAATGCCTTTTATTACGGCAACCCTCAGAATCGCTTTTGGCGCGTGATGGCCGCGTGTCTCGGTGTGCCCGTGCCGCCCAACGAGGGCGACCTTTTGGCGGGCAGCGAGCTTGCGACGCTCGATGCCTCCATTGCCGCCAAGCGGGTCATGCTGCTGAACGGTGGCGTGGCCCTGTGGGATGTGATCGAGAGCTGCGACATTAAGGGCTCGAGCGACGCGAGCATTCGTAACGTTGTGCCGGCACATATCGAGTGCATTACCGACGCAGCTCCCATTGAGCAGGTGATATGCAACGGTGGTACGGCGGGGCGCCTCTATAAGCGCTATCTACAAGAACGCACTGGGCTGCCCGCCATCGTCCTGCCCTCGACAAGTCCTGCCAATGCGGCTTGGCGTCTGGAGCGCCTTGTCGAGCGCTGGCGCGAGGCAGTTGACTGGGCTGCTCTCTAATTTAGATATTTGATTGAGCATGGGCGCCGAGGCGTTTGATGATGGTGCGCCAGATCGGCGCGGGCAGCGCGGGCTCGACACGCACCATGCCGTCGGCGTCGACGCTACCGGCATTGCCACCGCCAAGCAGCTGCGCATGCTCAATGGAGCAGCCCATGCGCACAGCGCCCACGAGCTTATCCATCGCTTCCGAAAATGGTCGGCGCAAGAGGCCCATGCGTGGGGAATGGCGAAGCGCTGCGATGCCGCTGCCGGCGCAGATGACAACGCCGCCACACCACAATTGGCCCTGGCGCTCGCATGCCTTGTGCAGACGAACGGCGGCCCCACGCGCCTGCTCAGCGCCCTCTTGTGCGGCTCGAATCACGGCATAGACACGCGTTCCCGTACCGCCAAAGCGATCGAGTATCTGCTCGACAGCGGTCATCGCCTCATCGTCAAATGCATCATCAACGGCGAGCACCATGCCATCGGCCGCAACGGCGTCATTTGACTTCAAGTTGACCGGGCGGGGGAGCGAAGTACCGGAAAGCCGGGCATACGCCGCGATGGCATCCTGCAGGTCCCAAAGCAAAAACTCAAGATCCGCGCTATTGGGAATGCTGATATACGCAATGGTTTGCAACGTTTTTGGTACATCGCCGCATGCGGCCGTCTCCATGCCGCCTCCTTTCCGGTTGGTTTCCGTTTAGGTTACACCGTCCGGCGGCGCGCGGGCGCGCTATCCTAGTGCAACCCTTACGAAAGGAATGCCATGCGTCTGCCCATGAATACCTCGCTTGCCACGCTCAGGCCCTCCGGCATCCGTCGGATAAACGCGCTCGCTGCCCAGCACCCGGGGTGCATCGCGCTTGCGCTCGGCGAGCCCGATTTTCCCACGCCCGATGTGATTAGCGCCGAGGTGACTGCCTCGCTGGACCGCGGTGACACGCACTATCCGCCCAACAACGGTCGCCCCGCCCTGCGTGAGGCGTTATCTGCCTACATGGGGGACGCGGGCCTTACGTTTTCGGCCGACGAGGTCATCCTAACCGACGGCGCGACCGAGGCCCTGTCGGCAACATTCATGGCTATGCTCAACCCCGGCGACGAGGTCATTATCCCCACGCCTGCCTTTGGCCTGTACGAGAGCATCGTCGTGGCCAACCACGCCAAAGCAGTCTTTTTGGATACGGAGCCCGCGCAATTCCAGATTGACGAGGATGCGCTTCGTGCTTGCGTGACGCCGGCGACCAAGGCCATCGTCATCTGCTCGCCCAACAATCCTACGGGCTGTATCCTCAACGCGGCTTCGCTCGACGCCGTGGCGCACGTGGCGGAGCAGGCGGGCATCTACGTGGTCTGCGACGACGTATACAACCGCCTGGTTTATGTGGATGGCTACGAGCGCTTTGCCCAGCGCCACCCGGAGCTGCGCGATCAGACGGTGGTCATCGAGAGCTTCTCCAAGCCTTGGGCTATGACCGGCTGGCGCTTGGGCTGGCTCGCAGCGGCAGCTCCCGTTATCGCCGAGATCGCCAAGGCTCACCAATACCTAGTATCGAGCGCCGTCTCCTTTGAGATGGACGCCGCGGCCCGAGCCCTCACCGTCGACCCTGCCCCCATGCTCAAAGTCTACCGAGCCCGCCGCGAACGCGTGCTCGCAGCCTTAGACGCCATGGGCCTCGACGTAGTAGAACCGGCAGGCGCCTTCTACGCCTTCCCCAGCATTAAGCAGTTCGACCTAACAAGCGAAGACTTCTGCATCAAAGCCATCAAAGAAGCAAACGTAGCCCTAGTCCCAGGCGACTGTTTCGGCACCGAAGGCCACATCCGCCTAAGCTACTGCGTCTCCGACAAAAACCTAGACGAAGGCCTCCACCGCCTGTCCACCTTCGTTTCAACCCTGTAGCCATCAGGGACGCAACGCATCAGCCTACCGACATAAGGGTTATGCGTGGGGCGCGTCGCTCAACGGGCGCGAGGATTCGCAGCAAAGTTACCGCAGCTCCGGTCCGAGGGGCCGGGTTGAGATTTTCGTAGATTCCGCACGAGCCGAAGGCCACTTAATGTGGCCTTCGTGCGAGCCAGGACTTGACCGAGCGAAAATCTCAACCCGGCCCCTCGGACCGGAGCGTATGCAGGGTTTGTGTACGAATCCTCGCGCCCGTTGACCGACGCCAGGGTCCCCGCCATAATACTTTCGGTTCACGCACGAATCCGCTGCCAGAGACAGCCGGTGCAAACGGGCATTGCCCGCGAGCTTAATGGGATATCCCGCCAGCCGAGGTGGTCGAGTAGATATGTCTTCTCGCCCCCGTCGCTCATGCAGCGCGGGGGCTTTCTTTTTGGACATGCCCCCGTCACGTCCTTGTGGCGGACCGTGCCCGGAAAGAATTCGAGGAGGTGTAATTCATGCCCCAGCAGTACAAAATCGACAAGGTTGCAGAGATCGAGTCCCGTATCGCCGAGAACGCCGGTCTGTTCGTCGTCAACTACAACGGCCTGACGGTTAAGCAGGCTCAGGAGCTGCGTCATCAGCTTCGCGAGTGCGGCGCCGAGATGAAGGTCTACAAGAACAACCTGGTCAAGATCGCTCTCAAGAACCAGGAGCAGCCCGAGCTTGACGAGATCCTCGCCGGCCCCGTCGCTTATGTGTTCTACGAGACCGAGCCGGTCGAGGCCGCTAAGACCCTTAAGGACTTCTCCGCTAAGTCCAAGGGTGTCCTTGAGATCAAGGGCGGTATCTCCGACGGCAAGGCCGTTTCCGCTGATGATGTTAAGGCTATCGCCGAGCTGCCCACCAAGGACCAGCTTCTCGGCCAGATCGCCGGTCTCATCTCCGGTTTCGCTCGCGACATCGCTGTCTGCGTCAACGGCGTTTCCTCTGGTCTCGCTCGTTCGATCCAGCAGGTCTCCGAGCAGAAGGCAGCCTAGTCGCTGTTTTCACCCGCGGCGGCAACGCCGCACCCCTGGCGCATTCGCGCCGTGTTTTAACTGATCTCCGTGCACAGACACGGAAACCGAAAGGACTTAGAAATGGCTAAGCTTACCACCGATGAGATCATCGATGCTCTTAAGGAAATGACCCTTCTCGAGGCTTCCGAGCTCGTTAAGGCTATCGAGGACACCTTCGGCGTTTCCGCCGCTGCTCCTGCCGCTGTTGTCGCCGCTCCCGCTGCTGGCGCTGCTGAGGCCGAGGAGAAGACCGAGTTTGACGTCGTGCTCGAGGGCTTCGGCGACAACAAGATCCAGGTCATCAAGGCCGTCCGTGAGCTCACCAACCTTGGCCTGAAGGAGGCCAAGGAGGTCGTCGAGGGCGCTCCCAAGGCTGTTCTCGAGGGTGCCAAGAAGGAGGACGCCGAGGCTGCCAAGGAGAAGCTCGAGGCTGCTGGCGCTGCTGTCACCCTCAAGTAATCAGGCTTTCTCGCCAGATTTCTTTGCAGACGGGGTTCGCATTGCGAGCCCCGTCTTTTTCGTTTTGATCCCTCTATTTTGTTGGCTCGGCATACAAATTGCTGCCGCTTGCGGTGCTTTGGCGTTGCTACCGTTGGGCGATAAAATTGCACCATTCGAGCAATAATTTGCGTTGACCTGCTGAAGAATGGCGCTTGCCTGCATTAACGTTAATTAGCAGCGGTAGGATACTTCGGTATCGCAATTTGGTCTGCGGCCGCCGTGCCGCACGCACAGGGCGCATCCTGCGCCTGCGAAAGGATCCTTGAATAATATGAAGGCAATCATCCCCGCCGCCGGTCTTGGCACGCGTTTTCTGCCTGGCACCAAGTGCACGCCCAAAGAGATGCTGCCGGTTCTCGACAAGCCGGTCATCCAGTATGTCGTCGAGGAGGCGCTCGACCCCGAGGAGGTCGACGACGCCATCATCGTTACCTCGCCCGGCAAGCCCGAGCTGCTGAACTACTTCCAGCCCGACCGTTCGCTCGAGAACCTGCTTCGCGAGCGCGGTAAGGACGCCTACGCCGACGCTGTCGCCCATGCGGGCGGTATGCCGGTTGACTTCCGTTATCAGTACGAGCCCAAGGGCCTCGGTCACGCCATTCGCTCTGCCGCCGACGCTGTGGCAGGGGAGAACTTCCTGGTTCTTCTGGGCGACTACGTTGTGCCCAACCGCGACATCTGCGACAAGATGCTGGCCGTCTCCAAGGAGCACGGTGGCGCTTCGGTTATCGCCGTTGCCGCGTGCGCTCCCGAGGAAGTCAGCCGCTACGGCGTCATCGCCGGCGATCGCGTGGGCTCTCTCGAGGGCTTTGAGAATGCCGCCGACGACGAGCCCGGTGCCGTTTGGCGCATCGGTGGTCTGGTCGAGAAGCCCGCTCCCGAGGCGGCTCCGTCCAACCTGTACATCGTCGGTCGCTACCTGCTGAGCCCGCTGGTCATGGACTTGCTCGCCGATCAGCAGGCCGGTAAGGGCGGCGAGATCCAGCTCACCGACGCCATGGCGCGTTCGCTCGATCGCGAGGCCATGTACGCTGTCGTCATCGACCCGCTGTCGGGTTACGATACCGGTACCCCGTCTGGCTGGATGGCTACCAACGCCCTCATGGCTGCAAACGATCCTCGCTTTGCCGGCGCCTTCTGGGACGCCATCGACGAGCGCGGCGGTTTGAAGCGCAAATAAGCCTTTCGGGCATCGACATTTACGGGTGCGGACTTCGGTTCGCGCCCGTTTTTTTATAAGAGCTGCGATTGCCAGCCCTCTGTTCACAGAAAATATATGAACAGGTGTTCGATACACATACATTTACCTGCTCATTTTCTGTCGAAAAACTTTGCTACTCCAAAAACTCAATCGCGTCAAGGCTTTTCTTGCTCAACGGTCGGTACCTGATAAACTATTAGGTTGCGATAACTGGCGAAGCTATGCCTCGCCAATCCACCGAGCATTTCCGTGAAGGAGGAAAAACCTGGTGACCTACGCATACACTGCCACTGAGCGCAAGCGCGTCAGCTTCGGGAAAATCCCGGAGGCCATGGAGCTCCCCAACCTTATCTCTGTTCAGAGGGAATCCTTTGAGCGTTTTAAGGACGAGGGCCTTCGTGAGGCGTTCAAGGAATCCAGCCCCATCCAGAGCCAGAACCATGTTCTCGAGGTTACCTTCGGCGAGCATCAGTTTGGCGATCCCGCGCACACCGTCGAGGAGTGCCGCGAGAAGGACATGACCTATCAGGCTCCGCTTCTGACCGACGTCCGTCTCACCAACAAGGAGACCGGCGAGATCAAGGAGCAGCTCGTCTTTATGGGCGACTTCCCCATGATGACCGATCAGGGCACCTTTATCATCAACGGTACCGAGCGTATCGTCGTCTCCCAGCTTGTCCGTTCCCCGGGCGTGTACTACAGCTCCGAGATGGATTCGGGCAAGCAGATCTACAAGGCTCAGATCATCCCGTCCCGCGGTGCCTGGCTCGAGTTTGAGGTCGACAAGCGCGACCAGCTCATGGTCTCCATCGACCGTAAGCGCAAGCAGAGCGCCACGATGTTCCTGCGCGCCCTTGGCATCGCCGTCACCAACGACGACATCATCGAGCTGCTCGGCAACTCCGATGTGATCAAGCGCACCCTCGAGCGCGATACCGCCCTCACTCGCGAGGACGCCCTCATCGAGATCTACCGTCGCCTGCGCCCGGGCGAGCCTCCCACCGTGGATGCTTCCCGCAGCCTGCTCGAGGGCCTGCTCTTTAACCCGCAGCGCTACGATCTGGCCCGCGTCGGTCGTTACAAGGTCAACAAGAAGCTCAACCTCACCACCGAGGAAGAGGTCACGGTGCTCACCGACGAGGATATCGTCGCTACGCTGCGCTACCTGCTGTCCCTCGCTGCCGGCGAGCAGGGCTTCAAGGTCGACGACATCGACCACTTCGGCAACCGCCGCATCCGCACCGTCGGCGAGCTCGTCGCCAACCAGTTCCGTATCGGCATGAGCCGTATGGAGCGCGTCGTCCGTGAGCGCATGAGCTCCCAGGACATCGACGAGATCACCCCGCAGTCGCTCATCAACATCCGTCCGATCGTGGCCTCTATCAAGGAGTTCTTCGGTTCCTCGCAGCTCTCGCAGTTCATGGACCAGGCGAACCCCCTGACCGGTCTGACTCACAAGCGCCGTCTGTCCGCACTCGGCCCTGGCGGCCTTGCCGGCCACAAGTCGGGCTCCAGCCGCCGCACCAACGTGCCGACGGCCGTCCGCGACGTTCACAACTCGCACTACAGCCGCATGTGCCCGATCGAGACTCCCGAAGGCCCCAACATCGGCCTGATCGGCTCGCTCGCCCTCTACGCCCGCGTCAACGAGTATGGCTTCATCGAGGCCCCGTTCCGTCGTGTCGAGAACGGCGTTGCCACCGACCAGATCGACTGGATGACCGCTGACGAGGAAGAGAAGCACGTCATCGCGCCGGCCAACACGCCGCTCGATCCCAAGACCAACGAGTTCATCACGACCGATGCCGAGGGCAAGATCGTCCGTCCGCATACCGTGATCGCCCGTACCCGCGACTTCGACGGCTCCTTCGGCGCTCCCGCCGACGTGCCTGTCGAGGACGTCGACTACATGGACGTCTCGCCGCGTCAGATGCTCTCCGTCGCAGCCACGCTGATTCCGTTCCTCGAGCACGACGACGCCAAGCGTACGCTCATGGGCGCTAACATGCAGCGTCAGGCCGTGCCGCTGGTTCACCCCGCCGCTCCCTATGTCGGTACCGGCATGGAGCGTCGCGCCGCCCTGGACTCTGGCGAGGTTACCCTGGCCAAGAACGCCGGCGAAGTCATCTATGCCGACGCCTCCAAGATCATCGTCAAGCATGCCGGCGGCATGGACGAGTATCACCTGGCCAAGTACCAGCGCTCCAACCAGTCCACCTGCATCAACCACCGTCCGCTCGTGCGCGTCGGTGACACCGTTGAGCAGGGCGAGCCTCTGGCCGACGGTCCTTCGACCGATCATGGCGAGCTCGCACTGGGCCAGAACCTCACCGTGGCATACATGCCGTGGGAAGGCTTCAACTACGAGGACGGTATCGTCGTGTCCGAGCGCCTGGTGGCCGAGGACCTGCTGACGACCATCAATATCACCCGTCACGAGATCGACGCCCGCGACACCAAGCTCGGTCCCGAGGAGATCACTCGCGAGATCCCGAACCTCTCCGAGGACATGCTTGCCAACCTCGATGAGGACGGCATCATCCGCATCGGCGCCGAGGTCGGCCCTGGCGACATCCTGGTCGGCAAGGTCACGCCTAAGGGCGAGAGCGCTCTGACCGCCGAGGAGCGCCTGCTGCGCGCCATCTTCGGTGCCAAGGCTCACGATGTTCGCGACACCTCCCTTAAGATGCCTCACGGCGCTTATGGCCGCGTCATCGACGTCGTCCGCTTTAGCCGCGAGAACGGCGACGACCTGGCCCCCGGCGTCAACGAGCAGGTGCGCGTCTACGTCGCCCAGCGTCGTAAGATCCAGCAGGGCGATAAGATCGCCGGTCGCCACGGCAACAAGGGCGTTATCTGTAACGTTCTGCCGGTCGAGGACATGCCCTACATGGCTGACGGTACCCCGATCGACGTTATCCTCAACCCGCTGGGCGTTCCTTCGCGTATGAACGTCGGTCAGCTGCTCGAGTGCCACCTTGGCTGGGCTGCTGCCTGCGGTTGGGATACCGAGGATGCCGACTCCGACAAGTATGTCCCCGGTCCGTTCTTCGTCTCGACGCCCGTCTTCGACGGCGCCAAGGAGGACGAGATCGCCGAGGTCATCCGTCGCGCCAACAAGAACATGCTCAACAAGGCCACCGCTGCCTTTGGCGATCACATGCGCCCCGAGTTTGTCACCCAGCTTGACGAGCGCGGCAAGACCCGCCTGTTCGACGGCCGCACCGGCGAGGAGTTCCGCGAGCCCATTACCGTGGGTACGTCCTACATCCTCAAGCTCGGCCACATGGTCGACGACAAGATCCACGCCCGTTCGACCGGCCCTTACAGCCTGGTTACCCAGCAACCGCTGGGCGGCAAGGCTCAGTTCGGCGGCCAGCGCTTCGGCGAGATGGAAGTTTGGGCACTGTACGCATACGGTGCTGCCAACGTCCTGCAGGAGATCCTGACCGTCAAGTCCGACGATACCGTGGGCCGCGTCAAGACCTACGAGTCCATCGTCAAGGGCGAGAACGTCCCGGTTCCGGGTATCCCCGAGTCCTTCAAGGTTCTCGTCAAGGAGATCCGTTCCCTCGCACTGGATATCGAGCCCATGCACGATGCCGACGAGGACGCCTCCGCCCCTGTGACCGCCGAGGAGACCTCTGCTCTCGACGACCTGGCTGCGCTCGCCGGCGTTGACACCGACGTCGAGGCCCAGGATGCCGAGACCGCCGAGGCACCCGAGGCTGTCGCCGCCACGACCACTGATAAGGAGTAGTTGACTGTGGCAGATTTCGAAGCTACTGATTTTGACTCGGTAAAGATCTCCCTTGCCTCCGCCGACCAGATCCGTTCCTGGTCGCACGGTGAGGTCAAGAAGCCGGAGACCATCAATTACCGTACCCTCAAGCCCGAGAAGGACGGCCTGTTCTGCGAGAAGATCTTCGGTCCCGCCAAGGACTGGGAGTGCTCCTGCGGCAAGTACAAGGGCATCCGCTTTAAGGGCATCGTCTGCGAGCGCTGCGGCGTCGAGGTCACCTCGGCCAAGGTTCGTCGCGAGCGCATGGGTCACATCGAGCTCGCCGCTCCCGTGTCCCACATCTGGTACTTCAAGAGCCCCACGAGCTTCCCGATGAGCCGTATGCTCGACATCAAGTCCAAGGACCTCGAGAAGGTTCTGTACTTTGCCAGCTACATCATCACCGAGGTCGACTACGAGGCTCGCGAGGCCGACGCTGACGACCTGCGCGAGGAGCTCGCCGCCGATCTGGAAGAGATCGATGCCGAGTGCGCCCGCCAGATCGAGTCCCTCAAGGAGCAGGGCAACCCCGAGAACTTTGACGAGTTCTCCGACGAGGAGCCGCTGACCCCCGAGGAGATCGCCTCTGGCATCGTCGACATCGAGGAAGAGTGCAAGGACGATAAGCAGCTCCGCACGGACGCCTTCAACGCCTTCATGAAGCTCACCGAGCGCGACCTCATCTCCGATGAGCCGCTGTTCCGCGAGATGACCCGTTACTACTCCATGTACTTCAAGGGTGGTATGGGTGCCGAGGCCGTTCGCGACCTGCTCGCTGCCATCGACCTCCCCTCCGAGGCCGAGAAGCTCAAGGCCATCATCGCCGACGAGGACTCCCAGAAGCAGAAGCGCGAGAAGGCCGTCAAGCGCCTCGAGGTCGTTGACGCCTTCCTGAAGGGCGGCAACAGCCCCGCGAATATGATCCTGGATGTCATCCCGGTCATTCCGCCCGATCTGCGCCCGATGGTCCAGCTCGACGGCGGCCGCTTCGCCGCGTCCGACCTCAACGACCTGTACCGTCGCGTGATCAACCGTAACAACCGACTCAAGCGCCTGCTCGACCTGGACGCCCCTGCGATCATCGTGAACAACGAGAAGCGCATGCTCCAGGAGTCCGTGGACGCCCTGTTCGACAACGGCCGTCGTGGTCGCCCGGTCTCTGGCCGTGGCGGTCGCCCGCTCAAGTCGCTCGCTGAGGCCCTCAAGGGCAAGCAGGGTCGTTTCCGTCAGAACCTGCTGGGCAAGCGTGTCGACTACTCCGGCCGTTCGGTAATCGTTACCGACCCCAAGCTGCTGCTGCACCAGTGCGGTCTGCCCAAGACCATGGCGCTGGAGCTCTTCAAGCCCTTCGTCATGAAGCGCCTGGTCGAGCTTGGCAAGGTCGAGAACATCAAGGGGGCCAAGCGCGCTATCGACCGCGGTGC
>DXZN01000013.1 GCA_019419645.1 Collinsella sp. | reverse complement strand
CGCCAATACCAAGCCAGAGCTGCTCGTTCGCCAGCGCCTGCGCGCAGCGGGCCTCACCGGCTATCGCCTGGAATGGAAGGTTCCCGGCAAGCCCGACATCGCCTTCCCCGGCCGCAAGATCGCCATCTTCGTCAACGGTTGCTTTTGGCATCGCTGCCCCAAGTGCAACCCCAGCCAGCCCAAGCGCAATGTTGAGTTTTGGGAGGCAAAGTTCCGTCGCAACGTCGAGCGCGACCGTGCCGCCGTGGCAGCGCTCACCGAAATGGGCTGGACGCCCATAACCATCTGGGAATGCGAACTCAAAAAGGATCGCATCGACGCCACGATGGAAAAGGTCATCGAGCAGGTGCGCGCCGCAGAGCCGCAGCGCTAACAGCGAGCATTCACACGCTCCGCACGTCCACGCCATATCCACGTCACAAACCTTAGAAAGCCCTTAAGCCCAAAACCTTTCAAGAGTGTTACTCGATACCCCTGACCTGCAGTTTCATCGTAACACCAAACCAGGTTAAGCCTTTCTTTAGCGCTTCTTTGCGGCAGCCGCGGCATAATACTGCCAACGCACGGGACCTAGTAGCACACCCCGTGCGCAACCTTTTGGTGGACATCGAGGAGGCCGCATAAGCATGCATTCTTCCAATGACGCAGCACAGCAGCCATCCCTAAAACATGCAAACCCTTTCTCCTTCCCCCCGACACAGAGAAACGGTCTCCTCGACTCCCCCACCACAAAAACCAAGCGCTCAGCCGATCAGAGCCTCAACTTACGAGCATCCTTCGAAAAGCTCCAAGCATCCCTAGACAAGGCGTTCCCCGAACAGGCAAGAGCAATCTAAGCCCATCGCGCTTTATACTGATGCCATGCGAAACATGGATCACATAGAATTGCACCGCGGAGGACGCGAGGAAGCGTTTCCCGAGACCGCCGAAGACTGGCCCTATATTGCCGAACGCGCAGAATTCGCTCGCTATCCGGGCAATTCCGTCCCCTGGCACTGGCATTCCGAAGTTGAGCTTTTCTACATGGAGCAGGGAGCGATTGACTATCGAACGCGCGCGGCTCATGAGCACGTACGCTTTGAGGAAGGGTCCGCCGGCTTTATCAACGGCGGCGTTTTGCACAGCACGCTGCAATCACCCAATTCGGCGCCAGCCATTCAAATGCTGCATATCTTTCAGCCGTCGATGCTCGGCGATCCCGCGGGACGTCTCCAAAAGCGCTACATCAACCCATTGCTTCAATGTCGAGGCGTCGATGTGCTCAAATGGTCGCCCACCAATCCCGACGATATGCCCTTTATCGATTTGCTGAAGAGCTCCTTTAGCCACGACCTTCAACGGCCGCAGAACGAGATGGCGCTTCGAAATAGTTTGTCAGAGCTCTGGATTCAGATTAACGCCAAGACCGAACCGCTCTTTTCTTCCGACGGCGCCTCTTGGATGACCAGCCGCGACGTACAGTTCAAGGCAATCCTGGACTTTATCCGCGCAAACTATGCAGCCGCTATAGATGTGCCCCAGATGGCATCTGCAGCCGGCGTAAGCGAAAGAGAGTGTTACCGCATTATCGAAACTTGTGCAGGAACGACCCCGGCGGCATATCTACGCGCATACCGCATAAACCGTGCTTGCGAACTTTTGGCACACACCACGCGAACGGTACAGACAGTCGCGCGCCAATGCGGATTTATAACAGCAAGCCATCTTGGCCAGGTATTTAAAGAACAAATGGGATGCACTCCTTCGAGCTATCGAGCAGCGAGGCAGAATCTCGATAGCACCAGGCAGAAATCCCGCTAGCCCTTCTTCTGTCACTGCATCAAACTTGCAGGCAAACAACAGAGAGGAGCAATCATATGAAGCACTTTGACCATATCGTATTTGACGTTGATGGGACATTGGCAGATACAGAAGAAAGCGTTCTGTCATCGCTTGTCCAGATTGTCCAAGAAGAGACCAGCAAAACGCTTCCCCGACACGAGCTTGACTTTGCCCTCGGCATACCCGGCAAGGATGCCCTTGAGAAACTTGGGATCTACTCGCAGGCAACGTTGGATCGCTGGTGTCAAGTTGCCGCCAGCTTTAAAAGCACCATCAGCGTGTTTCCAGGTTTGCTTGAAGTCATCGCAACACTCGCCGATAGCGGCTGCAAACTTGGCATCGTCTCCTCACGTGCGCGCGACGAATACGCAAAAGAAATTGCACCCCTTGGTTTCGATAAGTATTTTGAGCACATCATCCTTGTCGAAGACACAGCCGAACATAAGCCCGCACCCGCACCCATGCTCGAATATCTCCGACGTGCGGGCGCGAATCCTGGCAACGTCGTCTACGTTGGCGACACCGTCTACGACGAACAATGCGCAACTTCAGCAGGAGTCAGTTTTGCCCGAGCAGCATGGGGATCACACCAAGATATCCCAAACGCCACCTACAACCTCAAAACCCCCAACGACCTACTAACCCTAACGACCAAATAACCCACGCGCCCCATCCTTTCCGCCCCAACGCCACAGGGGCGATTGAGCAGGACGGTTTGGGCGGGTCCCCGTACTTAGTTTCCAAAATCATTCCGCAGCGCGAAGGCTTCTTATTATTTTCAGACCTAACGCCACAAGGGCGACGACCTCGAGTAGGTCAACCTGGGAGGGACGAGGGCTTAGTTCTCCAATCTTTCCGCAGGGGGCAAAAAGCCTCGCCGCACGAAGTGCGCAGCGAGGCTTTTTGCATGCCCGAGGACGATTGGGGAACTAAGCCCTCGTCCCTCCCCGGGATATGTAGCGAGTCGGAGTACCCTTGCTGTTACTCTGCTTTGCCCACAGAGTTGAGGTTGGTCATGCGGATCTTAACCAGCTCGGTGATCTCACGCATACCCTCCTTGGCCGGCTTCTTGGGATCGAAGCAGGCAGGGTTCTCGGCCATGTAGGCCATGAAGCCCTTGGTGTAGGCCTGACGCAGCTCGGTGGCGTAGTTGACCTTGCAGATGCCGTTCTTCACAGCCTCGGCAACCTGCTCATCGGGCACACCGGAGGTGCCGTGCAGAACCAGCGGCACGTCGACGGCGTCGCGGATGGCCTTGACCACGGACTGCTCGATGTGCGGATCGCTCGTGTACACACCGTGGCTGGTGCCAACGCCAATAGCGAGAGAGGTGCAGCCGGTGCGCTCGACGAACTCCTTGGCCTCGGCCGGATCGGTGTAGGGGCTCTCGCCCTCAACCGCGGGACCGTCGTCCTCCTTGCCGCCAACCTTACCAAGCTCAGCCTCGACGGGCACGCCCATGGCGCGGCCAGCATCGGCGACGGACTTGGTCAGGGCGATGTTGTCCTCGAAGGACTCGTGCGAACCGTCGATCATGACAGAGGTGTAGCCAGTGCGGAAAGCCTGCATGCAGCGGTCATAGCCATCGCCGTGATCGAGGTGCAGGGCAACGGGCACGGAAGCGCGCTCGGCGGCAGCCTTGACCATGCCGTAGAAGTAGTCCAGACCAGCGGTCTTGATGGTGCCCGGGGTGGTCTGCATGATGACGGGGGACTTGGTCTCCTCGGCAGCGGCCAGAACGGCCATAACAAACTCGAGGTTCTCGACGTTGAACGCGCCGACGGCGTAGTGGCCGGCCTGAGCGTCCTTGAGCATCTTTTCGGTGGTAACAAGTGCCATGAGCGTTTGCTCCTCTCCCTCGCCCGCATCTGGACATCGGGCGTAGTTGTTCACAAGGCGTTTTACCTTGCGTTTTGCTGCGCTCATTGTATGAAATTCAGCGGCTTTGCACGTGCGAGATATTGAGCCCATGCAGGTCAATACAGTCGTTTTTGAAAAGTAAACGGAAGGAATTGGAGCCGAGCGGGCGTGTTCGATATTGAATTTTGGGCGTTCAGCGTCTTTCTTTTATAGAAAAGATAAGTAATCGAAAGGTGTTTTCTTACTCAAAAAGAAAATGAACGAAAATGGAGTCAACACAATTCCTGCAAATTTAGCCGAGAATGGAGCAGACATGGCCCAAGCTACCAACCGTGCATTTGCCGACGAACGCCGTACCGCCATTATGGAAATGCTCGAGCACAACGCCTCGGTGCAGGTAGCAGAAATCGCCCAGACCTTTAGCGTGTCCTCCGTCACCGCCCGCGCCGACCTGGACGCGCTCGCCGAAGCAGGCAAGCTGCGCCGCACACATGGTGGTGCCGTATCGCTCCACAAGCGCCTGACCGTCTCCACGCAGGATCGCCGCATCAACGTCAACGTCGCCGCCAAGCAGGCCATCGCGCAAAGCGCCATCGAGCTCGTCAATGACGGCGACACACTGCTTGTCGACTCGGGCACCACCGCGCTCGAATTTGTCCGCTTGCTCGACCAGCGCGACGGCATCACCGTCATCACGGCCGACATCACCATCGCCGATTACATCGACGAGAGCATGCCCTCGGTCGATGTCGTCATGCTGGGCGGGGCACTGCGCAAAGGTCATCGCTATCTGTACGGACCGCTCACCATGCAGGCGATCCAAATGGTCCATGCCGACCTTGCCGTCATGTGCCCCGGCGCTTTTGTTCCCGGCTGCGGCTTTACGACCGACTTTCCGCAGATGGCCGAGACCAAAACAGCCATGATCTCCGCCGCCCGTCAAGGCGTTGCCCTCATGGACGCCAGCAAGGTCAACGGACGCGGCATGTACCGCTTTGCCAAACTGACCGATGTCGGCACCATCGTGATGGACCGTGACCCCGACCATGCCGTCGCCACCTCGATCGCCGAGTTAGCCAACGACGCTCGTCCAGCCCTCATCATCGCCAGCGCGTAAACAAAAACCACCACAAAGGTGCCTGTCCCCTTTGTGGTGGTTTGAGCGTTAAACGTGAACGTATCGCTACTTGGAGAGCTCGTCAGCGAGGGCCTCAATCTGGGCGCGCGAGGCGTCGTTGAGCGAACCCAGCACGGTCACCTTGTTCTGCGTCAGGGTGATGTCCTTCATACCATCGAGCTCCTTGGTCATAACCTTGGCAGCTGCAGGCGCCCAGGAACCGGCCTCGACAAGCGCCACGGTACGGTTCTGGTAGGCATGCTCGGCAAGCGTGTGGATAAAGGTGCTCATGAACGGGAAGATCTCGCCCTGATAGGTGATGGAGGCGAGCACCAGACGGTCATAGCGGAACGCGTCCTCAACCGCCTCGGCCATATCGTCGCGAGCCAAGTCAAAGACGGAGACCTTCTGGCCGCGAGCCTCGAGCGCTGCGGCGAGCTCCTCAACGGCAGCCTTCAGATGGCCATACACGCTCGCGTAGGCAATGGTGATGCCCTCGTCCTCGGGCTGATAGCTCGACCAGGTGTTGTAGGTGTCGAGGTAGTAGCCCAGGTTCTCGGTTAGCACGGGGCCATGGAGCGGACAGATAACCTGGATGTCCAGATCGGCGGCCTTCTTAAGCACGGCCTGCACGAACTTGCCGAACTTTCCCACGATGCCAAAGTAGTAACGGCGTGCCTCGCAGGCCCACCCTTCCGGATCTTCGATGTCATTGGCACCAAACTTGCCAAAGCCATCGGCACTAAAGAGCACCTTGTCGGTGGCCTCGTAAGAGAACAGCACCTCGGGCCAGTGAACGTTGGGAGCGCCGACAAACGTCAGGCTGTGGCCGCCCAGGTCGAGCACGTCGCCCTCTTTGACGACCATCTTGCGCTCGGGATAATCGGTGCCAAAGTAGTTGACCATCATGCGGAAGGCGCCCATGCTGGCCACAATCTGCGCCTGGGGATAGCGCTCCATAAAGGCGGCGATGCCAGCGGAGTGATCGGGCTCCATATGGTGAACGACCAGGTAATCGGGCGTGCGACCGTCGAGCACGGCTTCGATGTTGCCGAGCCACTCATCGACAAAACCGCCGTCGACCGAATCGGCGACAGCGATCTTTTCGCCCAAGATAACGTAGCTGTTGTATGCCATACCGTTCTCGGACACATCGTACTGGCCCTCGAACAGGTCAATGTCGTGATCGTCGACGCCAACGTAGCGGATATCCTTGGTGATCTCCATCAGGCAAAGCCTCCTAGATAGACAAAAGAGCCCGTCTATCATAGCACTCGGCTGCATCCCAACAGCTATCTGCCGGCATCCTTACCGATTGTTATTGAAATGCGATAAATCGCCGTTTACCAGCACAAACTATGAGCGCGGTATCGCCGTGCTATGTCGAATGATGAGCTGGCCGGGAATACGAATGGCAACGGTTTTGCCCGCCGTACCCGCCTCGGGAACCGCATGCTCAAACACCTCGCGCCCACGCTGATGCAAGTCAAATCGAACGGTCGTGAGCTCGTTATGTGCGACAAAGTCGTCGAGCGAGTCATCGACGCCCACCACGCTCACGTCCTCGGGCACGCGTAGACCGCTATCACGCAGCGCTGCAATGGCGCCGTTTGCCATCTGGTCGTTTGCCGCGTAAATCGCCGTCATGGTGCGGTCGTGCTCGGCCAGGTACCTGCCGGCCTCGTAACCGCTGTTGGCAGACCAATCGCCCTCGAGCGGCGCCTGCGGCTTAATGTGCCTACGCTCGAGCGCGTCCTGCCAGCCGGCGCGACGAAACTGTTCATCGACCGAGAACGACGGGCCGCCGATATAACGAATCTGCTCGTGTCCCAGCTCAAACAGATGATCCATGAGCAACAGCGAGCAGCCGTAATGGTCGGAATCGACCGTGGTCACGCGCGGATGCGCGTACATGGTAACGATGACCGTGCCAATGCCCGGCAGTGGATCAAACGTCTCAAAATCGGGTGCCATGCGACTCATGCCGATAATGATGCCGTCCACGGGCAGCGCGGCCATACGACGCGTGGCCTCGGCAAGCGAAAACTCCTCAGTCTTGGACATCTCGACCAGCGTGATGGCGCAATTATGCTCGCGAGCAGCGCTGGCGATGCCGTCGATCATTGAGAGGTTGCCAAACTTGGTGACATCGTTGACGCACAGGCCGACCGAATGATAGCGGCCGTCGCGCAGCGAGCGACCGGCATAACTCGGACGAAAGCCGAGCTCTTGCATCGCGGCCTGCACGCGCTGGCGCGTCTGCTCGTTGACGTTGGGCAAGCCGTTGGCGACGCGCGAAACCGTCTGCTGCGAAACGCCAGCAGCGCGGGCGACGTCGGCCATGGAGACCGGACGCGTACCTGTATCGTTGGACGGGCGCCTTGCCACAGGATCACCTTCACCCTTGCGAGATCTGAATAGCGTGCATGCCGGCTCGGGCAGAAATACACCCCGCGCCGAGGCCCGCTATCGTCGGACGCATGTTAACGTACTCTACTTTTTCTATCTGCGGTTCTTTTGCTCCATATGTCCATACAGCCACACCGTTCGCGGCTGAAAATCTACCGATTACCAGATTCTCAAAAAAGGAGATACGTTGTGTTATGAGTACGTTAACATACCCTTTAACGTGCGGTGCCGCGACCGTCTGGTTTGTGGTGCTCAAAATTGTTAACGTACTCATAATGACACGGACCAGTCTCTCCGGCGTCAAGGAAAGGACCCGTATGACCACCCCCGACGAAAAGACATTCGCCACGCTCACCAAGCTGTTTGAGGAGGAGTTTGGACCCATCGGCGACCGCCAGGTGCTCTACGTGCACGCGCCCGGCCGCTCCGAGATCAGCGGCAACCACACCGACCACGAGGGCGGCCACGTTATCGCCGGCTCGCTCGATGTCGCCGTCGATGGCATCGCCGTGGCAACCGATTCCAACAAGATTCGCGTCGCCGACGAGGGCTATCCTACGTTTGAGATCACGCTCGACACGCTAGACATTCAGGAGTCCGAGAAGGGCACGTCCGCGAGCCTCGTCCGCGGCATGGCCCATGAAATCGCTGCTCTGGGCGTTGAGCCCCAAGGCTTCGACTTCGCCTTCACCTGCTCCGTTCCCTCGGGCGGCGGCCTTTCCAGCTCTGCTGCTGTCGAGGCCGCGTACGGCCGTGCCATGGAGACGCTCTGGGGCGCGCCCGCGATTGAGCCCGTCACGCTCGCCCAGATGAGCCAGCGCACCGAGAACAACTACTACGGCAAGCCCTGCGGTCTGATGGACCAAGCTGCCGTGTGCCTGGGCGGCCTCGCCTACATGGACTTTGAGGACCAGGCTCAGCCTAAGACCCAGAAGCTCGAGCTCAACTTTGAGGATCACGGCTACGCGCTCGTGCTCGTCAAGGTCGGCGCCGACCACGTGGCCGCCACCGACGACTACGCCGCCGTTCCGCGCGAGATGCAAGACGTCGCCGCCGAGTTTGGCAAGGCACGCCTGTGCGAGGTCGACGTTGCCGATTTTGACGCCAAGCTCCCCGAGCTGCGCGCCAAGCTGGGCGACCGCGCCTGCCTGCGCGCCGTTCACTACTGGTACGAAAACGGCCTGGTCGACAAGCGCTGGGCGGCCTTGAACGCCGGCGACATTGACCAGTTCCTGGTCCTGACGCGCGAGTCCGGCGCCAGCTCCGCCATGTACCTGCAGAATGTCGTTGCCAAGCTGGGCTCCGAACAGCCTTCCATGTATGCCTTGGCACTGGCCGAGCATGTGCTCGACGGCCGTGGCGCCGCTCGTATCCACGGCGGCGGCTTTGGCGGTACCATCCAGGCCTTCGTGCCGCTCGAGCTGGTCGACACCTTCATTGCCAAGATGAACGGCTGGCTTGGCGAGGGCTCTGCCCGCCACTACGCGATTTCTGACAAGGGGGCTTACGCGGCATGGCTGTAATGACTGATGTGCGCGAGGCCGCGCAGGGCCTCATCGAATATGCCATCCACCGATCGATGATCGGCCAGGACGATCGCATCTGGGCATACAACACCGTTCTCGAGTGCATCGGCGCCACGGGGCCGGCACTCGACATGGCCTGGGCGCTCCAGGTTGAGAAACTCTCGCTCTTGCACCCCGATACTCTGCCCGACTTTGACCTGGAGGGTACACTTGCCGCGCTTGCCGAGGCCGCCGTTGCTAACGGTGCTGTCGAGGACACGGCGTCGGGCCGCGATCGCATCGCCATGCGCATCATGGGCGCGCTCATGCCGAGGCCTTCGGTTGTAAACGAAGAGTTCAATGGACGTATGGGCGTCAACGAGCCCCGCGCCGCGACCGACTGGTTCTACGGCCTGTGCTGCGACGCCGGCTACGTGCGCCGTGCCGCCATCGCGCGCAACATCAAATGGAGCACCCCCACCAACTGGGGCGATCTTGAGATCACCATCAACCTGTCCAAGCCCGAGAAGGACCCGCGCGATATCGCCGCGGCAGGTGCAGCCAAGAACACGGGCGAGAAGTATCCCGCCTGCCAGCTCTGCATCGAAAACGAGGGCTATCCCGGACGCTCCGCCGCAGCCGACGGCGGCGCTCACCCCGCCCGCCAGAATCTGCGCGTTATCCCCATCCAGCTCGACGGCGAGCGCTGGGGCTTCCAGTACAGCCCGTACGCGTACTTTAACGAGCACTGCATTGCCATGAGCTCCGAGCATCGTCCGATGCACGTCGACCGCAAGGGCCTGACCTGCCTGCTCGACTTTGTGGACCTGTTCCCGCATTACTTCATCGGCTCCAACGCCGACCTGCCCATCGTGGGCGGCTCGATCTTGTCGCACGACCACTTCCAGGGCGGCGCACACGAGTTCCCCATGATGCACGCCGCCGAGGTCTCGCAGTTTAGCGTGCCCGGTTTTGACCAGGTCAGCGGTAGCGTGCTGCAGTGGCCGCTCTCGGTGCTGCGCCTGCGCTCGCATGACCGCGCTCAGCTGCTCGATGCCGCCGAGAAGATTATCCTCGCCTGGCGCGAGTGGAGCGATGAGTCTGTTGGCGTCATCGCGCACACAGCCGATGGCGTGGCGCACAACACCGTGACGCCCGTCATTCGCCGCGTAGACTCCCGCGGCAACGCCGGCGGCGAAATCTACGAGGCCTACCTGGCGCTTCGCTGCAACATCACGACCGACGAGCATCCGCTGGGCGTTTTCCACCCGCATGCCGAGTATCACCACATTAAGAAGGAGAACATCGGCCTGATCGAGGTCATGGGCCTGGCGATTTTGCCGCCGCGCTTGGTTCCCGAGCTCGGCGCTGTCCGCGAGCACCTGCTGGCGGCCAAGGCCGATGCCAGCTACGATCTCGCCGGTGCGCTCGAGGGCGATGATCTTTGCCGCAGCCACGCTGCATGGGCCGAGGACGTTTTTGCCCGCCGCGCCGACGAGCTTACGGCCGACAACGCCATCGATATCCTGCACGAGGAGGTCGGCGTGGTGTTTGGCCACGTACTCGACAACGCCGGCGTCTTTAAGTGGGACGAAGCCGGCCGCGCCGCCCAACAGCGCTTCATCGACTCGCTGTAGCATACGAGTTCGAGCCTCATCAGCGGCCACGACATAACCGCCCACACGACAACGGCGCCCGTCGGCAACATCGCCGACGGGCGCCGTTTTTGAGTGTAGTCGTTGGGGACGTTCTTAAACGACTAGTCAAACAAGAACGTCCCCAACGATTAATGACTCGAGCGTGGAAAATCTCCCACTTTGAGCTCGTATGGGCACCAAAAGCGGGAGATTATCCACGCTCATTCTATTAGGAGTCGCAACCGCTACAACTCTACGACCTCAACGTTGTTGTAGATCTCGTCCCAGCGGTCCATGACCAGGTGGCCGGTCTTGGGATCCATGGCATTGAGCTTGCCGCAGGTATTGGCGGTCTTGAGCACCGTGACGTCGTCGGCACCAGCAGCAATGGCATGCGCAAAGCCGGCGATGGTCGAGTCGCCGGAACCCGTCGCGTTCACAGCCGCAATCGCGGGCGTCTTGGCGCGGAACGCGCGACCCTCATGGAAGCCCACCGAACCGGCAGCGCCCATCGAAACGACAACCCAGGGGATACCGGCAAAGCGGCCATCGGCGGCAAGCGCCTCGCGCAGGGCATCGACATCATCGGTCGTAAAGGACGTACCCAGCAGGCCGTTAATCTCGGTCAGGTTGGGCTTTACGAGCTCAGGCTTAGCGTCGGACTCCAGCGCGGCCTCCAGCGATGCGCCCGAAGTGTCGAGCAGCACCTTGGCGCCCGCCTCCTCGGCGATCTTCACGAGCTCGGCATAGTAACCGGCATCGACGCCACGCGGCAGCGAGCCTGAAAGCGTCACAACGTCCGCCTTCGCTGCAAGCTCGGCGAACTTGGCCGTAAAGGCCTCGAGCTCGGCCGGGGCGATCTGCGGGCCGCTCTCCAGCAGCTCGGTCTGATTGCCCTCGTGCAGGATATTCAGGCAAATGCGCGTCTCACCGGCGATGGGCACAAAGTCGTTCTTGACGCCGTCGGCATCCATAAGCTCGGCCATATAAGCACCCATGTGGCCGCCGAGCAGGCCGGTCGCGAGCACATCGTCGCCCAACTGCAGCAGCACGCGGCTCACGTTGAGACCCTTGCCGCCAGCGGTCTTTTCGGGCGTCACGCGGTTCACGTCGTCGATGATCAACTTGTCGAGCTGATAGCGCGTATCAATCGACGGGTTCATGGTAACGGTCAGAATCATGTTGAACTCCTGTTCCGGGGCGGCGTGACCCGCCCCAAACATACGATAACTCGTTAAAGGATCTCGATCTCAAAGCCGCGGGTAACAGTCTCCCCCGGCTTAGCCACCAGGCAGCCACGCTTGTGCTCCAGAATATCGTCCTCGTCGGAGCAGGTGGACAGACCACCCCACGGTTCAACAGCCACAAAGTCGCCCTCGGGCTTGCTCCACACAATCAGGTACGGCATATCGGGGAACGTCAGGCGCACGCCCTTGTCCTCGGTTTTCTTGGTCAGCGTAACCACGTGGCTCTCGAGCACATCAAAGATGGTCTCGGCGAAGTCGAAGAGCTCATGGGTAAGCGGCAGATCGTGGCCGACCATCGGGTTCTTGCTACGGTGCTCGACATCGATCAGGCCTGTGGAGGGAACAGCGGTGCAAAGCTCGGTCGCCTCACGCTGATCGAAACGAAGTTCATAGTCGTCGTAGGACTCGCCCTCGTCGAGCGGGCACTTAAAGCCGGGGTGACCACCCACAAAGAATGGCATATCCTCGATGCCCTCATTGGTCACCTCGTACGACACGGCCACCTTTTCCGAATCGATCGTGTAACGAGCAACGATCTTAAACGGATACGGGTACTGCTCGAGCAACTCGGCATGGTCGGCAGAGCTTAGGCTCAGCGCAACCATGTTGTCACTCTGCTTCTCGAGCTTCCACTCCTGCTTGCGGGCAAAACCATGGCGGGCGAGCTTGACCTCGCGACCACCCATAGTCATCGCGCGACCGTCACGAAGGCCGCCGCAGATCGGGAAGCAAATGGGTGCCTGGCCCGACCAGACCGAAGAATCCCCCTGCCACAGGTACTCACGGCCGTTAGCCGCAATAGAAGTGAACGACCCGCCCGCCGTGCTCAGTGCTACGCGGATAGAACCGTTATCAAGAACAAACTCCATAGGAGCCTTCCCTTTCTTACGACAGCCCGCCAAGTCAATAGGGCCGATAGAAAACCGGCCCGCGCCCCCTCACAGAAACGCGAGCCGTCAACGGACTAGTAAATTACGCCGGATACCCGCTAATCATGGTATTCGCCGCGGTCCCACTTCTCGAGGAACTCGTCAAAGAAGTGCGGGTCAGCCTGAGCCTCGGCGTCGGCCTTGTTGCAGGCATCGATCTTGGCGATCAGGGCATCGTGCTCGGGGGTCTTCTCGTAGGGCTCCTCCAGGAAGGCAAGCATAATGTCGGCCATCAGGAACTCGCCGGTGATCTTGCCGCCAAAGCCCACGATGTTGGCGTTGAGCTCGCGACGGGCATACAGGGCAGAGGTCATGTCGCGAACCAGGGCGCAGCGGGCGCCGGGAACCTTGTTGACGGCGTTAGTGATGCCGATGCCGGTGCCGCACAGGGCCACGCCAAAGTCAGCCTTGCCGCTGGCAACAGCCTCGCCCACGGCCTTACCGTAGATGGGATAGTGCGTACGGGTGTGGCTGTAGGTGCCGCAGTCGAGCACCTTGTAGCCAGCCTGCTCCAGGCGGTCGGCCAGATAGATCTTCTCGTCCGTAACGATATGGTCGCAACCGATTGCGATGGTCTTCTTCATCAGAACGTCCTTTCGTCTGAATTCACAAGTTGAGGTAGAAGTTCGAGTTCTCGGTGGCTCTCGTTAGGCCATCTTGTTGAGCATGTCGACACGGATCTGGTGACGGCCGCCGGCGTACTGGGCGCGCAGGAACTCGCGGGCGATCTTCTTGGCGACCTCGGTGCCCACAACGCCCGGGCCCATGGTGACCATGCGCGAGCCGTTGTGCTCGCGGGTCATGTAAGCGGAACGCTCGTCGGAAATGTTGGCGACGACCATGCCTTTGATCTTGACGGCGGCCATATAGGAGCCGACGCCGTACTTATCGAATGCGAAGCCCTGGGAATCCTTGTGCTCCAGCAGGTCCTTGGCAACGGCGGTCGCGGAATCGACAAAGTCCGCGGCAGGGGTCTCGGAATAGTCGACGACCTCGTGACCGTCGGCGATGAGCATCTCCTTGATGGACTCCTTCATCGACATACCGTCGGCATCGGAAGCGATTACAACCCTCATGACATCCTCCTTGAGAGATACGCAGGTGCGTAGTTTCTGTTTGGAAGTGTTGAATCGCGTTCAGGTCCGGGCATCTGAATGTGCGGTTCTTCACTGTTCATGTTTATTTGAACACATTCGAACAGCGACTGCAACCATTATTTGTTTATCTTTGTTCTTTTTTGAACAAATACCGTTCGCTGGCGATTGTTGACCGTTTGGGCTCGAGGAGGGTCTGGCCTGCCACGTATTCAACAAACAAAAAGGGTGGCCGAGAACGAATCTCAGCCACCCTTTCTCGGTATGCTCCGGCACGTACGGATGTTTTAGTTACTCGGACCGCCCGCCCTTTTTGGCATGCTTGGACGGAGCGCTCAGAAAGCGTCCCGTCAAATAGTTCGCAGGGCCGGAGATATCGATTCCCAGCAGCGTGTGTCCCAGCCACAGAAACGCCGCGAGCACCAGCAGCGGGATAACGCACGAGGTCACGATCATCACGATGACGCCTTCGATCAGGTCGGTCACCTGCTGCACGATCTTGTCGGTCATCTGCTTGGCACCACTGGTTACCGACGTGACCAGGCTCGAGGCCCCGTCAGTCAACTGCTCGAGCACGTTTTTGGACTCCGTGGCCTCGGCCTTTTTCTTGCTTGCTTTGGAGTTATCGCTGTCTGCCGCACTCGCAGCGTCCGCTGCCTTTTGCTCAGCTTGCTCAATACTTACGCGATACGTTTCATCGACCTTCTGCGACACCCATACGCTCGCGGGCACAAGCGCCATGCCGATCACGGCAACCACCAACACGCGCGTCGCCACACGGCGCAGGACGGCGCTCGTGCTCCAGCGCCCGTGAATGCCAAGCGACACCGCAAAGAGCGCCAACGCAAACGGGATTAAGATGCCCAAGCCAACCGACCACAAAATAGTCAGCAGATATTTCTCGAGGTAGAGCACGGCAAGCACGATGCCCAAGTTGCCCGAAAGCTGTGCGAGCTGCTCAGCGACCGGCGTACCCGTATCACCCGGCAGCGCGGTAATGCCCGCAGACAGCGCCACGCACGAGGCCGTGAGCGCCAGTACGTTACCTTTCTTTTGGTCGATAACCTCGATGGTGGAGTCCCAAGTCTTGGTATCGGCAAAATGCGGACGAGCCACAAAGCCCGACAGCAAGGCCAGTACCACGAGCGCAACGATGATACCGATCTGCAGCCTTTTATTTGCGCACACGACATCGGACAGGCTGGGCTGCAGCTCGGTTACCGTCGTGTGCTCGGTTATCTGGACAGGACGCCCATGAGCCATCTCGTGCGCGTCTCTTTTTTGTATTGACCCGTTATCCGGCATTTGGATACCTCCTCAGTCCGGCGTTTAATGTGAAAGGAAGTATACCCACCGAGCAAAAATCGAACGGGACGACGAACGGAGCGCGCCAAGACTGTCCCCAATGACTAGTCGTTTAAGAACGTCCCCAATGACTATTTCGGGATGAGTTGCGGTGGAATAGGGATTGTTTTGCGCCCGCCGGTCCCTATTCAGTCCCTATTTCACCGCAACCAAGACAGATGGGATACAGAAAAAACCCTGCCGCGGGTAGCGGCAGAGCTTTTGGAAGGGGACTTGGTTGTGAGAGCTCGTTAGGCGAGCTTAGCCTCGAGTGCGGCGATGCGCTTATAGGCATCGATGGTAAAGCGGGTCTGCTTCTCCAGGATCATGGTGGTCATGAGGGTATCCTGGGCGTGAGCCATGATGAAGGTCATCTCCATCTCGCCGCCGCCGGCCTCCTGCGAAAGCAGCTTGGTCTGCGTGTCGTGAGCGCCGATGAGCGCCTCGCTGGCATCCTTGTGCAGCTGCTCGGCCTTCTCAAAATCGCCCTCGCGAGCAGCATCGAGCGCTGCAAGCAGATCAGTCTGGGCGTCACCCGCGTATGCGACGATCTCGAATCCAACCATCGAGATTTCTTCTTTGGTAGCCATATTGCGTTCCTTTCACATATGAACCAATGGAGAGCATCGCGTCCGGGCATACGCGTTGCGCTGTGTATGACAGAAACATTAACATTCAAACAAAAAAGAACAATGCAAAACGTAATCTCGAGCTATGAACGGTCAATTATTGCCCGTGAACGGTTTTTAAACCAATTCGAACAATATCAAACACAATTAACGACAACCCAAACAGGTCCGCACCCTAGCGCAAATCGCGTACCGTATCGCCCGTTACGAGCACGCCGGGGATTAGCATGTGCTCCACGCCAGGCGCAACCCCCTCGGCGCCGGCGATCTTGTCGACCGCCCACATGCCGACGCGCTTGTTATCAAAGAGCACCGTGGTCAGGCGGCGATCGGGCACGATATCGCCCAGGCTGTCGTCAACGCCCACCACGCTCACGTCCTCGGGCACGCGCTTTCCGCGCGACTCGAGCCCGCGAATGCAGCCGTAGGCCATGGCGTCGTTGGAGGCGTAGATGGCCGTGCAACTCGGATCGTCCGCTAGAGCCTGACCGGCAGCATAGCCGCTCTGCGCCGTCCAATCGCCACGAATGAATCGCGGCGGCTCAATACCATGCGCACGCAGCGTCTCGCGCCAGCCCTCCTCGCGCTGCATGCCCGAAAGCGAGCGCTCGGGACACGAGATAAAGTGCACGGTCTTGTGCCCCTGCCCCAGCAAGTACTCGACAACCTGGCGCGAGCAATCGAACTGGTCGTTATCGACCGTCGAGCACAGCGGGTGCTCCAACATGGTAACGAGCACCGTCTGCATACCGGGCAGCGGCTCAAAGGTACCAAAGTCCGCCGGCATGCGGTTCATAATCACAACCATGCCGTCCACCGGCAGTGCGCTCATGCGCGACGATGCGCTCTCGAGGGTATAGGGATGTCCATCTACTTTAGTAAGGGTGATGGCATAGCCGTGCTTGTCGGCCGCGGCGGCAAAGCCCTCCATGCGGTCGAGATTGCCGGTACCGGTAATGTTGAACATGGCGACGCCGACGGTCTTGAACTTGCCGCGACGCAGCGACCGGCCGGCGAAGTTTGGACGATAGCCGAGCTCACGCATGGCGGCGCGCACGCGCTCCTTGGTCTCGGGGCGCACGCTGGGCGAATCGTGCACGGTGCGCGAGACCGTCTGCTCCGAGACGCCCGCGAGGCGCGCCACGTCTTTGACGGATACCGATTTTTTAACAACGGCCATAGGTCGATCTTTCTATGTCAACGATGCCATTGACGGCATCCTGCGCAGTCATTTTGAACACATTTAAGTATATCCAACGTCTCTCCAACGATACGCTCACCACCCAAAACCTACCGTTCACCGACAATCCCGCGTCCCCAAACGGCTTTTGTCGCCCAAATGTTAACGTTGCCATTGTGCAAACACAGAGCCACCGGGCGGCTCAATCGTTTACACGCAAGGAATCGACGGTCTACAGACACAGGGGCCACCGATTCACATCTTTTTTGTGTCGCAAAATGGCAACGTCAACATTTTGGCAACCAAACGCCAAAAGTTACCATCGTTGCTAACCCACCGACTCTTAGGAGCTTTGCATGGAGCAACTCATCGCCACCATCGAAAAAGGCCAACCCTTTTTCAACGCGATCGCCCGCAACAAGTACCTCAAGGCGATCCGCGACGGCTTTATCTCCGTCATCCCCATCATCATCTTCTCGTCCATCTTCTGCCTGGTAGCCTCGGTCCCCAACATCTGGGGTTTCTACTGGCCCGATGACATCAACAACGCCCTGTGGAAGTGCTACAACTACTCCATGGGCATCCTGGCCATCGCCTGCGCCGCCACCACGGCCAAGCACTTCGCCGACGCCCAGAACCGTGATCTGCCCAAGAACAACCAGATCAACTTCATCTCGTGCATGTGCGCGGCCATCATCGGCTTCTTGCTCCTTTCGAGCGACACGATCGCCACGGACGTCGCCAGCGGCTTCAACACCACCTACCTTGGTTCCAAGGGCCTGCTGACCGCCTTCATCGCTGCGTTTGTGACCGGCATCATCTACAAGTTCTTCATTAAGCGCAACATCACCGTCAAGATGCCCGAGCAGGTTCCGCCCAACATTTCGCAGACCTTTAAGGACATCATCCCCTTCTCCGTCTGCATCACCGTCTTTTGGGTCTTTGACATCGTCTTCCGCTCTGCCTTTGGCTTCTGCTTTGCCCAGGGCGTCATCCAGGTGTTCCAGCCCCTGTTCACCGCCGCCGACGGCTACATCGGCCTCGCTGTGATCTACGGTGCCATGAGCCTCTTCTGGTTCGTCGGCGTCCACGGCCCCTCGATCGTAGAGCCCGCCATCGCCGCCGCTCTCGTTGCCAACATGACCGACAACCTGGCTGCGTTCCAAGCTGGCCAGCACGCTTCCGCTGTCCTGACCCAGGGTGCCCAGTACTTCGTCGTCTGCATGGGCGGCACCGGCGCCACGCTCGTCCTGGTCTCCTGGTCTTTATGTTCTGCTTCCTGGCCAAGTCTCAGGAGATGCGCGCCGTCGGTAAGGCAGCCATCGTCCCCGTGTGCTTTGCCGTCAACGAGCCGCTGCTGTTCGCCGCGCCTATCGTGCTCAACCCCGTCTTCTTTGTCCCGTTTGTTTTTGCCCCGATCGCCAACATCTGGATCCTCAAGATCTTTATCGACTTCTTGGGCATGAACGGCTTTATGTACACCCTGCCCTGGACCGTCCCCGGCCCCATCGGCACCATCATGGGCTTGGGCTTCCAGCCACTCGCCTTTGTGATGCTCGCCCTCATCCTGGTCGTCGACTTTGTCCTGTACTACCCGTTCTTCCGTGCCTATGACGCCCAGAAGTGCGCCGAGGAGGCCGAGATCTCCCAGGAGGAGCTCGCCGCCAAGAACGCCGAGAAGGCCTCCAAACTCAACGACGCCTTCCAGGGTAAGGCCGACGCCAAGAGTGTTGCCGCCGGCGCCGCTGCCGAGGTCGTAAAGACCGACGCCGCCCCCGCTGCTGCCGCCACCGAAGCTACGGCCGCCAGCGACCTCAACGGCAAGCGTGTACTCGTGCTCTGCCAGGGCGGCGGCACCTCGGGCCTGCTCGCCAACGCGCTGGCCAAGGCCGCCAAGGAGCGCGGCATCGATCTTGAGACCGCTGCCGATGCCTATGGCAACCACGTGGACATGCTTCCCGACTTTGACCTGGTCGTCCTGGCTCCGCAGGCCGCCAGCTACCTGGCCGACCTGCAGAAGGACTGCGAGCGCGTGGGCAACAAGTGCGTCGCCTGCCGCGGTAAGCAGTACATCGAGCTCTCCCAGAACGGCGACAAGTCTCTCGCCTTCGTAAGCGAGCAGCTGTCGAAGTAAGTAACGCTTAGGGCCAGCCGACCATCCAAGGCCGGCTGGCCCTTCGATTTAGACGATTGGATATTTCATCATGTCCGTTAACCCTGCTAGCGTCACCAACCCGCCCGCGCAGTTTCCCGAGGACTTTATCTTTGGCGGCGCCACTGCTGCCTACCAGGTAGAGGGCGAGACCCGCACCCACGGTAAGGGCAAGGTCGCCTGGGACGACTTCCTGGAGGCCCAGGGCCGCTTCTCCCCCGATCCCGCCTCCGACTTCTATAACCAGTACCCCGTCGATTTGGAGCTGTGCGAGGAGTTCGGCATCAACGGCATCCGCCTCTCCATCGCCTGGAGCCGCATCTTCCCCAACGGCACCGGAGAGATAAACCCCGAGGGCGTGCAGTTCTACCACGACCTCTTCGCCGAGTGCCATAAGCACCACGTTGAGCCGTTTGTCACGCTGCATCACTTTGACACGCCGCTGCCCCTCTTTGAGAAGGGCGACTTCCTCAATCGCGAGACCATCGACGCCTTTGTGGACTTTGCCACCTTCTGCTTTAAGGAATACGCTGACCAGGTGACCTACTGGTTCACCTTTAACGAGATCTGGGCCGACGCCTCCAACACCTACATCGAGGGCACCTTCCCGGGCGGCGTCAAAGCTCATCTGGCCGAGGCCTTCCAGTGCGAGCACAACATGATGCTCGCCCACGCCAAGGCCGTGCTGGCCTTCCACAACGGCGGCTTTAAGGGCAAGATCGGCGTCATCCAGTCGCTGGAGTTTAAGTATCCGCTCAACGAGAACGACCCCGCCAACATCAAGGCCGCCAACAACGAGCACGTGCTGCAGAACCAGTTTTTGCTCGACGCCACCTTCCGCGGCGACTACGCGCCCGACACCCTCGAGTGCGCCAACCGCCTGGCTGCCGTCTCGGGCGGCACCATCGAGATCCTGGACGAGGACCTCGAGATTATGCGCGAAGCAGCGCTCTACAACGACTACTTGGGCGTTAACAACTACCAGTGCCGCTTCCTCAAGGCTTACGATGGCGAGAACGACCTGCACCACAACGGTACGGGCGAGAAGGGCACCGGTCGCTGGCGCGTCAAGGGCATTGGCGAGCATGTGAACAAGCCCGGCATCCCCACCACCGACTGGGACTGGATCATCTATCCCGAGGGTCTGTTCGATCTGCTCGTCTACATTAAGCAGCGCTACCCCAACTACAAGCAGATCTTCATCACCGAGAACGGCATGGGCTACAAGGACCCCTACAAGGACGGTTTTGTGGATGACCAGCCGCGCATCGACTACATCGAGCAGCACCTGCGTTGGCTGCTCAAGGCTATGGAGGTGGGCGTCAACGTGGGCGGCTACTTCCTGTGGAGCCTGCAGGACCAGTTCTCCTGGACCAATGGCTATAACAAGCGTTACGGCTTCTTCTACGTTGACTTTGAAACCCAGAAGCGCACGCCCAAGGCAAGCGCCTACTGGTACAAGCACGTGGCGCAGACCCGTCGTCTGGACTAGTGACTGGCGGGATGCCCCACTCACATAACCTGTCCCCATTTCTCAGCCGGGGGTGGCACGTCACACGGCGCGCCACCCCCGGTCTTTTTGTGCAGGTCGGAAGCCGTTTATCTCGATCTGTAACACGTAGCCGAGTATTTCGGTCCTAGCTGTTACAGGTTGAGATGAACGAGCCGAGCACGCCTACGCCCGCAAATCCCGCACGCTCGCACGCTCGACCAACACGCCCGAGACAAGCGTACGACTTCTGGAGCTCGGGGCTTCCAAACCCGCAACGACCTCGTTAAGCGCACGGATGCCCAGCTCGCGGTGGCGAAACTTCACCGACGTCAGAATCGAGTTGGGAATCGTCTTGTAGAGCTCATCGTCGAAGCCGATCACGGACACGTCGTCGGGCACACTGAGCCCTTTGTCACGTAGAGCCACCATCACGCCGTTTGCCATGCAGTCGTTAGCAGCGAGGACCGCCGTGCAATCGGGTTTATCGGCAAGCACAAGGCCCGCGGCATAGCCACTATCCGCATTCCAATCGCCTTGCAGAGGTTCGGGCGGCTCAATGCCACGCGCCTCGAGTGCCGCACGCCAACCTTTCATACGGCACTGGCTCGACAGCGACTCTTTCTTACCCGAAACGAAATACACGTTCTTGTGACCATGATCCAAGAAGTACTCGCACGCCATGCGCGCACCACCCTCTTGATCGTCACTAACGGTAGAGCAGGTAGGATGCTCCATCGGCGTGATAATCACCGTCTTGAGGTCCTTCGGTGCCTCAAACGTATCAAAGTCGTCGACCATCTGGCGCAGATTGAAGATCATGCCATCAACAGGCAGCTGCGACATCCTGCGCGCTGCGTCGGCAAGGGTCATCTTCTCCCCTGCCCGCTTTTTGATCATCGTGAGCGCAAAGCCGCGTTCTTCGGCGGCATCGGCGATACCGTCAATCATGTCCACGGCGCCGCCCGACAAGTGGAACATCACCACGCCGATGCACCCGTAACGGCCCAACTTGAGTGAACGCGCGGCAAAGTTCGCCCGGAACCCAAGCGTCTCCATGGCAGCATGGACCCTATCGCGTGTCGACTCTCGCACGCTATCGGGCTCGTTGATCACACGCGACACCGTCTTGAGAGAAACACCTGCGGCAATCGCCACATCGTTCATTGAGACATTTTTCTTGTCCATCGTTGCCACTACTTCTCCAGTCGGTTTTGCATCGCTTGTTTTTTGTGTTCTAGCATACACTACCTGCCCGACTGACAAATCAGCCGTTTATCGGACAATATCGACCGTTCACCCGTAAATCCTTGTTGCTCTTCCAAAAATGTCTTACGTTGTCATTAACGAAATGTCCTACGTTGTCATTTCGCAATTCCTTCCTTAAGCAGGAAGGTTTCCGGGCAGTCCTGACCATCCATCGACGACCAGTTCCATCCACATGCGTCGCGCATTAAGTAGCAAAGGAGCTCTATGGACGCCATCGTAAAGATGCTCGAAAAGCATCAACCGTTCTTTGAGAAGATCTCGAGGAACATCTACCTCCAGGCCATTAAGGACGGATTCCTTGGGTGCATGCCCATCGTCCTCACCTCTTCGTCTTCCTGCTGATCGCCACCCTTCCCGGCGTAGTCGGCATCACGCTGCCCCAGCCGCTTATCGACTGGTGCAACAAGCTGTACAAATTCACCATGGGCGTTATGGGCATCATGGTTGCCGGCACCACTGCCAAGAACTTCACGGCTTCCATGAACCGTCGCATGCCCGCCGGCAAAGTGCTCAACGACGGTTCCACCATGGTGGCCGCCCAGTGCAGCATGCTGCTGCTCGCAGTCACGCAGTTCACCACCAAGTTCAACGGCTCCGAACTTTCGGTCTTCGATTGCACCAGCATGGGCACGCGCGGTCTGTTCTCGGCCTATATCGCCGCGTTCATCACCGTGTGGGTCTACAAATTCTGCGTCTCGCGCGATCTGACCATTAAGCTGCCCAAGGAGGTCCCGGGCGCCATCGCTCAGAACTTCCGCGACATCATCCCCTTTGGCGGCGCCGTCATCATCTGCGGCATCATCGATGTCGTCGTGCGTAACCTCATGGGCGTTCCGTTCTCTGAGCTGCTTATTAAACTGCTTTCCCCGCTCTTTACCGCTGCAGAAACCTATCCTGGCCTTATCCTTATCCAGGCAGCCACCGCGTTCTTCTGGTTCATCGGCGTCCACGGTCCCTCGATCGTCCAGCCGGGCATCGACCCCATCCGTCTTGCCAACCAGGCCGAGAACCTGCAGGTTCTGCTGGCAGGCGGCCACCCCGCCCACTCCCTCACCTTTAACATGTCGCTCGTGGGTGAGTTCGGCGGCACCGGCGCCACGTTCATCGTGCCGCTTCTGCTGATTCTCTTTATGAAGTCCAAGCAGCTCAAAGCCGTCGGTAAGGCCTCGATTGTTCCTGTTGCCTTCGCCGTCAACGAACCGCTGCTCTTTGGCGCGCCGATGATCCTTAACCCCTACATGCTCGTCCCCTTTGTTGCCGCCGGCTGCGTCAACGTAAGTGTTGCCAAGTTCTTTATCGATAACGTGGGCATGAACGGCTTCTCCTTCGTGGTGCCTTGGGCCACCCCTGCCCCCATCGGCATCTTCATCACCACGAACTTCCAGCTTATCGCCCTGGTGTTTGTCGCGATCATCATCTTGCTGGACGCCATCATCTACCTGCCGTTCTTGAAGGCGTACGATAAGCTGCTCTGCGACCAGGAGGCCGAGCGCGCCGCCGAGCTGGGTCTCGAGTCCGATAGTGTCGCTGCCGTCGCCGCCAACGCCTCTGCGCCCGCTGCCGAGCAGGCCACCGCTTCCGTCGAGCCGACCGTTGCCGCCGCCGACAGCAAGCCTGTCGCCGATCAGCCCGAGCCCGCTGCCGATGCATCCGCCAAGAAGGATGTCGATGGCCTGAAGGTCCTCGTCCTGTGCGCCGGCGCCGGCACCTCTGCCATGCTTGCCAACGCCATCAAGGAAGGTGCCGCACAGACCGGAGAGAACATCGCTTCCTCCGCAGGCGCCTATGGCCAGCACACTGCCATCATGGATCAGTACGACGTCATCGTGCTCGCCCCGCAGGTTCGTAGCTACTACAACGACATGAAGGCCGACACCGATCGTCTGGGCATTAAGCTGCTCGCCCCGCGCGGTAAGGAATATATCGACCTTACTCGCGACCCCGCTGGCGCCATCAAGTGGCTCCGCGAGAACCTCGACTAGTTCCTCCCTCTGTTGGTGCCCGGATCCCCAGTTCGGGCACCTCCCCCTATTCGTATCCCACAGAAAGGATGACTCATGACCAACCCCATGCAGTTCCCCGACGGCTTTGTGTTTGGCGGCGCCACCGCTGCTTACCAGGTTGAGGGCGAGACCCGCACGCACGGCAAGGGCAAAGTGCCCTGGGACGATTTCCTGGCAGCCCAGGGTCGCTTCTCCCCCGATCCCGCAAGCGACTTCTACAACAAGTACCCGGTCGATATCGACTTGTGCCAGCGCTTCGGCATTAACGGCATTCGCGTCTCCATCGCTTGGAGCCGCATCTTCCCCAGTGGCACCGGCGAGATTAACCCCGAGGGTGTCGCTTTCTATCACGAGCTTTTCGCCGCCTGCAACAAAGCTGGCGTTATCCCCTATGTCACGCTCGATCACTTTGATACGCCCGAGGCCTTTTACCAGAACGGCGGCGAGGGTTTCCTGACGCGCACGACGATCGACGCCTTTGTCGAGTACGCCAAGTTCTGCTTTGCCGAGTTCACCGAGGTCAAGCACTGGTTTACCTTTAACGAGATTCCCGCAACCGCCGAGGGCAGCTTTATCGTCGGCAACTGGCCGCACGGCGAGAAGTACCGCCTGGACAAGGCCTTCCAGCTCATGCACAACATGATGGTGGCCCACGCCAAGGCTGTCGTCGCCTTCCATGAGGGCGGCTTTGAGGGCGAGATCGGCATTGTCCAGAACCTGGAGCCCAAGTATCCCCTCGACCCCAACAACGCCGCCGACTGCGAGGCGGCTCGTATGGCCGACGTCATCAACAATCGCTGGGTACTCGACGCCACCTTCCGCGGCCACTATGCAGCCGACACCATGGAGGCCGCGACCAAGCTGGCCCATATCGCCGGCGGCGAGCTCGACGTCCGCGACGAGGACATCGCCGCGCTGACCGCCGCGCTCCCCTACAACGATTGCCTGGGCGTCAACACCTACAAGTGCCAGTTCCTGCGTGCCGCCGAGGGCGAAAACGACATCAACCACAATGGCACCGGCGACAAGGGCTCCTCGCGCTGGTTCCTCAAGGGCGTGGGCGAGTCATGCGTGCGCGAAGGCGTTCCCACCACCGATTGGGACTGGATCATCTATCCCGAGGGCCTGTACGACCTGTTGCTCCGCATTAAGAACGATTACCCCAGCTACAAGAAGATATACATCACCGAGAACGGCATGGGCTATAAGGACGACTTTGAGGACGGCTTTATCGACGACGCCCCTCGCATCGACTATATGCGTCAGCATCTCGCATGGGTCCTCAAGGCAATCGACGGCGGCGTAAACGTCGACGGTTACTTTGTGTGGTCGCTGCAGGACCAGTTCTCCTGGACCAACGGCTACAACAAGCGCTACGGCCTGTTCTACATCGACTTCGAGACCCAGAAGCGCTATCCCAAGGCGAGCGCGTACTGGTACAAGAACGTCGCGGAGACCGGCCTGCTCATGGCCTAATTCAAGCCGCATACCCCCTGTCGGCCGCATGCGAATCCCTCCACGGGTTCGCATGCGGCTTTTTTGTTTTGGCTCGACCCGAGCAGGCCGTTTGTCTCGATTTGTAACATCTAGCAGGGATTTTCGGCCCCAATTGTTACAGATTGAGATGAACGGGGGCACCCGGTTCGAAATATCTAAATCTGTAACATCTAACTCGCTTTTAGCCGTCTAACTGTTACAGATCGAGACAAAGATGATGGCTGGGTAGACAAAATCTCGATCTGTAACATCTAGTCGAGTTTTTGGGTCCTAGCTGTTACAGATTGAGACAAATGCACAGGACAATCCCCCCCCCACCTGTAACATCTGGTTGGTGATTTCACCCCTACCTGTCACAGGTTGAGACAATTTGATAGTGGAGTCCTCATTTACGCGTCATATCGCGTAGCGCTCACGCGTTGATTCCCCACAATGACAGGAGGTAAAAGTCCTCCCGCATCGCCTGTTGGCAATCCCATAGCGTTAGTTAGCAGATGACCTGCGTGTGTTCCTCGATGGCGGCACGATTCTCGGCGGCGATACCCGGTTCGCACACCACGGCATCCAGGCTGTCCAAGCGACAGAAGGTGTAGAAGTCGCGCTTGCCGATCTTGCTGGAATCGGCGATCAGATAGCGTGAGTCGGCCTTGCTAAAGGCGAGCTGCTGGATACGGCCCTCGTCCATGTTGGACGTAGATACGTCGCCATCCAGAATGCCGTTGGCGCCGATAAACGCCGCGTCGATGCCCAACGCACGCAGGGTATCCTCGGCCGTTGGCCCCACAAAAGCGGCGGTGCGGCGACGGTACATACCGCCCACGAGGCACAGGTCGCAGTCTTCGCGCGACTCGAGCAGGTTAAACACCGAAAGCGAGTTGGTCACAATGCGCAGGCGACACGCCGGCAGCATCGAGGCCATCTGTTCCACCGTAGTGCCCGTACCCAAAAAGATGGTCGAGCCCTCCTCGATAAGCTCCACAGCACGGCGCGCAATCTGCAGCTTTTCCTCGGCATGCTTAGTGCGCTTTTCGCTGTGCGAATACTCATGGCGCAACATAGCATGGGGACGCCCCTGTGCGCTACGGGCGCCACCGTGCACGCGCTCGATCTCACCCAGGCTCGCAAGTTCTTCGAGGTCGCGGCGAATCGTCATATCCGAAACGCCCAGCGCATCCGAAATCTCCTTGACCGAGACCGTGCCCTGCTCTTCGAGCAGCTGACGAACCTTATCCTGTCGCTCTGCTTTAATCACGATGAATCCTCGCCGTTCTTTGCGCGCATATCATTCAAACAGTAACGAACAAATTGTATCAGACTCGTGCGCGTCAAAAATGAACACCCGCACAGCTCCAATCATCACTTTTTTGAGAAAAATACCCCCTGCTTTAGTGGGGTGTAGTGATAATCTCGCCTGTTCGCGCTACAGTTTGTCCGAAATACCTCGATGTTAGGAACCAAATGATCACTTCCGAGCTTTTCGGCACCGCGCCGTGCGGCACCTCCGTTCATCGTTACACCCTCAACGGGCCCGAGATCTGCGTTCGCATTATGGACTATGGCGCCACCGTGCTGGGTATCGATGTGTCCGATATTCCCGGCAACGTGCGCGATGTGGTGCTGGGCTTCGATAAGCTCGAGGATTACTTTGACAACCCCGCCTGCTTTGGCGCGACCATCGGCCCCGTGGCCAACCGCACTGCAGGTGCCACGATCACTATCGCTGGCACGGACTGGCATATGCCGGCCAACGAAGGCGCCAACAACCTGCACAGCGACCTTGAGCACGGCCTGCATAAACGCGTGTGGGACGTTGAACTCGACGAGACTCACAACGCCGTTCGCATGACCACCTCGCTTGAGGATGGCGAGCTGGGTCTCCCCGGCAACCGCACCTTTACGGCCGTGTTTACCGTGACGCGCACCGGCGTCTTTCGCATCGAATATGGCTGCGAGAGCGACCGCGCCACGTACGTGTCCATGACCAACCACACGTACTTTAACCTTGCCGGTCATAACGCCGGCATGGACTGCGAGCACTTCTTTGTCGCTAACGCTGCCCACTACCTGCCCATTAACGAGCAGAATATCCCCACCGGCGAGATTGCTCCGGTCGAGGGCACGCCGTTTGACTTTCGCGAGCTGCACCCCGTCGCTCCCGGCATGGAGGCCGACGACCCGCAGATTAAGCAGGCCCGTGGCTACGATCACTGTCTGTGTATCGATGGCTATCAGTACGGCCGTAATCTGCGCCGCGCGATGCACGTCGAGGAGATGTGGACCGGCCGCGAGCTGGACTACTACACCACCGCACCGGGCGTGCAGCTCTACACCGGCAACTGGCTGGGCGACGAGCACGCTAAGGACGATGCCAACTATGGCTGGGGCGCCGGCTTTGCCCTCGAGGCAGAGATGTACCCCGACACGCCGCACCAGCCGCTGTTCCCGCAGGGCATTGTGGGCCCGGGTCACCCCTACAGCAATGTGATCGAATACCACTTTATGAGGCACTAAGCCCACAATGCAACATATTGCACAGCAACGCCCGCCGGCACCACCGCCGACGGGCGCTGCTTCATGCCTAAATCCTTCTTTTCGATGCCACCGAATTGGTGACATAACAAAACTATGCCGAATTACTACGATGAACCCACTATGTCCGACCACGCGCTGGTTTATAAAAAATTAGCAACTCGTCTACCTGCGGTTTTATTCTCTGCAAATTTGGCATGCTCGGCGATAAGCAATTCATCGTAGTAAACCGGCATAGTTTTGGCGGACAGCGCCACACAGATCCCCTACGAAGGCAAAATGATCCGTTTTCCTCCGTCCCCAAGGGATCAGTTGAACAGATTGCCGATGGGGTCGGGGGCGGAACTGGGGAGATAGCGGATTTCTAGTTCTATGCCGAGCTTTTGCAGCTCTCTGAGAACAGCGACGTCTGTGTCGTCTACGGCAACTGCGGGCGTTGCGGGACGCTTGCCCTCCCCTGCCTGCATATGACCAATGCTGATCTTGGTGATCGGCACACCGCCCTTAACCAGCGCGAGCGCATCGGAGGGTGAGGCCACCATGATCAGAATCAATTGGCGAGGCGTTGCGGTATGAATGACGTCGATGGTCCTTTGCACCGAGAAAAACCGCGTCCAAACGCCTTCTGGCGCCGCCACCCTCATGGGTGCCCATTGGCGCGAATCTGCCGCGATCTCATCGTTGACGATTAGGACAAGGTTGGAACCCACGGCTTCGTTCCACAGCTCAACGTCTTGTCCGTAAATGAAACGGTCGTCGATGCGTGCGAGAAGAATCTTGGGTTGAGTCATCGCTGCCCCATTCTGTTTGAGACCCGTAAGAGCAAGACATCGCGTCTCCAATATTAGTGCATTTAAAGTGAGAAAAGCCGTCAGAACACTTGCGCGGATTTGCGATGTCCCGTATCATAGACAGCCGTTGACGCCTCAGTTGCGCCATCACATGGCCGCCAGCGTAGCTCAGTTGGTAGAGCACCGCTCTCGTAAAGCGGGGGTCACCGGTTCGAGCCCGGTCGCTGGCTCCATTGCACAAGATAGCCGCCTTCGGGCGGCTTTTTTGTTGCTGATTTCGGGCGCGCTTCCGCCAATCCAAGCACAACGCCGCCGGAAACTCTCCTACTCAACAAAAGCCCCGCCAACCGCAATCCCCAAAGGAACCGCGTTCAGCGGGGCCCAAGCGAGCTCCCCCAAGGGATAACGCTCGCAACACGAACAGCTCAGCCGAGCAGCGCGCTACTCCTCCCAGTAAGCATCTGCAAGCAGCTTAAAGCAGATCTTCTTGACCGGCTGCGCGCCATCGCCCGGGAACTCGAGCGTGGGCATGTGAGGCTCGCCGGCAACGAACAGCGCAAACTTGTCGTCGGCAAGATCACCGGCGATCGAAGCGTCGGAATCGACCAGATCGTAGTCGTCCTTCTCGTCAAACTCCTGGACCAGCGTCAGGCTGCCCGTGGCAACCTTAAAGGCCTCGCGACCCTCGACATCGATCTGCAGGTCGTGATAGCGCTGATGCGTCTCATAGTGAGCCTCGGCCTCGGGACGCGTCGTGGGAGCCATGACGTTCGCATAGACCTTCTCACCCAGAATCGGATGGCTGCCGACCTCGAGCTTCGCCGGATCGTTCTCCTCGAGCCAATCGATCAGCACGTCGAGGCCCTTGAGCATTCCGCGATACTCCTCGATATCGCCCAATGCACCGTAAATCATCTAAATCCCCTCTCGGATCGTTTTTTGGCGGGTACTCGGCAAACGCATTGCCGACGCTGTTGCCACCCACATACGTCTCGACCAGGGTAAGGTCGGGATCGAACACGACGGCGTCGCGCCCCGGCATAATGCTACCGCACTTGTCGTCGACTCTAACCACAAGCAAGCAACCGATGCCGGGGCCACAGCACAAGCTCCTACAGCTCGGTCACGACAACGCCGTTGTAAACCTCATCCCAACGATCCATAACCAAGTGGCCAGTCATGGGATCCATGGCATTGAGCTTGCCGCAGGTGTTGGCGGTACGCAGCACCGTCTCGTCGTCCGCGCCAGCAGCAATGGCATGCGCGAAGCCAGCGATAGTGGAGTCACCAGAGCCCGTGGCGTTAACGGCAGGGATATCGGGCGTCTTGGCGCGGAACGCACGGCCATTGTGGAAGCCAACGGAGCCGGCGGCGCCCATGGACACGACGACCCAGGGGATATCGGAGAAGCGGGCATCAGAGGCGAGCGCGGCGCGGAGCTCGTCCACATCGTCGGTGGTAAAGTTCGTACCCAAAAGGCCGTTGATCTCGGTCAGGTTAGGCTTGACCAGCTCGGGCTTAATTTCGGACTTAAGGGCGGCCTCGAGCGAAGCACCCGAGGTATCGAGCAACACCTTGGCACCGGCGTTCTCGGCAATGCCCGTGATCTTGGCATAGTAGTCTGCCTCGACACCGCGGGGCAGCGAACCCGAGATGGTGACGACGTCGGCCTTGCTCGCAAGCTCGGTAAACTTGGCGGTAAAGGCATCGAGCTCCTCAGGGGCAATTGTCGGGCCGCTCTCGAGCAGCTCGGTCTGGTTGCCGGCATGAAGGATATTGAGGCAGATGCGGGTCTCGCCCTTGATGGGCACAAAGTCGTTGTTAATACCGTTGGCGTCCATGAGCTCAGCCATGTAAGCACCCATGTGGCCGCCGAGCAGACCGGTTGCCACGACGTCGTCGCCCAGCTGACCCAGCACACGGGCCACGTTGAGGCCCTTGCCGCCGGCGGTCTTTTCGGGCGTCACACGGTTGACGTCGTCGATAACGAGCTCATCGAGCTGATAGCGCGTATCGACAGACGGGTTCATCGTAACGGTGAGGATCATTTTTAGCTCCTTATCTCGCAGGCTCCTAGTGCCTCGCGATACGAGTCGACAAAACGGAATTACAGAATTTCAATCGTGAACGAGCGAACGACGGTCTCCTTGGGCTTGGCGACAAGGCAGCCGCGCTTATGCTCAAGCACGTCATCCTCATCGGAGCAGGTCGAAAGGCCGCCCCAGGGCTCAACTGCCACAAAATCACCCTCGGGCTTACTCCACACGATGAGGTACGGAAAGCCCTCGAAGCTTAGGCGAACGCCCTTGTCCTCGCCCTTTTTGGAAAGCGTGACCTGACGGCTCTCGAGCACGTCAAAGATGGTCTCCGCAAAATCGAAGAGCTCATGTGACAGAGGCAGCGTCTTTCCCACCATGGGGTTCTTGGAGCGGTTGGTCACGTCAATCAATCCGGTCGAGGGAACGGCGGTGCAGAGCTCCGCAGCCTCGTCTTTCTCAAAACGCAACTCGTAGTCCGTATAGGCCTCGCCCTCGTCGAGCGGACACCTAAAGCCGGGGTGTCCACCGATAAAGAACGGCATGTCCTCGGTGCCCTCGTTGGTAACCTCATAGGAGACACGCACGGCGGCGTCCTCGAGCGTATAGCGGGCGACAAGCTTAAACGGATACGGATAATCGCTCAGCAGCGCGGCGTTATCCTCCGAAGCCAGGCACATCGCCAGCTCGTTCTCGCTCTGGCTCAGCAGCTTCCACTCCTGTTTGCGCGCAAACCCATGGCGAGCGAGCTTTACATGATGCCCGGCAAACGTCATGGCGTTGTTATCGCGCAAGCCTCCGCAAATCGGGAAGCAAATCGGTGCCTGGCCGGACCACACGGCGGGATCGCCCTGCCACAGATACTCGCGACCTCCGGCCTCGATCGAGGTAAACGAACCACCAGCCGTGGACACCTTAATAGAAATCGAATCGTTGGAGAGAGCGTATTCCATTGCCCATCCTTTCGAACAACTGCTTTTTGCTCGCAAGTACCCGTCTCGGCCCTAACCAAAGGACAAACCCGCGCGTTCATCGATGCGTCCGGTATCCCAGCCATGTAACGGGGTACCATACAGACATTGATGCAATTACAGCTGAAAGGCCTTCTTATGCGAACCATCATCCTCTACGCCTCGCGCCATCACGGCAATACGAAAAAGCTCGTGGACGCCATCGTCGAGGCGCACCCCGAGATCGATACCCTCGACGTCAAGGCGCTCGGTAAAAACGAGTACCCCGACCTGCACGAATATCATCTGATTGGTGTCGCCACGGGCATCTATTACTCCGAGATCGACAAGGACATGGCACGCGTGCTCACGAACGTGCTGCAGCCGCAGGACAAGGTGTTTGGCCTTATGACCTACGGTGGCAAGAACAAATGGTACGGCAAGGATATCGATGGCATCTGCCGCATGAGGCAGGCCATCTTTATGGGTGTCTACGGCTGCCCCGGCTTTGATACGTGGGGGCCGTTCAAACTCGCCGGCGGTGTCCAAAAGGGACACCCAACCGCTGAGGAAATTAAGGGCGCCGTCGACTTCTTCGACAAGATCGAAGACGAGTATGGCGACATCATCGTCGAAGAGTACGCCAAGCGCGAGAAGCGCCTAGCATACGAGAAGGAGCATCCTGCAGGAGGCCTGGTGGCCGGCGTTAAGCGCACGGCAAAGAAGATCGCTAACAAGCTGTAACTGTGAAGGTGCTTTTGAGCGTTTAACCCATACGGCGGGTCCGAGTAGATTCGGGCCCGCCGTCTTTTTCTATCGTTACTCGGTAAAGGCGTTGCCGACGCTCTGGCCGCCAACATACGTCTCGACGAGGGTAAGCTCATGGTCGAACACGACAAAGTCGGCGTCGCGACCCGGCATGATGCTGCCGCACTTATCCTCGATGTGCGCGGAGCGTGCCGGCACCTCGGTTGCCATGCGAATGGCGATATCGGCGCTGGCGATGCCCCAGTCGACGATGTTCTTGACGCCCTGGGCAAGCGTGAGCACCGAGCCGGCAATGCTCTTGCCGTCGGCGAGCCAGCACAGGTTGTCCTTCATGATGACATCCATGCCACCACTGGTGTAGCTGCCCTCGGGCATGCCGCCGCAACCCAGACAGTCGGTGATGAGCACCGTGTGCTGCCAGCCCTTTGCCTGCAGCAGCGCCTTGATGGCGGCAGGGTTTACGTGCTTGCCGTCACAGATGATCTCGGCGTAGGTCTCGGGCGTGGACATGGCAGCACCCACGACACCGGGCTCACGGTGATGCAGACCGCGCTGGCCGTTATAGGTATGCGTAAAGCAGCTGGCACCGGCATTGATAGCGGCGATGCACTCATCGTAGGTGGCGTCGGAGTGACCGATGCTGGTCACCACGCCCTTGGCGTTCAGAGCAGCCGCATAAGCAGCGGCACCGTCGCGCTCGGCGGCCATGGCGCTCTTAACGATGCGACCGCCCGCAGCCTCCTGCCACTGGTCGAAAACCTCCTCGGAGGGGTCAATCAGGTAAGCGGGGTTCTGCGCGCCCACGTGCTTCATGGTAAAGAAGGGGCCCTCCAGGTAGATGCCCTGAATGCGAGCACCGCAGAAGTCGGGGCCGCGGCCCTCGTCCGCCTGGGCGATGGCGGCGCAGGCATCCTTGATCTGCTCGACGCCATCGGTGAACGTCGTGGGCAGCCAGCTGGTGGTACCGCGACGGGCGAGCTCGGTCGAGCTGATATCGATGCCCTCGGGATCGTTATCGGTAGTCGAGTGGTTATAGAAGCCATGGATGTGAGTATCGACCATACCCGGTGCGATCCACGATCCCGTGTAGTCCTTAATCTCGCAAGAGGGCTCGTCGGCCTGCCAGGCGCCAAAAACGCCATCCTCGACCATAAGATAGCCGCCCAGTTGCGGGCCTGCCGGCAAGAAGAACTTGTCAGCCTTAATTGCGTACGTGCTCATATGCACTCCTTGCTTCTAAAGCAGTTGACTGTGGTAATGCTTATACCCGGTCCATGTAAAAACAAAAAGCGCCCGCCCGCCGTTATGAGCGGACGGGCGCCCTTACAGGGGGACGCGATTAAGCGGTGAAGGGGTGAATCGTCACGCCCTTGACCACGCGGTTGACCGTGCCGGTGGGGCTCGGCGTATCGGGCGTGTTGCCCACGCGCACGGAGTTGAGCAGGCTGATAGCCTGGGCAAACATCACGAACGGCAGGGCAAGGTAGCCCTCGGGAAGCGCCTCGTAGCCCTTAAAGGTGAAGGACTCGCCCTCGTAGACGGTAGCGCCATCCTGCTGAACGGCAACGGTGTGCTGAGCGATCTTGTCGCCACCGATCTCGTTGAGGATGTCGATGTCGTACTGACGGGTGTAGGCGTCGTTGTTGACGAACACGAAGACGAGCGTCTTATCGTCGACGAAGGACTTAGGTCCGTGACGATAGCCCATGGAGGTGTCGTAGGAAGTAGCAACCAGACCGTGAGCGAGCTCGAGGATCTTGAGCTGGCTCTCCTGGGCAAGGCCACCAAAGGAGCCAGAACCCAAGTAGGTCACGCGGTTGAAGTCGCCAGCCAGGTAATCGGCGATCTCAGGCTCACGGGAGATGACCTCCTCGCCCATCTTGGCAATCGTCTCGACCCACTCGGCCTTCTGCTCGTCAGAGGCAGTGTCGAAAATAAGGGTGGAGAGCAGGGTCATGCAGGTGTAGGAACCGGTCATGGCGAAGCCCTTGTCGTTGGCGCGCGGGATGAGCAGCGTCAGCGCATTGGGATCATCGGCGGACTCGACGGCGAGCTTGCCCTCGGGAGCGCAGGTGATGTTGAGGAACTTGACGTTGTGGACGAGCTCCTTGGCAACGGCAACGGCGGCAAGGCTCTCGGGGCTGTTGCCAGAGCGGGCAAAGGAAACCACGAGCGTGGGATCCTCGGCGCGCAGGAAGTCGCGCGGGGCGCTCACGATGTCGGTCGTGGCGATGGGCTTAAAGTCGTAGAGATCAGTGTTGCCAGCGTGACGCAGGTACGGGGCGCAGGTATCGCCAACGTAGTCGGACGTACCGGCACCGGTGAAGACAACGGACAGACGACCCTCGCCCATAGCGCGAGCCTCGGCCAGGAAGGCCTCGATGGCCTCCTTATTCTCGCGATAGATGTTGAGCGTATCACGCCAAAGCTCGGGCTGCTGAGCAATCTCGGCCGTGGTGATCTGGGCGCCGAGCTCGGTGAGCTCCTCGACACTCTTCTCGAACATTTTTAATACCTCTCTCTAGAAGTAATCCTCTGACGTGCAATTATACACTTCGGTTGGTTATCTGGTAGTAACCAGTTAAATGCAAAGAATCACCATATGGAAACGATGCGAGCACTAGTTACTGCGCTGGTGGTAAACCTTGTATTTAAACTGATCGGCACGAGCAACCGAGAGTGTGTACTCCACTACCTCGTTTGACTCGTTATACGTAGTCCTGACCAAATCGAGCACAGGCGAGCCCTCGACAATTCCCAAAAGGTGGGCATCGGTGGGACGGGCTATGCTCGCATAGAACTCCTCTTCGGCCACGCGAATCTTTTGCTGAAAGTCCTGCTCAATCACATCGTAAAGCGGCTTACGCTCCAGCAGCGGTCGCTTTAGGGACAGAAATTGACGAACCGGTAGATAGCTGCGTTCGACCATCATGGGCATGTTGTCGGCAGAACGAAGGCGCTTGAGCTTAAAAATGCGATCACCGATGCGCAATCCCATATGCTCGGCCAGATTCTTATCGGCCTCCATCTCGCAAAACTCGAGAATCGTGGTCTCGGGTTCTCGACCCATCGCGCGCATCTGCTCGGTAAAGCTGTAGGACTGCATAAGATTGGTTGCTTTTGCCGAACGGTCGGTCACAAAGGTACCGCGACCGTGCTGCCGAACCACCAGTCCTAAACGCTCCAGTTCCTGCAGAGCCAGGCGTACCGTAGTGCGCGAGAGACCATAGCGCTCCGAAAGTTCGCGCTCGGAAGGAATCATGTCACCGGCGCGATATTCATGGTCAATCTTTTCGGTCAGAATATCGACCAGCTGATCGTACAGCGGTTGCTTACGCGCTCCGATCGCCATCCTATCCTCCCTTTTGCTCAAACTAGGCTACTACCTTGGGTGTTTAGCATTATCTGTCTGCCACACCCGAATCATCAAGAAAACAAAAGCCGCGCGCTCTTTCGAGCACGCGGCTTTTAACATACACATGGCTTAAGGGGTCGGGGTGTGAGCCGCGTAGGGACACACCCCTCAAGCTAGAGCCTTACCAGATGCTCGGCCAGAGACCAAGCGGGCCAGCGCCCAGGATGCCCAGAACGAAGAGCAGCAGAATGCCCTTGGTCGGGGTCCAGCTGTGCTTAGCGAACATGTAGTAAAGCAGCAGCGTAAGCATAAGCGGGACGAGCTTCGGGACGATGGTGTTGAGGGTGTCGGCAACAGAGAAGTTGACCGGATCCTCGGTGACGGTAGCGTAGGTCACGGACTCCATGCCGTTGCCCAGATCGGCGACGCCGCACTTGACCTCGTTGCCGTCGGCATCGACGGCGGTGAGGGCGTTGCCGTCCTCATCGGTCATGGCGATGGTACCGGCCTCAGCGGTCTCGGTATCGATGCCCTCCATACCGGTGAAGTTCTCGGCCTCCTTCTCGGAGACGATCACGGTAGTAGGGGCAAGGCCACGGGTGGTGCCGTTGGGGATCTGGAGGTTGATCTGGGTGCCACCCATGGTGACGACCAGGCAACCGACGACGAAGACGCCCATGATGGAAGCGGCACGCGTGAAGGCCTGCATGTTGGCGGTCAGAGCGTCAATAGCGCTGGTGCCAAGCTTGTAGGACCAATTCATGAGCCAGAAGCGCAGAGCGAACTGGACGACGTTGAAGATCACCAGGAAGATGATCGGCGCAGCGGCGTTGCCGTTGATGGCCATGTTGGAGGTGATGCCGGCCGTGATAGGCACGAGCGTCAGCCAGAACAGGGCGTCACCGATACCACCGAGCGGGCCCATTGCGGCGACGCGGACGGCGCGGATCGTGGGGATGTCAACCTTGTTCTGCTCGAGCGAAAGCACGATGCCCATAACAAAGGTGACGAGGAACGGGTGGGTGTTGAAGAACTCCAGGTTGTGGCTCATGGAAGCCGCGAGGTCGTTCTTGTTGGTGTGGATCTTCTCCAGACCGGGGATGATGGAGTAAAGCCAGCCAGCGGCCTGCATGCGCTCGTAGTTGAACGATGCCTGCAGGAAGCAGGAGCGCCAAGCCATCTTGTTGAGGGTCTTCTGGTCGAGCTGCGGAGCAGGAGTGAGATCCTCGTAGTGCTCCGGGATCACATACTCATTAGATGCCATCTTCGAAGTCACCTCCGTCAGAAACAGCTGCACCCTTCAGCTCGGTCTGCTGCTGGAAGTCCCAGAAAGCGATGCCGAAGCCGATGAGAGCGAGGATGAGCAGAGCAGGGGTTGCCAGCGAATCGTTGGCAACGGTGATGAGCGCGAGGCCAAAGCCCATGAGGAAGAAGCCCCACATATCGCGGTTCATCATAACCTTGAGCAGGACGGCGAAGCCGACAAAGCGCATCATGCCGCCTGCAGCGGAGAGACCGGTCTGCAGCCAAGTCGGGATGGCAGAAGCGATGGTCTGACCGATGGTAGCGCCAGCGATGAAGAACAGGGTGACGACGACAGCGAAGATCAGGCCGAGCAGAGCCATGGCGAAGTAGTTCAGGCGCTCGATGCCCTTGGTGTCCGCGTTGTGAGCCATGTTATCGGCCGTGGACATAAGCGGGGACATAAGCGTGAAGACCAGGGTAACGCCAAGCTGGCCAAGCAGAGCGAACGGAATGGCGAGGCCGACTGCCGCGTTGGGCTCGAGGCCCGTGGCGATAGCGAGAATGGCTGCCATGATGCCGCCGATGACGGCGTTAGGCGGCTGAGCGCCTCCGATCGGCATGTTGCCGATCGTCATGAGCTGATAGGTACCACCCACGAGAAGACCGGTGTTGAGGTCGCCAAGGATAAGACCGATGACGGCGCCGGTGACGATGGGCTGATAGAGAGACTCGAGGAAGTCAAACTGGTCGATTGCCGCGATGAACGTGACGACGAAGACCAGAGCGATCTGGATGATCGAGTATTCCATCTTGCTCCTCCTTTCAAAATGTATGTACGCACTTTGGATTTCACGTACAGAACGTCAGGGTTTCACTCCTGACAACGTGGATCACGAGGATTACGAGAAGAGCTTGCTCGTGTCCTCAACAGGCGTGCTCGGAACGCGCCTGATCTCCAACTCCACCCCCAATTCCTGCAGCTCTTTAAACGCAGCGACATCCTCGTCGTTAACTGCGACGGAGGTGGCGACTTGGCGCTTTCCTTCCGACATGTGCATGTTGCCGATGTTTACCTTCTTTATAGGCACACCGCCCTTGACGAGCGTAAGCACGTCTTCCGGTGTTTCGGCCACGATGAAGATCTTCTGGCGCGGGCTCGCCTTGCCAATGACGTCGATGGTCTTCTGCAGAGAGAAGAAACGCGTAGCGACGCCGGCGGGAGCGGCCATCTTCATGAGGTTCTGGCGCATGGTGTTGGACGCCACGTCGTCGTTGGCGACGAGGATGAGGTTGGAGCCCAGGGTGGAGTTCCACTGGGTGGCAACCTGACCATGAACCAGTCGGTTATCGATGCGGGTAAGAAGAATGTTGGGTTCTGCCATGTTGATCAGCTTCCTTTCGTTATTTGCTGACGACAGTTACTTGATCTCCTGAATCGCGTAACGCGAAACATCTACGACGGCTCCGGATCGGACTTTGATCTGGACCTTCTCGCCTTCGATGCCTTTGACGGTTCCGTAGATACCGCCGGCGAAAAGAACCTCTTGACCCGGCTTGAGCTCGGTGTGCAGCTCCTTGAAGTACTTCTGCTTCTTCTTCATGTTGATTTGCGACCAGATGGTGTAAATCAAGCCCATGATGACAAGCAGGCCTAAAAGGGCGACCGAGGAGCTCAGGACGTTGGCTCCGAAATCGGCCATTAGATGCCGTCCTCGTCGCCGAAGATATCCTCTTCGTCGGAGCCGGCAACGGATGCGACCGTCTGGGCGGTGATGCCCGTCTGGCCAACGGTCACGGCCTGCTCGCCAAGCTCGGCGAGCGTGGCGTTGCCGCGGAGGAACAGAAGCTCAATAACCATGGGAAGGTTGGTGCCGGTCAGAACCTCGACGTTGTCGACATCCTGGGCAATCATCATCGCCTGGTTGAACGGGGTGCCACCAAGCAGGTCGGTAAAGACGAGCACGCCATCGCACTCCTCGCGCATGGCGGTAATAGCGGCGCGGAGATCCTCACCGTAGGAAGCAGCCTGGTCGCCCTCAAAAGGAACGACGGTAAAAGCGGGCTGGTCGCCAGCAACCATAGCGATAGCGCTTGCGAGGCCGGGTGCGAACTGTCCATGACCGGTAAGAATAAAGCCAACCATTCAAATTTCCCTTCCGAAGGTGTGTACGATCTGAGTCCGATGATTTTCGGAAGCCAGCGGGCGCTCGCCCTTAAAGCTTCTTAGAAAGCGTACTTTGAAGACCAGTGGTTTCTAAACTGGTAGTAACCACGTGACGTGTTGTTGTCACTATATCACCCCAGAAGAGGTCGCTTTCGTTGATTCATACGGTAAAACGTTTTTGCACCGCTCACGGTGATAAATCGACCGTTTACCGGTCGTTAACACTTCTACCTGCGGTTTTGAAACCGTTCCGAAATGCTTTGGCAAAAGATCGGATCTTTTCCTGTGTCTAAAGGGGG
>DXZN01000012.1 GCA_019419645.1 Collinsella sp. | reverse complement strand
GAGCACGGCGGCGACCCCAAGTCCATCAAGGGCCTGTTCAACGTGGCCGATGTGGACTACGTGTCCTGCTCGCCCTATCGTGTGCCCCTCGCGCGCCTGGCTGCCGCTCAGGCCAAGCTCGAGGCCAAGCGTTCCGCCTAACGTTTTGGGTTTGGGCGCCTAGCGTAGCCCCCTTCACGCCGCCCGTCTCATTCGTGAGGCGGGCGGTTATCATGTGCGGGTTTTGTCTTTTTGTCTGCGTAAAAAATTGTTCTTGCAGCAGAAACCCGCGCGTGTATACTCGAATACGTTTGTTCAACTACGTGCCGGCCAAGGTGGTACGGCACCTCTAGAAGAGTAAGGAATTGCACATGGATTACATCCGCGCAATCGAGCGTCAGCAGATCCGCGAGGACATTCCTCAGGTTCGCGTCGCCGACAACGTCAAGGTTCACTACCGCATTAAGGAAGGCGACCGCGAGCGCATCCAGGTCTTCCAGGGCGACGTCATCCGCATGGCCGGCGCCGGTGCCCGCGAGACCTTCACCGTCCGCAAGATTTCCTTCGGTGTCGGTGTTGAGCGCACCTTCCCGCTTCACAGCCCCAAGATCGCCAAGCTCGAGGTCGTTCGTCATGGTCGCGTCCGTCGCGCCAAGCTGTACTACCTCCGCGACAAGGTGGGCAAGGCTGCTCGCATCCCCGAGAAGCGCTAAGAAGATCGCAGCGTCTGTCCACTCGTTTGGACACAAGGGTCACCTTCGGGTGGCCCTTCTTTTTATCTGATTTGCATGCAAGGAGGGCCTGGTATGGCCAATATGACGAGCTCGGTTTCGGCATCGCAGGTTGCCGGCGAGCTGGCGAGCGCCACGTTCGAGGAGATTCCCGCCCTCGTGGAGCATTATCGCGAGGATCCGCGCCAGCAGGTGATCAAGGCTTGCGAACGTGCCCTTAAGCGCCATGCCAAGGAACTTTCCGAACGCGAGCGCGTCAACGGCATGTACGAGCTTATGCATGAGCTCGGCGGGGATGGCGTGGGCGTGGGCGTCGACGAGGTGGGCCGTGGCTCGGTAGCGGGTCCCTTGACCGTGTGTGCCGTGTGTCTTCCGATGGAGCCGCGCATCTGGGGCATCAACGATTCCAAAAAGCTCACGCCGGCGCGCCGCGAGCTGCTCTCGGTGAAGATTGCCGAGGTGGCGACTGCTATCGGCTTTTGCCATATCGCTCCTGCGGATATCGATGAGATGGGCATGGCCCGCGCCATTCGAGCCGCTGTCGCGGGTGCGGTGGCAGATACGGGGCTTGAGCCCGATTGCGTGCTTATGGACGGTAACCCCCTGGGCGCCGTGCCCCATGAGCGCGACGTGGTCAAGGGCGATGCCAAGATCGCCTGTATCGCCGCGGCATCCATCATGGCAAAGGTCACGCGTGACGAGATGATGGTCGAGTACGATGCCGAGTATCCCGAGTACCATTTGGCCGAATCGAAAGGCTATGCGAGTCCCGAGCACATCGAGGCCATTCGCAAACATGGTCTTTCTCCGCTGCATCGTGTGAGCTTTTGCGGAAACTTTCTGCAGACTGAGCGCCTTTTTTAGGCCAATTGTGGAGACAGGGACCTTAAGGGTTCTATAAACCTGCTGGTAGGGGCCGTGTGCAACGCTATTGTTGCGCGCGGCCCCTCATTTGTCGGCATTTGGTTGGTTTTCGGTTTGCTTCCGGTACTTACCCGCATGAAACCTGCCCTCATTATCGAGGCAATGCAGGGAGTGGGAAAGGAGATCCCATGTGTGCCGCAGCCAAAATGAGCAAGACGCAGCAGCTCAAGGAACGTTGGGAAGAGGGGGAGCTCGATTGCGGGTCGATCACGCCTGAGTTTATCAAGGGGCTCAGTCCTCGCGAGCTCGGTATGCTGGGCGAGCTTATCGCAATCGATTACTTTAACGAGCGCGGCTATGCATTGCTGGAACAAGGCTATCGATGCTCGGAGGGCGAGGCCGACCTGGTGCTGCTCGACGAGCTCGACGATGTGGTGGTGATGGCCGAGGTCAAGACCAGGCGTGTTGCGCTGGATTGCGATACGCGGGTGTTTCCCGAGGAAGCGGTGAACGCCCAAAAGCAGCGGCGCTATCGTCGCATCGCGAGTTGTTATCTCATGGAGCACTATCCGCTCAAGGCAATCCGCTTCGATGCCGTGGGCGTCACCATTCGCGGCGGGCATATCGCCGAGATCGAGCACCAGTACAATGCGTTCGATTGGCAGGTGTCGTGATGGCGTTCGAAACTTTTGCCGTTCACGCAGCCTGTATCCGCGGCGTCGAGGCGATTCCCGTCACGGTCGAGGTTTCGCTTGCGGGCGGCATTCCGGGCATACAAATGCTCGGCATCCCGAGTATGGAGGTCATGGAGTCGCGTGGGCGCATTCGCTGCGCGATGCGCTCTGCCGGATTCGAGATCCCGCGCTCGGGCATTACGGTCAATCTGGCGCCGGGCGATATCCGAAAGACCGGTAGCGGCTTTGACCTGCCGATAGCCATTGCGGTGCTTGCGGCCGATGGGCAGATTCCCCGCGACAATCTCGACCGCTGCCTCATTGCCGGCGAGCTCGGCTTGGATGGCACGGTGCTTCCCGTCAAGGGCGAGGTGGCGTTCCAGCTACTGGCTCGCGATATGGGGCTGTCTTTTATCGCCGGTAGGTCCGACCAGCATGTTCCGCTTGCGGGCGTCGACTGCGGTTTTATCGATCATCTGTCGCAGCTTGCCCGCGGTATGGGCGAGGCAGCTCGGCATTATTTGGATTCCGAGGGCGTCGAGGCCTCTTTTGAGCCCGAGCTCGATTATGCCGACGTGTTGGGGCAGGAGGTCGCCAAGCGTGGCATGGCGCTTGCGGCGGCAGGGGAGCTGGGCTTGCTTATGATTGGGTCTCCGGGATCGGGCAAGACCATGCTTGCGCGCCGCATGACGGGTATCTTGCCCGAGCTTTCCGTCGAGGATCAGCAGGAGGCATTGTGTATCCATTCGGTCTTGGGTGAGAACATCGATGGCCTGCTTGCGGGGCATCGGCCGTTTCGTAGTCCCCATCACAGCATTTCGACTGCGGGCCTTATTGGCGGAGGGCGCCCGGTGCATCCGGGCGAGATCAGCCTTGCCCATGGCGGCGTGCTCTTTTTGGACGAGCTTGCCGAGTTTCCCACCGGTGTGCTGCAGACGCTTCGTCAGCCTATCGAGCGCGGCTATGTCAGAATCGTGCGCGTCGATGGCGCCTTTACGTTTCCCTCGCGCTTTCAGCTGCTTGCGGCGAGCAATCCCTGCCCCTGCGGTTTTTTGGGCGATCGCGAGGTTCCGTGTCGTTGCTCGGCATCGATGGTCGAGCGCTATCGGTCCAAGCTGCGTGGTCCCTTGGCCGACCGCATCGACCTGATGATCGACGTGTCCCGCCCCGATCCGCAGGTGATTATCGAGGGCGCCGAGGGCATGTCGTCGGCCGAGCTGCGCGACTACGTTGTCCGCGGTCGGGCTTTTCGTGCCTGGCGCGAGACTCATATGGACGATGCGGACGCTGAGGCCGAGGACGATGAGTCCCGCTCTATCGATGGTGTTGTGTCGACCTTTGCGCTCGATCAGGCGGCGGAAACGTGCGTGCTCGGCCTGTCGAAGCGCACGCATCTCACGGGGCGCGGCATCGTGCGCCTGGTGCGCATCGCGCGCACGATCGCCGATGTCGCCGAAAGCGAGCGGGTGACGCAAGATCATGTGCTCGAGGCCGCGATGTATCAGGGAAGGAGGGACCAGTGATGGGTGAGGTCCGCTATGAACTGCATCCCGGTGATGGGCTGTTTCCCGCTACTGTTCTGGAACTTTCCGATGTGCCGCAGACGTTGTTCGTCCGTGGCGACCCGGAGGTGCTCTCGACGCCGGCGCTCTCGATTATCGGTGCGCGCAAGGCGTCTCCCTACGGTCTTGCCGTCGCGGAGCTTGCAGCCAAGGTTGCCGTGGAAGCGGGGGTGACGGTGGTCTCGGGCGGTGCGGTCGGCTGCGACCAGGCCTCGGGTTGGGCCGCGGTCAACGCCGGGGGCAGGCACGTCTTAGTTTTGGGTACGGGCGCCGACGTGGTCTACCCGCGCTCGAGCGCGGGGCTTATCGCCCGTACGCTCGATACGGGCGGCGCGGTCGTGTCCATCTCGCCGTGGGGCATGGGGCCGCGCAAGTTTGCCTTCCCGCGCCGCAACCGCGTGATCGCTGCGCTGTCGCAGGCGCTCTTTGTATCGGAGGCCGGCATGCCATCCGGAACGTTTTCTACCGCCGAGGCCGCCATGGACCTGGGGCGCGAACTGCTTGCGGTACCGGGCTCCATTTTGTCGCCCGAGTCGCGCGGGACCAACTATCTCATTGCCAACGGGGCCTGCTGCATTATTGACGAGGAGTCCATCGAGATGGCCATCTCTCGAATCTACGGTACCCTGCGCTATTCGCGTCCCGATGCGCCCGGCATCGCCGACCTGGATGCCACACAGCAGACTGTGATGCATGCCCTCATCGCCTCGCCGCTCAAGGTTGAAGACATCGCCACACTCGTCTCCCTCGATGCCGTCGGCGTGCTCAAGCTCCTGGGCTCGCTCGAGCTCGAGGGCCTCATCGAGCGCATGATGGATGGAAGGTATGCGCCCTCCAAGTTTGCCCTTCACGCCCAGACGCCCTTCGGTCACAATGGAAAACGTGTCAATTAGAAAGGTGTTTGCAGATGCTGTTTGATCAGGTGACGGTTATCGGTGGCGGTCTGGCGGGATCGGAATGCGCGATTCAGCTGGCAGATCGCGGGTTCGCCGTAAAGCTGTGCGAGATGCGCCCGCAGGTGAGCTCTCCTGCCCACCATACCGATCACTTGGCGGAGCTCGTCTGCTCCAATTCGTTTAAGTCGACCCGTCCCGATTCCGCCGCCGGCCTGCTGAAGGCCGAGCTCGAGCGCATGGGCTCGGTGCTGCTCGACTGCGCTCATCGTGCGGCCGTTCCCGCTGGCGGCGCCCTGGCGGTCGACCGCGTCAAGTTTTCCGAGCTCGTCGAGGCCGAGGTTGCCGCCCGCCCCAATATCGAGGTCGTCCACGGTGAGGTCACCCAGATCCCCGAGGGTCATGTGGTTATCGCCGCGGGCCCCTTGTGCTCGCCGGCATTGAGCGGGGAGGTCATGAAGCTTGTCGGTGGTGACGCCCTGGCGTTCTTTGACGCGGCCGCCCCGATCGTCGATGCCTCGACGCTCGATATGGACGTGCTGTTCTCGCAGTCGCGCTACGAGGAGCAGGGGAGTGGCGACTATCTCAATGCCCCGCTCAACAAGGAAGAGTACGAGGCCTTTATCGAGGCACTCACCACGGCCGATCGCGTGGTGCTCAAGGATTTTGAGGGCGGTGACCTGTTCCAGGCCTGCCAGCCTGCCGAGGAGGCTGCGCGCACGGGCAAGGATGCCATCCGCTTTGGCGCCATGAAGCCCGTCGGGCTCACCGACCCGCGCACCGGTCGCCGTCCCTGGGCGGCAATTCAGCTGCGCGCCGAGAACAAGGAGAAGACCGCCTATAACCTGGTTGGCTTCCAGACCAACCTGACCTTCGGCGAACAGAAGCGCGTCTTCCATATGGTTCCCGGCCTGGAGAACGCCGAGTTCTTCCGCTACGGCGTCATGCACCGCAACACCTTTGTCGATGCGCCGCACGTGCTCGATGGCACCTTTGCCGTGCCCGGCACGAGCGTGCGTCTTGCCGGCCAGATTACCGGTACCGAGGGGTATATGGAGGCCGTGGCGACGGGTCTGCTCGCCGCGCTCAACACCTATGCCGAGGCAATCGAGGCGGAGCCTGTTGAGCTGCCGCGCGTGGGCGCCCTAGGCGCACTCGTGGGCTATGCGACCGATCCGGCTACGGTGGGCTATCAGCCCATGCACGTCAACTTTGGGCTCGTGCCGCCGCTCGAGGACGGTAAGCGTCGCAGCAAGCGCGATCGTTACCAGGCCTACGCGGATCGCGCCCTTAAGGCCCTGGATGCTTATCTGGAATCGCGCTCCGATCTGTTTGGAGGCGAGAGGTCATAGCCTTTGACCTGTACGATGCCGTCGACTCGTTCATCGCCTACATTGCACGCGTCGAAGGGCTCGCTCCCAATACGGTAACCGCCTACGCCTCGCGGCTCGAGCACTTCGCCGCGTGGTGCGACCGTGAGGGCATCGACGCTCGCGTCGCCGACGTACGGACCGTTCGCTCCTATTTGGCCGAGCTGTCGCGTGGCCAGGTGGCGGCTCGGACCCTTGCGGCGCATCTGTCTGCCATTCGCTCGCTCTATCGGTGGATGGCTGCCGAGGGAATCGTTGAGGGCGATGCGGTCTCGGCGATATCCTCGCCCAAACTGCCGCGCGATCTTCCCGGTGTGCTGACGACCCGGCAAGTCGAGGCGTTGCTCGAGGCCCCCGACACCTCGACGCCTTCGGGGCTGCGTGATGCAGCGATGCTCGAGCTGCTCTATGCCTCCGGCGCGCGAATCTCGGAGCTCGCGGCGCTCAACGTGGAGTCCATTGCTTGGTCAGAGCGAACGCTGCGACTTTGGGGCAAGGGGAGCAAGGAGCGTATCGTGCCCCTCTATCGGCGCGCTCTCGAGGCGACTCGCCGCTATATTGAGGAGGGGAGGCCACATCTCCTTGTGCAGGCAAAGCGTGTCGATAGTGCGAACGGCGTGCATCCGCTGTTTATCTCGGCGCGCGGAAACCGCATGAGTGCCGCCATGCTGAGGAGGCGTTTCCACATGCTTGCGGCACTTGCCGGCATTCCTGCCGACATCGCCCCGCATGCGATGCGCCACACCTTTGCGACCGACCTGCTCGAGGGCGGCGCGGATCTGCGCTCGGTTCAGGAGCTGCTGGGGCATGCGAGCTTGTCCACGACGCAGATCTATACGCACCTCACGCCCGACCGACTCAAGCGTGCCGTGAGTCAGGCACACCCCCGCGGCGAGTAGGAGAAGGGCCTCCCGCGCCGCACCGAGGTGTGTGGTTTTGATTGCGGGTTGGCAGGAAGAGGCAATCCTGCTATCATTCATCGGGTTGCTTCACGGCAACAGGTTTTTATCACGCACGCGCGGCTACTTCATACCGTGGTGCCCGGGCTTTGGTAGCACATGTCCGGGTTGGTTTTGGAGGATGACCCCGCGCGGAGGCAAACCACAGGAGGTTTAATATGGCTACCAAGATTAATATCCGCACCCTGCTCGAGGCCGGCTGCCACTTCGGTCACCAGACCCGTCGCTGGAACCCCAAGATGAAGCCGTTCATCTTCGGTGAGCGCAACGGCATCTACATCCTCGACCTCAAGCAGACCATCCTTGACGCCGATCAGGCCTACACCTTCGTCAAGAACGTCGCCAAGGGCGGCAACGTGCTGTTCGTCGGCACCAAGAAGCAGGCTCAGGAGGCCGTTAAGAACGCCGCTGAGCGCGCCAACATGCCTTACATCAACCAGCGTTGGCTCGGCGGCATGCTGACCAACTTCGTCACCATCCGCTCCCGCATCAACCGCATGGAGGAGCTCGAGGCCATGGTCGAGGACGGCCGCATGGCAGTGCTGCCCAAGAAGGAGCAGGCAGTGCTCGGCAAGGAGCTCGCTAAGCTCCAGACCAACCTCGGTGGCGCCCGCGACATGAAGGGTCTGCCCCAGGCTCTCTTCGTCATCGACACCAAGCGCGAGGAGAACGCCATCAAGGAGGCCCAGCGCCTGAACATCCCCGTCGTCGCTCTGATCGACACCAACTCCGATCCCGACGAGGTCGAGTACGGCATCCCCTGCAACGATGACGCCATCTCCGCTGTCACCCTTATGTGCGAGCTCATGGCCGACGCCTGCCTCGCTGGCTCCGGTAAGGAGCAGGTCTCCGAGGCCGAGATGGCCGCCGAGCCCAAGGCCGAGTAAATCAGTCCTATTTAAGTCTTTTTCATCTCTTTGAAAGGAACCACAATGGCCCAGATTACTGCCGCTATGGTCAAGCAGCTCCGCGAGATGACCGACTCCCCGATGATGGAGTGCAAGAAGGCTCTCGTCGAGGCTGACGGCGACATGGACGTCGCTGTTGACGTTCTGCGCAAGAACGGCCTCGCCAAGGCTGCCAAGAAGGCTGGTCGTGAGACCAACGAGGGCGCTGTCGCCGCGTTCGTCTCCGAGGACGGCAAGTCCGGCGCTCTGCTCGAGCTTTCCTGCGAGACCGACTTCGTCGGCTCCAACGCCAAGTTCACCGGCTTTGCTTCCAAGGTCGCCGAGGTTGTCGCTACCACCGAGCCGGCCGATGTCGATGCTCTGCTCGAGAAGCCGATGGGCGAGGAGACCGTTTCCTCCGAGCTCACCGAGATGATTCACATCATGGGCGAGAACATGAAGATCGCTCGTTTCTCCGCTCGCAAGGCCGAGAACGGCGCTCTCGCTTCTTACATCCACATGGGTGGTAAGATCGGCGTCCTCGTCGAGTTCGCCTTCGAGAAGGCCGAGACCGCTCAGGCCGAGTCCTTCAAGACCTTCGCTCACGACGTTGCCCTTCAGGTTGCCGCCGTCGCCCCGATTTGCGCTACCCGCGATCAGGTTCCGGCCGAGACCGTCGAGCACGAGAAGGAGATCTACATGGCTCAGGCTGCCGAGTCCGGCAAGCCCGAGGCTATCCAGGAGAAGATGGCTGTTGGCCGTCTGGAGAAGTTCTACAAGCAGTCCGTGCTCACCGAGCAGGAGTTCATCAAGGACAGCTCCCTCACCATCAAGAAGTACGCTGAGCAGGTCTCCAAGGAGCTCGGCGATAGCATTACCGTCGTTGCCTTCGACCGTCTGGTCCGTGGCGAGTAAATAAGCTCTTGTAGCTGGTAATGAGCAGGCTGTGGGTTTTACTCACAGCCTGCTTTTTCATGGCTCTTATCAGAGCCTTTGCTATCATATTGAGAGTCTAATTAAAGGAGGATCGCTTTGTCCGACATCCGATATAAACGCGTGCTTCTGAAGCTTTCCGGCGAAGCACTGATGGGCGACGGCCAATATGGCATCGACCCCAAGATTACCGACCATCTTGCCAAGCAGGTCAAGGAGCTGCTCGCCGTTGGCCATGAGGTCGGCGTTGTTGTCGGCGGCGGCAACATTTTCCGCGGCATGGCCGGCGCTGCCGGTGGCATGGAGCGCGCCCAGGCCGACTACATGGGCATGCTGGCAACCGTTATGAACGCGCTTGCCCTGCAGGATGCCTTTGAGCACAACGATGTTCCCTGCCGCGTGATGAGCGCTATCCAGATGAATGAGATCTGCGAGCCCTATATTCGCCGTCGCGCCATCAACCACCTTTCCAAGGGTAATGTCGTTATTTTTGCCGCCGGTTCGGGCAATCCGTACTTTACGACCGACACCGCCGCGGCTCTTCGTGCCTGCGAGATCGGTGCCGAGATTCTGATTAAGGCCACCAAGGTTGACGGCATCTACGACAAGGATCCTGTCAAGTGTTCCGATGCCGTCCGTTTTGACAAGATTACCTATCACGAGGTTCTCGTCCGCGGTCTGCAGGTTATGGATTCCACGGCCACGGCGCTGTGCCAGGATAACCGTATGCCGATTTTGGTCCTCAACATCGATGGCGAGGACACCGTCAAACGCGCGCTTTCGGGTGAGCCCGTCGGCACGCTCGTCTATCAGGAGGATTAAGCATGGCAGAGAATATCACCGCCCACATGGACAAGTCGCTCGAGTCCCTCAAGCACAACTTCTCCAAGGTTCGCACGGGCCGCGCCAACGCTAACATTCTGTCCGACATTTCGGTCGATTACTACGGTGTTCCCACGCCGGTTACCCAGGTTGCCGCCGTTAAGACCCCCGAGGCTCACATGCTGCTTATCGAGCCCTGGGACAAGGCGCTCGTCAACGCAATCGTGAAGGCTATCAGCGCTTCCGATCTGGGCATTACTCCCAACTCTGACGGTACCGTCGTGCGCCTGCCGTTCCCGGCTCCCACCGAGGAGCGTCGTCGCGAGCTCGTCAAGGAGTGCCGCGAGTATGCCGAGCAGGCCAAGGTCTCCATTCGCAACATCCGTCGCGACTTTAACAACAAGCTCGAGCGCGACGAAGAGCTCACCGAGGACGATGTCCGTCGCGAGCAGGCCAAGGTCCAGAAGCATACCGATGAGTATGTTGCCAAGGTCGAGGAGCTTCTGAAGGAAAAAGAAGCCGAGGTCATGGAGATCTAAGGTGCAATACGACGAGAACAAACTGGTCGAGTACTTTGCCGACGCCCCTGCGGGCGTCGGTTTTTCCGACCTTGACCTCAATAAGATTCCGCATCATATTTCGTGCATCATGGACGGTAACGGTCGCTGGGCCACGGCGCGCGGTCTTGCCCGCACCGAGGGACACAAGGCCGGTATCGTCTCCCTGCGCGAGATTATTACCGCATGCGTGCGTTTGGGCGTCGACGTCCTTTCGGCCTATGCGTTTTCCACCGAAAACTGGAATCGTCCTCAGCATGAGGTCAACGTTTTAATGCATCTGTTTGCTAAGACGTTTATCGATGAGCTGCCGCTGCTTAAGCGCGAAAACGTGCGCGTTGTCTTTTTGGGCGATATATCCGCACTGCCCAAGAAGACCCGCGATGTCTTTGAGCGAGGTCTTGCCGAGTGTGCCGACCATACCGGCATGACGCTGGCACTTGCCGTCAACTACGGAGCCCGTGCCGAGATCACCCGTGCCGTCCGTCAGATCGCGCTCGATGCCGCTGCCGGAAAGATCGTTCCGGCCGCTATCGACGATGATATGGTTGCTTCGCACCTGTACACCGCTGGGCTACCCGATCCTGAGCTTGTGATTCGAACCTCCGGCGAGCTTCGCCTTTCGAACTATCTGCTGTGGCAGGTTGCCTATTCCGAGTTTTATGTCACCGATACCTATTGGCCCGACTTTGATCGTTGGGGTCTTGTCAACGCCATTTTGGCCTATCAGGGCCGCGACCGTAGGTTTGGTGGACTGAGCAAGACCGAGGAGGCTTAATCGTGTCCGATCGTCCCAAGGCGTCTGCTCCCAAGGCGCCTACCGCCAAGAGCGGCGCGGCCGCGACTTCGTGGCTTGCCGGCTTTATTACCCGTGCCGCCGCAGGTATCGTCTACGCCGTCGTATTTATTCTCTGCCTGGTTTTGGGTATCGTTCCCACCGCCATCTTCGTCTCCGTCATGAGCGGCCTGTGCTGCTTTGAGTATTTCCGCATGACGAAGCTCGATGGCAAGGTGGCCAACGAGCGCCTGGGTATCGCTGCCGCCGTGCTCTTTCCGCTCTCGGCGCTGGGCGACTCGCTGCTGTTGAATGCGCTGCTTTTTGCATTGATGCTTGCGGTGGGCATTTGGTATGTCTGTTCGTCGCGTACCCGCATATCCGATGTGGCTGTGACACTCATGGGTCCCATCTACACCGGTTTTATGCTGTCGGCCATCGTGCTGCTGCGCGATGCCGTGCCCGGTTTTGCCGGCGCCCTGCTTTCGGTGGGTGTTTGCGCGTCTCTCTGGGTCTCCGATTCGTTTGCCTACATCGTGGGCAGCCGTATCGGCAAGCACAAGATGGTCCCCAAGATCTCTCCCAAAAAGAGCTGGGAGGGCTTTGTCGGCGGCATCTTGGGCTCGGTTCTTATCTGGCTTATTTTGTGGGCGACGCATTTCTATAAGCTGAGCTTGCCCTATGCGCTGCTTTGCGGCGTGGTTGTGTCCATCCTGGGCGTTATCGGTGACCTCATCGAGTCACGCATCAAGCGTGGCGTGGGCGTCAAGGATTCTGGCAACCTTATTCCGGGCCATGGCGGCATGCTCGATCGTAGCGACTCGCTTATCTTTGGCTGCATTACCGCGCAGCTGCTTTTGATGATCGGAGGCGTGCTGTAATGGCCTTTCAGACGACGTACGCCCCCGATGGCCGTCTGCGGGTTGCAATTTTGGGCTGTACGGGCTCTATTGGCACCCAGGCGCTCGATGTTTGCCGTCAGCATGCCGACCGTCTGCAGGTGACGGCGCTTTCCGTTAATTCCAGTACCGCTGAGCTTGTTGCGCTTGCCCGTGAGTTTTCGGTTCCGGCCGTTGCCGTGGCCGACACCACCCACGGTACGGACGCTGTGCTGCAGGAGCTGCCCGAGGGCACGGAGCTCGGCGTTGGCGCACGGGCCGTGTGCGAGCTCGCATGCCGCGATGATGTCGACTGCGTGCTCGTGGCCATCGTGGGCGCTGCCGGGCTCGAAGCAAGCCATGCGGCCCTGACATCGAACAGGCGTCTTGCACTTGCTAACAAGGAGTCCCTCGTTGTCGGCGGTGACCTGCTGATGCCGTTGGCGCAGCCCGGTCAGCTTATTCCAGTCGACTCCGAGCACTCCGCCATCTACCAGTGCTATCTGGGGGAGAATCCGCGCGAGGCTCACTGCATTTGGCTCACTTGCTCGGGTGGTCCGTTCTTTGGCCGTACGCGCGACGAGCTCAATTGCGTGACACGCTCCGATGCGCTGGCACACCCCACGTGGGCCATGGGTGCTAAGATCACCATCGACTCTGCGACCCTCATGAATAAGGGCTTGGAGCGTATCGAGGCGATGCACCTGTTCGGGTGCGATCTCGACTTTATCAACGTGGTCGTTCAGCGCCAGTCAAAGATCCACTCGATGGTCGAGTATGCGGACGGCTCTGTGATGGCACATCTTGGTGCGTCCGACATGCGCATTCCCATCCAGTTCGCGTTCTCGTATCCCGAGCGGTGGGATACCCCAGCGCCTCGAATCGATTTCCGCGAGCTCGGGCAGCTTACGTTTGATGCTGCCGATATGGACACATTCCGCTGCCTGGCGCTGGCCGAGCGTGCCGGCAGAACGGGCGGCACCATGCCGTGCGTGCTGAATGCCGCCAACGAAGTTGCCGTCGATGCCTTCCTGCACGATGCCTGTACCTTTACCGATATCGACCGTATCGTCGAGTCGTGCATGGATGCACACGATACGCAGGCGGTCGCATCCTTTGAGCAGCTTCGCGATATCGATACGTGGGCTCGTGCCAAGGCCGCCGAGGTGCTCGCTGCAACCCGCTCTTAATCGTAAGGATTGCTTTTCGTTTTATGGATACTGTTCTGAGCGTTCTCTCCTCAGTCTTTTGGGGCCTTTTGATGCTATCCGTCCTCGTGTTTCTGCATGAGGGCGGCCACTTTTTGGCGGCCCGTGCGTGCGGCGTGCGCGTCACCGAGTTTTTCTTAGGCCTACCGTGCCGCTTTGACATTCATCGTACGTCGCGTCGCATCGGTACCAAGTTTGGCGTGACGCCGCTGCTGCTGGGTGGCTATGCCGCTATCTGCGGTATGGACCCGACCGATGTCTCGTGCGCCGACCGTGTGCTTGCGGCGATCTATCGTCATGGTCGCGTTTCGGTTGCAGACCTTTCCGTCGAGCTGGAACTGCCCGAGGAGGATGTTCTCGAGGCTTGTGCCTTGCTTTTGGGCTGGGGTTCCATTGCGCCTTGGTACGAGGAAGGGGAGAAGCCTTCACCCAGCTATTATCCGGTTAGGTACCAGACGCTGCCGCGCGATGCTGCAGGATATACCACCTTTGACGGCCGCAAGTTCGATCGAGAGCATGCGACTGCCGAGGGCGATGTGTGGGAGCTGCCGGTCACTGCTTCGGAGTTCTTCGAGCAGGAGCGTTCGCATACCTATCTGGGCCAGGGTTTTCTCAAGCGTGCCTTTATGCTGCTCGCGGGCATTCTCGTCAATATCCTGACGGGCTTTTTGCTGCTTATGAGCATCTACTCTATCGCCGGCGTATCGGTGCCGGTCGATAGCAATGTGATCGGTCAGGTTGAAGAAGGCTCTATAGCCGCCAAGGCGGGCATTGAGGCCGGCGACGCTATTCTTAGTGTCGATGGCGTGTCCTGCTCCAGCTGGATGGATGTGTATGATGCCATCGGCAAGGCTGCCGGTCAGGACGATATCGCCATTGAGTACCAGCGCGACGGTAAGAAACTTTCGACCTCGGTCGCGCTCAGGGAGGGCGAGCGTTTGGGCGTTTATGCCTCCACGCAAGTGGTCCATTTGGACCCTATCACCTCGGCGCGCCTGTCGTTCTCCTATGTTCAGCAGACTGCCGAGGGCGTTATGCGCCTGCTGCAACCGCAGCATACGATGGAGATACTCGATCAGTCCAGCTCGATTGTTGGCATCAGCGTCATGTCTTCTCAGGCGGCTGCCGCCGGTCCCGCGACATTCTTAACGTTTGCCGCGCTCATCTCGTTCTCGCTGGGCTTTATGAACCTGCTGCCCATTCCGCCGCTCGACGGGGGAAAGCTGGTTATCGAGATCATTCAAAAGGTCGCCGGTCGCGAGCTGCCACTCAAGGTGCAGACAATCGTCAGTTATGTCGGCATCGCGCTCTTTGCGCTGCTGTTTGTCTATATGCTTCGTTCCGACGTCCTTCGATTTATTTTGTAGGGGAGTGTTTGGATTGTCTTTGTCCCATCCTTTGCCGCGCGAGCTGACGCGCCCCGTGTTTGTGGGCGACGTGCAGATAGGCGGCGGCGCTCCGGTGGTGGTTCAGTCCATGACCTGCACCGATACCGCCGACGCCCAGGCAACGCTTGCTCAAGTGCGTGCGCTTGCCCAGGCGGGTTGCGATGTTGTGCGCGTGAGCGTGCCCACTGAGGCTGCGCTCGAGGGCTTTCGCACGATTTGTGCGGAGTCTCCGGTGCCGATCGTTGCCGATATCCACTTTAACCATAAGCTCGCCATTGGCGCCGTGGAGGCCGGTGCCGCTAAGCTCCGCATCAATCCCGGCAACATTGGCGATTGGGCCAAGGTCGATGCCGTGATCGATGCCGCGGGCGCCGCTGGGTGCGCGATTCGCATTGGCGTGAACGCCGGCTCGCTTGAGCAGGATATCGCCGAGCGCGATGACCTTACGCAGCCCGAAAAGCTTGTGATGTCGAGCGAGCGTTTCGTCAAACATTTTGAGGATCGCGGCTTTACCAATATCGTGCTTTCCGCCAAGGCTCATAGCGTGTCCACGACGCTTGACACCTATCGTGCCCTGTCGCGCGAAATCCCCCATGTTCCGCTTCATTTGGGCGTGACTGAGGCCGGAACCAAGCTCCAGGGCACCATTAAGAGCTCTGTGGGCCTGGGAATTTTGCTTTCCGAGGGCATTGGCGACACCATGCGCGTCTCGCTCACGGCCGATCCGGTCGAGGAGCCGCCGGTCGCCTGGGGTATCCTGCAGTCGCTGGGTCTTCGCCGCCGTGGCCCCGAGATCGTATCGTGCCCCACGTGCGCTCGCTGCCAGGTTAACCTCATTCCTATCGCCGAGGAGGTCACCGAGCGGCTTAAGAACTACTCCGCGCCGCTTTCGATTGCCGTGATGGGCTGTGCGGTCAATGGCCCCGGCGAGGCCTCTGACGCCGACTTGGGTGTTGCCTGCGGACGAGGTCAGGGTCTGCTCTTTTCGCACGGCCAGATCATTGGTAAAGTAGCTGAGGACCAAATTGTCGACGCGCTAATGGCCGAGGTCGACAAGCTTATTGAGGAGAAATAAATGACTCGAGCAATGTATATGTCTAAGCTTTATGCTCCGACGCTCAAAGAGGATCCGGCCGACGCCGAGCTTGCGAGCCATCGCCTGCTGCTTCGTGCCGGCATGATTCGCAAGGAGGCCGCCGGTCTCTATTCCTATCTGCCGCTTGCTTGGCGCTCGATTCGCAAGATCGAGAACATCGTGCGCGACGAGATGGATGCTGCCGGCGCCCAGGAGCTCATGATGCCCATCATGGTCGATGCCGAGCTGTGGCGTGAGTCCGGCCGTATCGATGCCTATGGCAAGGAGCTCGTGCGCTTTGATGACCGCCACGGCCGCGAGTTCGTGCTCGGCCCCACGCACGAGGAGACCGTGACCGCCTTGGTGCGCAATGAACTGCGTTCCTACAAGCAGCTGCCGGTGAATCTCTATCACATCCAGGATAAGTTCCGCGACGAATTCCGTCCCCGCTTTGGCCTGATGCGCGGTCGCGAGTTCATCATGAAGGACGCCTACAGCTTCTCTGCCACGCAGGAGAGCCTGCAGGAGGAGTACGACAAGATGAAGCAGGCCTACGCCAATATCTGCGAGCGCTGCTACATCAAGGCCCTGCCCGTCGTCGCCGATTCCGGCGAGATCGGCGGTGACACCTCCGTCGAGTATATGGCGCTGGCCGAGGCCGGCGAGGCTTCGCTGGTCTACTGCGACGATTGCGGCTTTGCTGCCGACGACGAGGCGGCAAGCACCAAGGTCGTTGTGACCGAGGGTCCCGGCGACGGTACGCTCACCAAGGTCGAGACTCCGGGCATGGGCACCATCGAGGCCGTTGCCAAGTTCTTTGGGTTCCCCGAGAACGGCACGCGCAAGTCCCTGGCGCTGATCGATGCCGAGGGTAAGCCCGTTGTGGCCATCGTTCCGGGCGATCACGAGCTCAACGACTGCAAGGCCGAGCACGTCTTTGGCAGGGGCTATCGCATGATGACCGACGAGGAGCTCCAGACCTACGGTCTGCATAAGGGCTTTATCGGACCGGTTAACCTTCCCGAGGGCATTCGTCTGGTCTGCGACGAGAGCCTGCGTGAGTCCAAGCAGTGGGCCTGCGGTGCCAACGAGGTCGACTATCACTTTACCGGTGCCTGCCCCGAGCGCGATTTTACCGTCGACGAGTGGGCCGATCTGGTCACCGTCGTTGCCGGCGATCCCTGCCCGCACTGCGGCAAGCCGCTCTCCGCTGCCCGCGGTATCGAGGTCTCCCAGGTCTTCCAGCTGGGCACCAAGTATTCCGAGGCCATGGGTGCCACCTTTATGGACGAGGATGGCAAGGAAAAGCCGCTTATCATGGGCTGCTACGGCGTTGGCGTGTCCCGCTCGCTTGCTGCGGTCGTGGAGCAGCACAACGACGAGCACGGTATCGTCTGGCCGGTCTCCGTTGCCCCGTACGAGGTCGCGGTGATTCCGCTCGATCCCAAGAAGGAGGAGTGCGCTACCGTCTGCGACCAAATCGTTGAGGGTCTGTGCGCCGAGGGTATCGAGGTTGTCGTGGATGACCGCGACGAGCGCCCCGGCTTTAAGTTTGCCGACAACGACCTTATGGGCTTCCCGTATCAGGTAGTGCTCGGCAAGCGCGGTCTTAAGAACGGCACTGTCGAGCTCAAGGACCGTGCCACGGGCGAGCGCGAGGACGTGGCGATCGATGAGGTCGTCGCCAAGGTTGCCGAGCTTGTGAAGGCAGCACGCCGTTAATCGACATTTCTGCAAGTAGATGTAATTGCAGGCCTGCTCCGCATCTCTCTTAGGATGAGATGCGGAGCAGTCTTTTTTGTTGCGTGAATAAGCTCGACGGGTAAAGGAAAACCCCACAGCCCAAATGAGCTGCGGGGTTTTCCTTTGTGCCTCCGATGCGAAATAAATCGCTCAGATACTACTGATAATCGACGACGTCGATCCAGTTCTTAAGGAACTCATCGTTCACGTTGCGCTTACGAGCGAGCTCGGAAGCGGCGACGATGCTCGTCCACTGACGCACGACCTGCATGGGCATATCGGCGCGGTCGCAGTAGAGCTCCAGGTAGGCCTCAGCCTGGTCCTTGCTGTTGAGGGCAAAGAGCAGGTAGGTGGTGGCAACGTCGGCAGCAGGGGAGCCCTGGGTGGCATGTGCCCAGTCGCAGACGTACAGCTGGCCGTCGTCGCCGACGATGACGTTGGAGGGGTTGAAGTCGCCGTGGCAGACCTTGAACTCCTTGGTCATGCCGTCCAGACGCTCCTGAAGGTTGTAGCGCGTGGTGGCATTGAGCTGATCGAGGCTGTCGATCATGCGGGCGAACTTATCGCGCTGACGGTTGAGCAGCGGGGAGGTGTAGCCGTGGATCTCGATCTGGAGGTCGACGAACATCTCGAGGTACTCACCAAAGCGCTGGGGCTCGGCAGTCATCTTCTCGGCAAGGGTGGTGCCCGGAACCTTCTCGGTCACGAGAGCCCAGCCGTTGGCGTTCTCGAGCTGGGAAACCTCGAGAGCCTTGGGGCTGCGGATGCCGCACTCATTGATGCGGGCAAGATTCAAAGCCTCGTTGAACACGTCGGAGACGGGCTTGGTCTCGTTAAAGACCTTGACGATCTTGTCGCCCAGGTCGTAAACGACCTTGTTGCCGCGACGGACGAGCTCGGTCTTGGAATCGGGGAGCAGCATGATTGCATCCTTTCAACGATGCGATAGAAGCAACGGCGGGGGCGTGCGTACACCCGTGCACCCCCGCCGCAAATAACCGTGCTAAAAACTAGCAGACGGCGTAGTCCTGGGGCTCGCGGCCGTAGTAGGCGTCCAGGTAGAGCTCCTTGATCTCGCTCATGAGCGGGTAGCGCGGGTTAGCGCCGGTGCACTGGTCGTTGAATGCCTGCTCGGTCATCTCGTCGAGGGTGTCGAGGAAGTACTGCTCGTCAACACCGTAGTCGGCGATGGTCTTCTTGACACCGATGAAGTCCTTGAGCTCCTCGAGCTTCGTGATGAAGTTCTCGAAGACCTCCTTGTCGTCCTTGCCCTCGATGCCGCAGTACTTGGCCATCTCGGCGTAGTTGTGCAGCGCGTTGGGGTAAGGATACTGGGAGAAGGTACCCATCTTGACGGGAGCCTCGGCGGCGTTGTAGCGCATAACGCGGGTCAGGATGACGGCGTTTGCGAGGCCGTGGGGCAGGTGATGGAAAGCGCCGAGCTTGTGGGCCATGGAGTGGTTGAGGCCCAGGAAGGCGTTGGCGAAGGCCATACCGGCCATGCAGGAGGCGTTGTGCATCTCCTCGCGGGCATGCGGGTCCTTGGCACCGTTCGTGAAGCTGGAGGGCAGGTTCTCGAAGACGAGCTTAGCAGCGCGCTCGGAGAGGCCCTTAGTGTAGTCGGAAGCCATGATGGAGACGTAGGACTCGATGGCGTGGGTCATGACGTCGATGCCGGAGGCAGCGGTCAGGCCGCGCGGGGCGGTCATGCAGTTGTCGGCGTCGACGATAGCCATGTTGGGGAGCAGCGCGTAGTCGGCGAGCGGCCACTTGATGCCGGTCTCCTTGTCGGTGATGATGGCGAACGGCGTGCACTCGGAGCCGGTACCCGAAGAGGTCGGGACGGCAACGAAGTAGGCCTTCTTGCCCATCTCGGGGAAGGTGAAGATACGCTTGCGGATGTCCATGAAGTCCATGGCCATGTCCTCAAACTTGCACTCGGGGTGCTCGTACATCATCCACATGATCTTGCCGGCGTCCATAGCGGAGCCACCGCCGACGGCGATGATGACGTCCGGCTCAAAGAGGGCCATCTGCTTGGCGCCGCGACGTGCGCACTGCAGCGACGGATCGGGCTCGACGTCATAGAAGCAGTCGTGGGCGATGCCCATCTCGTCGAGCTTGGCCTCGATGGCGCGGGTGTTGCCATTCTTGAAGAGGAACTGGTCGGTGACGATGAAGGCGCGCTTCTTGCCCATGACGGTACCGAGCTCGTCGAGGGCGACGGGCGTGGAACCCTTCTTGAAGTAGACCTTCTCGGGAGCGCGGAACCACAGCATGTTCTCACGGCGCTCGGCCACAGTCTTAACGTTGATCAAGTGCTTCACCCCAACGTTCTCGGAGACGGAGTTGCCGCCCCAGGAGCCGCAGCCCAGGGTCAGAGACGGCTTCATGCCAAAGTTGTACAGGTCACCGATGCCGCCGTGCGAGGACGGGGTGTTGATGACGATACGGCAGGCCTTCATGACGTGCTCGAACAGGCTGATCTTCTCGGCCTGGGCGGGGTGCACGTACAGAGAGGCGGTGTGGCCCGGGCCACCGGCGAGCACCAGGTGCTCGGCCTTGTCGACGGCCTCCTGGAAGTCCTTGGCGTGGTACATGGCCAGGACCGGGGAGAGCTTCTCGTGGGAGAACTCCTCCTTGGCGGGGTCGGTGGAGGTGACCTCGGCGATCAGGATCTTGGTCTTGGCGGGAACCTCGATGCCGGCGAGCTCGGCGATCTTGGCGGCAGCCATGCCGGGGATGCGGTGATCGAGAGCGCCGTTCTTGAACATGGCGGCACGCAGGGCCTCCATCTCGGCACCCTGCTTGACGAAGTAGCAGCCGCGCTTCTGGAACTCGGCCTTGACCTGGTCATAGATGGTGTCGATGACGGTCACGGACTGCTCGGAAGCGCAGATCATGCCGTTGTCGAAGGTCTTGGAGTGGATGATGGAGTTGACGGCGAGCAGCACGTCGGCGGTGTCGTCGATGACGACCGGGGTGTTACCGGCGCCAACGCCCAGCGCGGGCTTGCCCGAGGAGTAAGCGGCCTTGACCATGCCCGGGCCACCGGTGGCGAGGATGATGTCGACGTCGCGCATGACCATGTTGGTCAGCTCGATGGAGGGGACATCAACCCAGCCGATGATGCCCTCGGGGGCACCGGCCTTGACGGCGGCGTCAAGCACGAGCTTGGCAGCGGCGATGGTGCACTTGGCGGCAGCCGGGTGCGGGGAGATGATGATGGCGTTGCGGGTCTTCAGGCTGATCAGCGTCTTGAAGATCGCGGTAGAAGTGGGGTTGGTCGTCGGGATGACGGCGCCCACGATGCCGATGGGCTCGGCGATCTTGGTGATGCCGTAAGCCTCGTCGCGCTCCAGGACACCACAGGTCTTGGTGTTCTTGTAAGCGTTGTAGATGTACTCTGCGGCGTAGTGGTTCTTGATGACCTTGTCCTCAAGAACGCCGCGGCCGGTCTCCTCGATGGCCATCTTCGCCAACGGGATACGAGCCTTGTTGGCAGCCATGGCAGCCTCATAGAAGATCTTGTCGACCTGCTCCTGCGTGTACGTAGCAAAAAGCGCCTGGGCCTCTCGCATCTGAGCGAGCTTAGCCTCAAGCGCCTCTACGTTGTCCACAATTGCGGGAGTAGTGTTTTCCGGTGACTTTTTCACCATTTGTGTCTCCTTGCGATCGGAGATTTACCCTACGTCTTGCATGATAGCAAGAAATTATTCGGCGAGCGGTCAGATTCCTGTAAAAGGCACACTAAAACGCTTCAATATACTGAAGCGTTTTAACTAAACTTTCCTATAGTATCGCCCCACTCATTGGGGACAGGCTTACACGGGTGTTTTCGCTCATGTAAGCCTGTCCCCAATGAGTGCAAAAAGGCGCCCTCCGTAGGGGAGAGCGCCTTTGGTAAGTTCTATGTGAACGCGAGGTCTTTGACCCGGAGAGTCCGAGGTACTTGTTGGTAAGACCTTATTTAGGAGCGCGCAACCTTGCCGGACTTGAGGCAGGTGGAGCAAACGTTCATCTTGCGACGGTGACCATCGACGACGACGTAGACGCGCTGGATGTTGGGGCGGAACTTACGGTTGGTGACGCGGTGAGAGTGGCTGATGGAGCGACCGGCAACGGGGTGCTTACCGCAAACTTCGCAAACTTTGGACATAACTGACCCTCCTTGGGCGACAAACGAACATGTCGCGTTAACAAACAAGCCTGAACTATAGCACAGAAGCAGTTCCCTGTGCGTAATCTACACAGAGATATTTCTCTTTTGGCGATAGTGCTCACGCCACGGCCCTGGACGTAGATCCGTTTTGCGTGCAGCAGAGGGGATTATGCCAGCTCGTGCGTACGTTTTCAAGCTCGTCCCACAAATATATATAGGTTTATTGAGCATTGGGCTCCGTTTACGGATTGCCCTGTATTTATGCTCGCAATTAAGCTCGAGGTTGGCTACACTATCCCTTGACCATTAAAGGGGTACGAGATACCCACATGGAATTACATAGCTGCCAAAGAGCAGCCCTTCCTGTGGGTGTCTGGTCCGCTTTGAGCGGTCGGGCATCTATTTTTTTTGACTGTGTCAGCAGTCAAGACATGTGAGGAAGGAGATCGATGGGCACGACTTCCCCCAAGGCGGTCATCATGGACGAGACCGCCGTCAATCGAGCGATGACCCGCATCGCGCACGAGATTCTCGAGCGCAACGAGGGCTGTGAAGACCTCGCTCTGGTCGGCATCGTCACGCGCGGCGACCTTCTGGCAAAGAAGCTCGCCGAGGAGATCAAGGAGATCGAGGGCGTCGACGTTCCGCTCGGCAGCCTCGACATCAGCTTCTACCGCGATGACTACGCTACCAATTTCGCTCCCGCGATCCACGCCACCAACATTCCCTTTAGCGTCGACGGCAAGCGCGTCGTGCTGGTGGACGACATCCTGTATACGGGCCGTACCATTCGCGCCGCTCTCGACGCCGTCATGGACCTGGGCCGTCCGAGCCGCATTGAGCTGGCAGTCCTCGTTGACCGCGGCCACCGCGAGCTCCCCATCTCTCCGGACTTTGTCGGCAAGAACGTTCCCTCGTCGCATGAGGAGAACGTGCACCTATATATGAAGGAAGTCGACGGCCGTACCGCTGTCGAGATCAATGACGTCGCGCCGGGTTCCCACGTGGGCTCCGCGCCGCTGGGAGGTGAGTAGTACCGTGGCGTTCAACCATAAGCACCTGATCGACATTACCGAGTACTCCGAAGAGGACATCAAGCTCATCCTCGAGACCGCCAAGGCGTTCTCCGAGGTCAACGAGCGTGCGATCAAGAAGGTCCCCACGCTCAAGGGCAAGACCATCGTTAACATGTTCAACGAGCCCTCGACGCGCACCCGTAGCTCCTTCGAGCTCGCCGAGAAGCGTCTTTCGGCCGACAGCCTCAACTTTGGCGGCTCCTCGACCTCCACGGTCAAGGGCGAGAGCCTCGTCGACACCGTCGAGACCCTCAACGCCTACAAGATCGACTGCATCGTCGTGCGCGATAAGCATGCCGGCGCTCCCTACATCGTCACGCAGAACTCGCCCGCGAGCGTCATCTGCGCCGGTGACGGCAAGCACAACCATCCTACGCAGGCCCTGCTGGACCTGTACACCATCTGGGAGCACAAGGGTGATTTCCACGGTCTGAAGGTCGCCGTCGTCGGCGATATCGCACACTCCCGTGTCTGCGGTTCGCTGATCCCCGCGCTTAAGATCATGGGCTGCGAGACCTACGCCGTCGCCCCCGGCACGCTGCTGCCGCCGGCGCCCGAGGTCCTGGGCTGCGACCACGTGACGAGCGACCTCGATTCCGTCCTGCCCGAGCTGGACGTCGTCTACATGCTGCGCGTGCAGCAGGAGCGCCTCGAGGGTGCCCCGTTCCCCACGATTCGTGAGTACCACAAGCTCTTCGGCCTGACCAAGGACCGCGAGAAGCTCATGAAGCCCGATGCGATCATCTGCCACCCGGGCCCCATCAACCGCGGCGTCGAGTTCGACTCCTATATGGCTGACCACCCGCAACGCTCCGTCATCCTGGAGCAGGTCTACGCCGGTATCTGCGTGCGTATGGCTATCCTGTATCTGCTGCTTGGAGGTGCCGATAATGGCCTTGCTTCTTAAGAATGCCCACGTCGTCGATCCGTCTGTCGAGCTTGACGGTGTCGTTGACGTCCTGATTGACGGCGACAAGATCGCCGAGGTCGGCGAGAATCTCGCCGTCGAGGGAGCCGAGGTCCGCGACCTTTCCGGCAAGTACCTCGTCCCCGGCCTGGTGGATATGCACGTTCACCTTCGCGAGCCCGGCTACGAGGTCAAAGAGGACATCGAGAGCGGCACCCGCGCAGCTGCCAAGGGCGGCTTTACCGGCGTGTGCGCCATGCCCAACACCGATCCCGTTACCGATAACGGCACCGTCGTGGAGTTCGTCAAGTCCCGCGCTGCCGAGGTCGGTCACTGCCGCGTCTATCCGTCGGGCGCCATGACCCGCGGTCTTAAGGGCGAGGCTATGTCCGAGATGGGCGATATGGTCGCCCACGGCGCCGTTGCCTTCACCGACGACGGTCGCGGCGTGCAGGGTGCGGGCATGCTCCGTCGCTGCATGGACTACGGCAAGATGTTCGGCAAGGTCTTTATGAGCCACTGCCAGGACGAGGACCTGGTCGGCCACGGCCAGATCAACGAGGGCAAGGTCTCGACCCGTCTGGCTCTCGAGGGCTGGCCTGCTGCCGGCGAGGAGCTCCAGATTGCTCGCGACATCGAGATCGCCAAGCTGACCGGTGCCAAGCTGCACATCCAGCACATCTCCACTGCCCACGGCCTGGAGATCGTGCGTGCCGGTAAGGCCGCTGGCGTTCAGGTTACCTGCGAGGCCACCCCGCACCACATGTTCCTGACCGAGAACGACCTGGACGAGACCTACAACACCTCGCTCAAGGTCAACCCGCCGCTGCGTACCGAGGAGGATGCCGAGGCTATCCGTCAGGGCGTCATCGACGGTACCGTCGACGTTATCGTCACCGACCACGCTCCCCACACCCCGTGGGAGAAGGCCCGCGAGTTCGAGCTTGCGCCCTTTGGCATGATCGGCCTCGAGACCTCGCTGTCGCTTGTACTTACCGAGCTGGTCAACACGGGCAAGATGAGCATGGGCCGCATGGTCGAGCTCATGGCCATCAAGCCGCGTGAGATCCTGGGCCTCGACCAGGTTCAGGTCAAGGCGGGCTCCGTTGCCGATCTGACCGTGTTCGACGCGTCCGCCACCTGGACGGTCGGCGAGGACGGTTACGAGTCGCGCGCCGAGAACTCCGGTTTCGCCAGCCGCACGCTCACCGGTCGTGCCACCGATGTGTTTGTCGGCGGCAAGCAGACGCTCGCCGACGGCTGCATCTGCTAGCATAGCCTTATCGCTTTTGTGCGCGGTGCCCTTGCGGTGCCGCGCTTTCTGTTCGTTTGGACCATGCAACCGCATGGGGGATTGGAGCGTCTATGCCCACACCTTCCACTGCACGCATGCACGACTTCGAGGTCGTCTCGAACCAGGAGATCGCCGACGGCATCTTCTCGCTCGTCATCTCGGCCCCCAAGCTTGCAAGTGCGCTCAAGCCCGGTCAGTTTGTGAACATTGCCGTGCCCGGCGATGCGTCCTCGCTGCTTCGCGTGCCCCTGAGCTTCTATCGCGCCGACGCCCAGGCCGGCACCGTCGAGCTGTGGTACGCCGTCGTGGGCGACGACACCCGTCGTCTGTCGCAGATGGCCCCCGGTTCCACCTCTAATCTGCTGGGCCCTGGCGGCCGCGGCTGGCTTGTGCCCGAGGGCACCAGGAAGGCGCTGCTCGTTGCGGGCGGCATCGGTGTTCCGCCCGTGCTGTGCCTTGCCGGCATGCTTGCCGAGCAGGGTGTGGCCGTCGATGTGTGCCTGGGCTTTGGCACCGCGTCCAAGGCCGTGGGCATCGACGAGTTCCGCTCGTTGTGCGATACGGTCAACGTGTGCACCGATGACGGTTCGCTTGGCACGCACGGTTTTTGCACCGATCCTGCCGCCGAGCTGCTCGGCGAGGGCGGCTACGACTACGTGGCCAGCTGCGGTCCCGCCGTCATGATGAAGAAGGTCGCCGCCGCTGCCGCCGAGGCCGGTGCGTACTGCGAGGTTTCGCTCGAGCGCATGATGAGCTGTGGCTTTGGTGCCTGCAACACCTGCAATGTCGAGACGGTCGACGGTATGAAGGGCGCCTGCATGTGCGGCCCAGTGTTCGATGCTTCCAAGGTGGTGGTCTTCTAGTGGGTACCGTGAACATGGCCGTCGACTTCGGCGGCGTCAAGATGCAGAACCCCATCAACACCGCAGCCGGTACCTTTGGCTACGGATGGCAGTTCCAGAACTTCTTTGATGTCTCCCAGCTGGGTGCCATCACCACCAAGGGTTGTGCTGCCGAGCCCTGGCCCGGCAACCCCGCGCCTCGCATGGCCGAGATCCCGGGCGGCATGATCAACTCCGTGGGCCTTCAGAACCCCGGCGTGGCTGCCTTCGCCCGTGAGTCCGGTCCGTGGCTCGAGCAGCTCTCCAAGGACGGTTGCCAGGTCATCTGCCAGGTCGCCGGTCACTCCGTTGACGAGTTTGTGCGCGCGCTCGAGATGTATGTCGAGCTGTGCCCCTGGGCTGCCGGCTACGAGATCAACGTCAGCTGCCCCAATATTGCCGCCGGCGGTGCCGCCATGGGCTCCTCGCCCGAGGGCGCCTCTGCCGTTATGGCTGCCTGCCGTAAGGTGACCGATAAGCCGCTGTTCGTGAAGATGGCGCCGGTTAACGTCGCCGAGATTGCCAAGGCTCTCGAGGCCGCGGGAGCCGACGGCCTTTCGGTCATCAACTCCATCCAGGGCATGGCCATCGACGTTCATACCCGCAAGTCCCGCGTGGCCAAGCCCAAGGGCGGCCTTTCGGGCCCGCTGTGCCACCACATCGCCGTTCGCATGGTCTGGGAGGTCGCTCAGGCCGTCGATATCCCCATCAACGGTGTCGGCGGCGTCATGACGGGCGAAGATGCGGCGGAGTTTATCCTGGCTGGCGCCACCTGCGTGTCGGTCGGCATGGCCAACTTTGTCGATCCGTGCGCATCGATTAAGATCGCGCACGAGCTCGAGGCCTGGGCGGAGTCCCAGGGCGTGAAGGACATCAATGAGCTGGTAGGTGCTTTCGAATGCTAGAAAACGATGCCCGCGACCGCGTTATCGTCGCCCTCGACTGCGACCGTGAGCGTGCACTCGAGCTCGCCCACGAGCTTTCTGGTCATGCCGCTTGGCTTAAGGTCGGCATGACGCTCTATTACGCCGAGGGCCCCGAGATCGTCAAGACGTTCAAGGATCTGGGCTTTAAGGTCTTCCTCGACCTCAAGTTCCATGACATTCCGCATCAGGTGCGCGGTGCCGCCCGTTCGGCCTCGCTTGCCGGTGCCGACCTGCTCTCGGTCCACGGCCTGGGTTCTGGTGCTATGCTCGCTGCGTGCCGTGAGGGTGCCGAGGAGGCGCGCGAGGACCGCGCCAAGCTCGTCGCCATCACCGTGCTCACGAGCATGAACCAGGATTCGCTGGCTGAGATCGGCGTCGAGTCACCCGTGGCCGAGGAGGCCGCCCGCCTGGCAAAGCTTGCCCAGGCCAACGGTATCGACGGCATCGTGTGCTCGCCGATGGAGGCCCATGACATGCGCGAGCTGCTCGGCCCCGACGCGTTGATCGTGACTCCGGGCGTTCGTCCGGTGGGTGCCGCCCTTGGTGACCAGTCCCGTGTGGCGACGCCTTCTCAGGCTATCGAGCGCGGCGCGAGCCATATCGTGGTGGGCCGACCCATCACCGGTGCCGACGACCCGGTTGCCGCCTTTGACGCTATCGTTGCCGAGCTGGTCGAAAACGTCGCCTAAAAGATTCCCTCAAGTCACCACTTTTGGGTCTCATTAGCACAAATTAGCCCCTGTGCCTGCGAAAACTTTCCCATCCTTTGTGTGGAATCGCAGGTCAGGGGCTCAACTTTAACCTCCGTATATTGCACTTTTCGCAGGTATCGTCTAACCTATGGTGCCGTCGATTGGGCATTTAGTGCGTTTGACGTGCTAAAATGCCAATTATTGCATCAGATATAACCCAACTATTTGGAGGTTCGAATGGCACTCCCTCAGCTTACCGACGAGCAGCGCAAGCAGGCTCTTGAGAAGGCTGCCGCCGCACGTCACGCCCGCGCTGAGCTTCGCGAGCAGATCAAGAAGGGCGAGAAGTCCCTCGAGTCCGTGCTCAACTCCGATGACCCCATCGCTTCCCGCATGAAGGTTTCCACCCTCATCGAGTCTCTCCCCGGTTATGGCAAGGCCAAGGCCGCCAAGATCATGGAGGAGCTCGGCATCTCCGCTACCCGTCGCGTCCAGGGCCTCGGTGTCCGTCAGCGCGAGCAGCTCCTCGAGCAGCTGACCAAATAAGTGAGCGCTCAGGATTCAAAGCTCTTTGTGATTTCTGGACCGTCAGGTGCAGGCAAGGGCACGCTCGTCACTCGTGTGCGCGAGCGTCGCTCGAACCTGGGCCTGACGGTTTCGGCTACCACGCGAGCACCACGCAAAGGTGAGGTCGACGGCGTCAACTACTTTTTCCTGACGCGCGAGGAGTTCGACCGCCGCGTGGCAAACGGTGAGTTTGTTGAGTGGGCCGAGGTCCACGGCAACTGTTACGGCACGTTGGTGAGCGAGGTCACATCCAAGCTCGCCTCTGGCTCGTCTCTGATCTTGGAGATCGATGTTCAGGGTGCCCTGCAGGTCAAGGAGCGTTTCCCCGAGGCCGTGTTGATCTTTATCAAGCCGCCTTCGCTCGAGGTGCTTCGCGATCGCCTGGTCGGTCGCGGTACCGAGACGCCCGAGACGATTGAGCTGCGTATGGCAAACGCCGCCGATGAACTTGCCCTTGCCGACCGCTACGACGACGTCGTGGTGAATGACGATCTCGACCGCGCGACCGATGAGCTCGTTCGCGTTCTCGATATGCATGAAAGGATCTGAGGTCCGTGTCCGTTGTAAAGCCTTGCATTGACGATCTTCTGGAGAAGACCGATCACAACCGCTTCCTGCTCGCCTCGCTTGCCTCCAAGCGCGCCTGCGACATTAACAGCATGCTGCGTGGTCAGCACAACCGCGTGCTCGCCGTCCAGGATGTCGATGACATCACCATTGCGCTTTCCGGCGCCGATACCATCTCGATGGCTATGGACGAGATTGTCGACGGCGACATCTCCTACGACGAGGCCCGTTACGAGAAGGCGCTCGGTCACAAGGTTGCTGAAGCCTAAATGGCAGCTCGCGTCTGCCTGGTCCACTATCACGAGGTTGGACTGAAGGGCAAGAACCGCGCACATTTTGAGCATATCCTCATGGATAACATCAAGGCGGCCTTGGCCGCCTTTTCCGTGAATGCCGTGTCTCGAATTTCCGGTTATATCCTCGTGACCTTTAACGAGCATCAGGCCGACGATGCGGCGCGCGTTATCCGCACCGTCCCCGGTGTTGCCCGTGTGTCCCTGGCGTACCACACCAACCGCGACCCGCAGGAGTACTGCGCCGCCGCCGTGAAGGCGCTGCGCGAGTTTGGTTCCTTCGATTCGTTTAAGGTGCACGCCAAGCGCTCTAACACCGACTACGAGCTCACCTCGATTGATATCAATCGACAGGTTGGCGAGGTACTGTGCGAGGCGTTTCCCGATAAAAAGGTCCAGATGCACGATCCCGACGCGATGGTGCACGTGCTGGTGGTCCAGGGTAGCGTCTATGTGTATGCGCGCTCTGAGCGCGGCGTGGGTGGTCTTCCGGTGGGGTCTGCCGGCAAGGTTGTGACGCTGCTTTCCTCGGGTATCGATTCGCCGGTGGCGACCTGGATGCTCGCGCGTCGCGGCGCGGTGTGCGTGCCGGTACATTTCTCCGGTCGTCCTCAGACGCCTGATACGAGCGAATATTTGGTGCAGGACATCATCCGTGCGCTTGAGCCGGGTGTCCAGATCGGCCGCCTGTACGTGGTGCCGTTTGGCGATTGTCAGCGTGAGATCTCGGTGACCTGCCCCAGCAACCTGCGGGTGATCATGTATCGCCGCATTATGTATTCGGTTGCTGAGCGCATTGCGCATATCGAGGGCGCCAAGGCTATTGTGACCGGCGAATCGCTCGGTCAGGTTGCATCCCAGACGCTCGAGAACATTATGGCCGTCAACGAGGCCGTCAAGATCCCCGTGTTCCGCCCGCTGATCGGTTCGGACAAGCAGGAGATCATTGCACGCGCTGAGGAGATCGGTACGTTCGGTATCTCGACCGAGGCTGCTCCCGACTGCTGCACGCTGTTTATGCCGCGTCGTCCCGAGACACACGCCAAACTCGATGCCGTGCACGAGGCCTGGGAGCTGTTCGACCACGAGGAGATGATTGAGCGTTTGCTCAAACAGACTGAGTACATCGACTTTGAGAGCAACACGTATAAGGCCCCTAAGACCTTAAAACGCAAGCATTCTGAGCTCGCTCCACGTGAGATTTACCAAGATTACGAATAATGTTGTGTATAGACCGGCGGTGTTTTTGCATCGTCGGTCTTTTTCTATCTGGGCATTAGGCGATAAACGGTTCATTTGTCGACGTGTGCTTGAATAAATGGATATTTTCTCGCAAGGTTTTGGTCAGCTTTTGGTTTGACCGCGATAACCGGTGTGGACGTGCGGAGGCTGCGGCGCTCGTTTCCTGACACGATGGTGTTGGGAGGTGTTTGCTATGGCGCAGCGCGAGCAACACGAACGGGTTAAACGGATGGACCGCTGGGCAGAAAAGCTGCTCGGCCATAAGGCGATGGTCGTGGCGATCCTGGTTGTCATTGCCGCCGCGAGCGGCTTGGCGATGGCAGGTTTTGGTGGTCACTCCAGCGACGTATCGTTTGAGCGTAGTGATGAGGCGAGCGCCTCGGATGTGCGCGGGGCCGGGGATGCCTCTCCTGACGATGCCGATGAGCCGTCTGCCAAGAGCTCCTCTGCTGCCGAGGTGTACGTCGATGTTGATGGCGCCGTTGTGAAGCCTGGCGTGTACCGGCTTAAAGATGGAGCACGGGTGTCCCAGGCGATTGATGCCGCCGGAGGGCTTACGGCCGAGGCGGATGTGACGGGTCTTAACCGTGCGTCCAAGATCACCGATGGTCAAAAGATCTATGTGCCGACGGTAGGGGAGCAACAAACGGCTGCGGCCGTCGGCGGCGCCGAAAGCAGTGCTTCCACGACCCCTGGTACAGGGTCTTCGTCGGGACTTGTGAATATCAATACGGCAAGTGCGGCGGAGCTGCAGACGCTTTCGGGCATCGGGCCTTCTATGGCCCAGTCAATTATCGACGAACGGACGCAAAACGGGGCCTTTGCCTCGGTCGATGACCTTATGCGCGTATCGGGGATCGGTGAGAAGAAACTCGCCAAAATTAAAGATTGCATCTGCGTATGAGTGCGACCGAGCGCGAGCATGTGATGCCACCGCGCCCATTGATGCCGTGGACGATAGCCCTTTGTGCCGGCTTGTGTGCGAGCTGTGGGTTAGTGCTTAACATGGCGGCCGATGCGCTGCTGGGAGAGCGGGCGGCGCCCGTCACATTGCTTATGGCCATTCCCGTTGCGGCAGCAGGGTGCATCGTATTGGCTCGGTCCTGCATGCGCCTTGTGCGGTGGAGGCGATGGCTGTATGCCGCGGCCCTCGGCCTCGTGGCGGGGGCGGTAGTGTCCGCGGGTTGGGCGATAGGGGCGCTGCGCGCTTCGAGGGCGTTGGATAATCGGGCTGCGAGCAGTCTCGAGTTTGTTGTGTGTGGCGACCCGTCCATCAATGACGGTGCGTACTCCTATACCTGTGATGCGTATGCGGGCGAAAAGCGTTTGGGTCAGGTACGGCTGTCGTGTGATCGTGAGCTTGGCGCCGGTTCGCATGTACGTGCTATCGGTCGAATTTCGCGCTTTGAGAATGATGCGTATGGGCGCTCACGCGTGCTTCGGGGCGAGCTTCGAAAGGCTAAAGTCGTCCGGTTGGTATCGATCGACGAGGGCCCTCCAGGCCCGTTGTCTTGGCTTCGAAACGAGCTCCTTGCCGTTATCGCGCCCGCGACCGACCCAGCGCGCTCGCTCATCGCCGGCGTTGTCTGTGGGCGCTCGTCCGAGCTGCGCGCCCAGCCTGCGGGCGAATGGTTTTCGGTAACGGGCACCGCACATCTCATCGCCGTTTCGGGCAGTCATCTTGCCATCGTGGGGTTTGTGATTGAGAGTGCCCTGCAAAAGACGCGTCTCTCTCGTGGGCTTCAGCGGGGGCTGTTGGTGCTGGCCCTCGCTGCCTATGCCGTTTTTACTGGCGCTTCGCCCTCGGCCGTGCGCGCGTGCTCTATGGTGGCGGCGTCGCTTGTCGCCAACGGCGCCGGGCGTCGTCGGCATGGCCTCTCGGCTCTATTTTTGACCATGGTAATCTTTGTGTTGCTCCGGCCGACAGTACTGTTCGAGATGGGTTTTCAGCTATCGTGCGCCAGTGTCTTTGCCATCCTTTGTTTTTGCCCCTACGCTACCTACGCCTTGGGCGAGCTGAGTGTGCCACCGGGCCTCGCCAGTATTTTGTCCGTCACGCTGTGCTCGCAGCTGGCGACACTTCCCGTAACCATTCCCGCATTTGGGACGTTTTCACTCATTGCCCCGCTTGCAAATGCCGTGATCGGTCCGGTGATAAGCATGCTGCTCGCTGTATCGGTTGTGTTGGTGCCCTGCTCGCTTGTGCCGCTGCTGCGTCACGGGGCGCTCGTGGTGCCCATGATTGTCGCTCGCTGCGCTCTGTTCTTTGAACAGCTCTTTGCCGCCGTTCCGGGCGCATCCGTTAGCGTGCCGCCCGATACGCTCTTGGTATACGTGGTGCCGTTTGCGCTGGCGGTCCTCTTGGTCTGGTGGCCACGCCCCCGCGTGCGGCCCATGGCAGTGGGGCTGCTATGTTTGATGCTTGCTGCGGGGGTTCCGTATGTCTATTGGGATCGATGTGTGCCGCCTTCGGTAACGGTTCTCGATGTTGGTCAGGCCGATGCGATTCTGGTTCGCCAAGGCAGCGCTGTGGCGCTCGTCGACTGTGGGCTCGATGACCGCGTGGTGTCGGCGTTGGTTCGCAACAATGTCCACCATATCGACGCCGTCTTCGTGACGCATTGGGATGAAGACCATTGGGGTGGTCTTCCCGATGTGCTCGATCAGTTTTCGGTTGGATCCATTGCGGTTGCAGCGGATGCGCTGGACGGCGCGCCTTCTGAGGTCCTAAATCGCCCCGGCGTAACGTATCGGCAGGTGGCCCGCGGAGACACGGTCGATATCGGCGCATTTCGGGCTCGTGTGATGTGGCCGTTTGACACAGTGGATGGCGAGGGCAATGAGGACTCGCTTGTCTTGCTGCTCTCCTATGCTCGGGAAGGCAAGAGCCTGCGTATGCTCCTCACTGGTGATGCCGAACTCGATCAGGAGCGCGAGTTTGTACAGGAGGTGGGCGATATCGATGTGCTTAAGCTGGGACATCACGGCTCAAAAGTTTCCGTCGACACAGAGCTGCTGGAAACGCTTAAGCCCGAGCTCTCTATCGCGAGTGCGGGCGAGGGCAACCGCTACGGCCATCCATCCGATGCCTGTATCGATGCCGTTCGCGATGCGGGCGGCGCGTTCGCATGCACTATCGAACAAGGAGACATTACCGTCTCGCCGACCGCAACCGGTTTTGCCATGCGATGTCAGCGACCGTGATGCTGCCGTTGGCGCGGGACCAACCCGTGGGCTAGAATGGCACGGTACGAACACGAGATCCTGCGGGAGGGGAGCGCAATGTCCGAAACCGGTCTGCTGCCGGCATATCTGATCGTCGGTACCGATGGGGTCAAGCGCGACCACGCCGTCTCGCGTATGAAAGCTCGCTTGGAAAAGTCGGGTATGGTTGAGTTCAACCTCGATGAACGTGACATGACGAAAGATCCCGATATTGAGTCGATCATCGGCTCGCTCAATACCTTTCCCATGGGCAGCGAGTTTCGCCTGGTGATCCTCGACGGCTGCTCCAAGCTTGCCAAGGCGGTCTCGGAACCGCTTGTCGAGTACCTCGCAAGTCCCAGCCCCACGACGGTCTGTCTCATTATTGCCGACTCACTTGCCAAGAATACGCGCCTGTATAAGGCAATCGCCAAGATCGACAAGAAGGCTATCGTCGATTGTTCGGGTACCAAGCGCTGGGAACTGCCGCGCCGCGTTCAGCAGATGGCGACGCAGCGCGGTAAGTCCATCTCGACGGCTGCTGCCGAGGAGCTCGTCTCGCGCTCGGGCGAGAACACCCGCATGCTCGATAACGACTTGGCCAAGCTTGCCCAGATGGTCGAGGCGCCGCAAATTGAGCTTGCCGATGTGGAGCGCTGGATCGTGCGCACGGCCGAAGTTCAGCCCTGGGACTTTCTCAACGCAGTGTCGGCCCGCGATATGCGCCGCTCGCTTGAGCTTTTTGGGCTGCTGCCCGCCAAGAGCTATGTGTGGACCTACACGCTGCTATGCGGTCGCATCCGCGAGTTGATCGTCGCCAAGGCGCTCGACTCTCGTGGGCAGGGGCGTGAGCTCGCCGCGACACTCAAGCTTCAGGCCTGGCAGGTCAAAAATCACCTGACCTGGGCACGCCGCTTTTCGATGGCGGAGCTTGTCGCTGCGCTCGAGGGCGCGGTCGATGTGGAGCTCGCACTGAAGGGTTCTGCCGATTCGGAGACCGCGCTTTTGCTCTGGATTACGAACATCTTGAGAAAATCGTGATGATACCTGCCTATTTGACAAATTCGTTCTATCCCTTTGAGGGGGAGCGTGCTATAGTAGGCGCTTGCATGACCTCACCGTGTCTCAGAGGTGTCATACATTTTTTGCAAGGAACTCGAAAGGAACTCCAGAAGTGGCAAACATCAAGTCTCAGAAGAAGCGTATCCGCACCAATGAGGCAGCTCGCATGCGTAACAAGGCTGTCAAGTCCGAGCTCAAGACGCTGACCAAGCACGTCCAGTCCGCCGTCGCCGAGGGCGACGCCGAGAAGGCCCAGGCTGCCCTCAAGACCGTCACCAAGCGTCTCGACATGGCTGCCGCCAAGCATGTTATCCACAAGAACCAGGCTTCCAACCGCAAGTCCGGTCTTGCCAAGCTCGTGAACAGCATCAACGCCTAAGTTGTAAATTTCACACCACACAGATTACGCGCATAAATGGAGCCTGTTTTATGGAACAGGCTCCATTTTTTGTACCGCTCGGGTAAGATAGTCCGCATGAATACTTCAATTGACATTTCCCACATCCGCAACTTCTCGATTGTTGCGCATATCGACCATGGCAAGTCCACGATCAGTGACCGCATCCTCGAGCTCACCCATACCGTCGACGAGCGTGACATGGAGTCGCAGCTGCTCGACACCATGGATATCGAGCGCGAGCGCGGCATCACGATCAAGTCTAATGCCGTTCGCGTTTCCTATGACGCCGACGATGGCGAGACGTATCAGTTCAACCTGATCGATACGCCGGGCCACGTGGACTTTACCTACGAGGTCTCGCGTTCGCTGGCCGCCTGCGAGGGCGCAGTGCTCGTCGTCGACGCCACGCAGGGCGTCGAGGCCCAGACCGTCTCCAACGCGACGCTCGCCATGAACGCCAACCTGGATATCGTGCCCGCCATCAATAAGATCGACCTGCCGTCGGCGCACCCCGATGAGGTCAAGACCGAGATCGAGGATGACCTGGCGATTCCCGCCGACGATGCCGTATGCGTATCGGGCAAGACCGGCGAGGGTATCCACGACCTGCTGGAGTCCATCGTCTTTTTGATCTCACCGCCCAAGGGCGATGCAAACGCGCCGCTCAAGGCGCTCATCCTGGACTCGTATTTCGATGAGTACCGCGGCGTCGTTGCCACGGTCCGTGTCTTTGACGGCTCCATCAAGAAGGGCGATACCCTGCGAATGATGCAGGCCAAGGGCGACTTTTTGGTCGATGGCGTGGGCGTCAAGCGTCCCGCCGAGACCCCGGTCGATGCGCTGACGGTCGGCGAGGTGGGCTACGTGGTCACGGGCCTGAAGGATCCCGAGGCCGTACGCGTGGGCGATACCCTCACGTGGGCGTCGAATCCCTGCCCCGAGCCACTTCCCGGCTATCGCGAGGCCAAGCCCATGGTCTACACAGGCCTGTTCCCCATCGATAACAAGGATTACGAGAACCTGCGTGACGCTCTCGATAAGCTGCATGTCAACGACCCGTCGTTGGTGTGGGAACCCGAGACCTCGGTGGCGCTCGGCTTTGGCTTCCGCGTGGGCTTCTTGGGCCTGTTGCATATGGAGGTCGTCAAGGAGCGCTTGGAGCGCGAGTTCAACCTGGACCTGATTGCCACGAGCCCTTCGGTGGACTATCACGTCTACAAGACTGACGGCGAGATGATTGATGTTCGCAGCCCGCAGGATCTGCCCGAGGCCACGCGCATCGAGCGCATTGAGGAGCCTTACCTCAAGGCCAAGATTATCTGCCCGCCCGAGTATACGGGTGCCGTCATGCAGCTCGCTATCGAGCACCGCGGAATTACAACCGACATGATCCATCTCACGAGCAAATCGGTCGAGATGCGCTTTGATATGCCCCTCGCCGAGCTCATCTTGGACTTCTTTGACCAGCTCAAGAGCCGCACCAAGGGCTATGCCTCGCTCGACTATGAGTTCAACGAGTATCGTCCCTCCGAGCTCGTCAAGCTCGATATCCTGCTTTCGGGTGATGAAGTGGACGCGCTTTCGTTTATCGTGCACAAGGACAAGGCCTATGGCCTGGCCCGCGGGCTGTGCGACAAACTCAAGGAAATCATTCCGCGCCAGCTGTTCGAGGTGCCCATCCAGGGCGCTATCGGCAACAAGATTATCGCCCGCTCTACCGTTAAGGCGCGCCGCAAGGACGTTTTGGCCAAGTGCTATGGCGGCGATATCTCGCGTAAGCGCAAGCTGCTCGAGAAACAGAAAGAGGGCAAGAAGCGCATGAAGGCCATCGGTTCGGTCGAGGTCCCGCAGGAGGCCTTTATGGCGATCCTCAAGGTGGACGAGTAGGTCCCATGGCGCTTTCTGAATACAGTACGCGGCTGCTGGGTGCCTATGCCGAGCAGCCGTTCCTTATGGCTCCCATGGCTGGCGTGACCGACCCCGCCTACCGCATCATGTGCCGCCGCCGCGGTGCCCATCTTGCCTACAGCGAGATGGTGAGCGTGGCGGGTCTTGCCTATGCCAGCAATAAGACGTGGCGCCTGGTGCTACCGGCCGACGAGGAGCAGCAGATCTGCGTACAGCTCTTTGGTTCCAAGCCCGATCAGTTTGCGAGCGCCGTCGCCGCCGTTGAGGAGCGTGTTGGCGATCGCCTGTCGCTGATCGACATCAACATGGCCTGCCCGGCTCGCAAGGTCGTTACCAAGGGCGAGGGCTCGGCACTTATGCGCACGCCTGAGCTGGCCGAGCAGATTGTCGAGGCGGCGGTAGGCGCGGCGCACGTGCCCGTGACCGTAAAAATCCGCAAGGGCTTTTACGCCGAAGACCGCAATGCCGCGACGTTTGCCCAGATGCTCGAGGGGGCAGGGGCCGCTGCGGTGGCGGTACATGGTCGCTGTGCCACGCAGCTCTATACGGGCCAGGCCGATTGGTCAGCCGTCGATGAGGTGGCCGACGCCGTCGAGATTCCCGTTATCGGTTCGGGCGACGTGTTCTGCGCCGAGGATGCCGCGGAGCATCTGCGCAACTCCGGCGCCAGCGCCGTGTTCATCGCGCGCGGTATCTATGGCAATCCCTGGGTGTTCGGCGATGCCCGCGCCCTTGCGCTCGATGGCACGCCGGTACCGGTACGTAGCTCGGTCGAGCGCCTGGATGCCCTGCGCGAGCACCTGACGCTCACGCACGAGCTGTTGCCGCTCATGTCGCGTGCCCGTACGTACGCAAGCTGGTATCTAAAGGGGATGCCTCATGCTGCGGCCTGGCGCGCGCAGGTGGTGCGCTGCTCCACATACGAGGAGTTCATGGCATTGGTCGATGATATCGAGCGCGATGTGGTGGCCTGCGAGGCCGCGCTTGCCGCCGGCGAGTCGGTGCCCGCTCATCCGCTGGAGGCCTAACGGTGGCCGTTACCGCGCTGTACGTCCACGTGCCGTTTTGCGCCCAAAAGTGCCGATACTGCGACTTTGACTCGCGCCGTTTTGCTCCGTGCGACCTGAGCGCTGCGCTCGATGCCTATTTTGAGCAGTTGTATGCGCGCCTCGATGCCTTTGGCGACGCCGGGGCGCTTGCGCAAGTCTGCACCGTCTATGTAGGCGGCGGCACGCCGTCGCTGGCAGGTGAGTGTCTGGTAGAACTTGCCCGGCGTATCTCTGCGTGGTGCAAGCCCGTTGAGTTTACCTGCGAGGCCAATCCCGAGTCGCTGACTTCGCAGCTTGCCGCGGCGCTTGCCGGGGTGGGCGTCACGCGCATTTCTCTGGGAGTCCAAACCCTCGACAACGCCGAGCTTGCTGCGATTGGCCGCATTCACGATGCCGATCGGGCGCTCGCTGCCATCGCGACGGTCAAGGACGCTGGGCTTGACGTGTCGTGCGACCTTATGTGCGGTCTTCCCGGGCAGACCGCAGCGAGTTGGAAACGCACGCTCGATGGCGTGCTGGCGGCGGCGCCGCATCATGTGTCGGTGTACCCGCTCACGCTCGAGGAGGGCACGCCGCTCTACCGCATGGCGTGTCAAGACGAGTCGCTCGAGCCCGACGAAGATTTTCAGGCTGCGTGCATGGACGCGGCGCGTGAGCGTCTGGGTGCGGCCGGTTATCACCCGTATGAGGTGGCAAGCTACGCGCTCGACGGACATGAGTGCGCCCACAACATAGCCTATTGGACCGGACGGGGCTATCTGGGTTTGGGTCGCTCTGCCGCCGGTATGCTCGACGCCGAGGATTTCGATCGCCTGGCCGGGCTGTTTCCCGACGTGCCTGCTCGCGGCGATGCGTATCGCGTGCGCTTGGTGCAACGTGACGATGATGCGATGGCGTTTGATGCCGAGTATCTGTCGCAGCGCGAGGCTGCGGCCGAGGATCTGATGCTCGCCTGCCGCATGACGCGTGGCATTGGGCCCGACCTGTTGGTTCGCTCGGCAAGCGTGATCGCTGCAGATGGGTTGGCGGCGGCCTGTGACCGTGCTCTCGAGTTGGGCCTTGCCACCTGGGTGCCCGATCATGTTGAAGGACATGCTGGGAGCGTCACCTTAAAAGACGTTATCGCAGGTCGCGTCCGTGCCCGCTTAGCGCCCACCCACTTGGGCTGGCTCGATGGAAATGTGCTGTTCGAGCTGTTTTGGGGTCTAGCTTAGGCCGCTCGGGTAGAATTACCGCAATATATACGCTGCTGTGAGCAGGAGGTTGCCGCGCATGGCGACGATGAACGAAAAAGATTACTACGAGATTTTGGGTGTCTCCAAGGACGCCACCTCGCGTGATATACAGAAGGCCTTCCAGCAAAAGGCGCGCAAGCTCCATCCTGACGTCAACAAAGAGCCGGATGCCGAGGAAAAGTTCAAAGAGGTTTCCGAGGCCTACGCTGTGCTTTCGGATGAGCAGAAGCGTGCGCGCTATGACGCCATGCGTTCGGGTAATCCCTTCGCCGGCGCTCCCACGGCTTCGCCCTATGGCGGCGGCTACGCCGGCAGCGCAGGCTATGGTAATCCCTTTGAGGGCGGCTTTCCCTTTGGTGGCGCCTGGGGTCAGCCGCGTCGCGGGCAGGCTGCCTATAATCCCGAGAACGGCGCCAACGTGGTCGTCGATATTAAGCTCGACGCCAAGGAGGCCAAGGGCGGTGCCCGCAAGACCGTCCGCTATACGCGCTTCGATACCTGTGGCCACTGTGGCGGCTCGGGTTCTGTTTCGTCCGAGCATGCACATACCTGTCCGAGCTGCGGCGGTCGCGGGCACATCGACGTCGACCTGTCCTTCCTGTTCGGTGCCGGCACGTTCCAGTCGGTCTGCCCCGAGTGCGGCGGTTCCGGTAAGGTCGTTGCCGACCCCTGTCCCGATT
>DXZN01000011.1 GCA_019419645.1 Collinsella sp. | reverse complement strand
CGAACCTCCAGTCCGGACCGCCCCGCGGTCCAACTTTCTGTCCGCACCCCCCTTTCCGCAACAATTTACCCTTCGCGCTGCTCGACTCCGCTCACAACGTCCCCTGCGCTACACTTAGTCGCACTGTGGCGCTGCTGCGCCGTGCCCGAACCAAGGGAGACCCTCATGAAGAACACTCAGCTGCTGCTGATCAACGATATGTGCGGCTACGGCAAGGTCGCGCTTTCCGCCATGCTGCCGGTGCTGTCGCACATGGGCTACCGCATCCACAACCTGCCGACGGCACTTGTGTCCGATACGCTCAACTATCCCAAGTTCTACATCCACGACACCACCGAGTACGTGCGCCAGAGCCTCGCCATCTGGGAGGAGCTCGGCTTTGAGTTCGACGCCATCTCTACCGGCTTTATCGTGACCGAGGAAGAGACGCGCATCATTTCGGACTTCTGCCACCGTCGCGCGCAAAAGGGTACCAAGGTGTTCGTCGACCCCATCATGGGCGACAACGGCAAGCTCTACGCCGGCGTGCCCGAGTCCACGATCGGTCTCATGCGCAGCCTGCTCGAGTGCGCCGACTATGCGGTGCCAAACTACACCGAGGCGTGCCTGCTCACCGATACGCCCATTGCCGAGCAAATCACGCCCGATGAGGGCCGCACTCTTGTGGATGCCGTGCGTGCCCTGGGCGCCAAGTCGGTGGTCATTACGAGCGCTGTGGTCGACGGTGCGAATGTCGTCATCGGTTACGACCATGTGGCGGGGGAGTACTTCACGATTCCCTTCGACCTGATCCCGGTCTATTTCCCGGGCACGGGCGACACGTTCTCGGCGGTGCTCGTCGGCCGCGTTATGGCAGGTTGGAGTCTGCAGCGCGCGACGTCCGATGCCATGCGCGTGGTGGCTGAGCTTATCGAGCGCAATGCCGACCAAGAGGATAAGTCGGCTGGCTTTCCCATCGAGGCCTGCCTGGACGTGATTGACCATGAGTAATGCTGGCGAGGGCGGCGCCAAGCCTGCGGGCGGGGGCAAGCCGCTCGGCGCGCCGCGTGGCAAGCGTCCGCGTATCCGCGTGAGCTGCGTGGACCAGCTGGGTGCGTGCCGCTGCCACAATGGTCACAAACCGGGCGACGTCTTCGACTTTGACCGCGACCGCGGCAAGATGTGTGCCATGGCCTGCCATGTGGGCTTTCCCTATATCGATATCCTGCGCTATGGCGGAACCGTGCCTGGCAACGAGCCTGGTACGGCAAAGTTCTGCTGCCCCGAGGTCGATACGCTGAACGTCTGGCTTGCCGAGATCGTTGACGAGTAGTCGAGCGCAATGTGGCAAAGGGACAGCCCCTTTGTCACATTCGCCGGGGCTGCCCCTTCTTTTTGCTTATAATCCTAAATCTCTGCATTTCATTTGATTTTAGGTTCTAAAAATTCTGCGTTTCATCGATAATCAAGCGTATAAAACTTTGCATTTCATTTGATGACACTGAGGAGAGAGCCTATGCTGCGCAGGAAAATAGCGGCAGAGCTGGAGCGTTGGCTGAAGTCTGCCGAGCAAAAGGCCTTATTCATCACGGGTTCTCGCCAGATCGGCAAAAGCTATTCGATTCGCGCATTTGGCAAAGCCAGCCATGCAACCTACATCGAGCTTAACCTCATGGAAAACCGCCAGGCAAAAGATGCTCTTCTCGAGGCGCGGAATGCCGATGATTTCATCAGCAGGGTGACGCTTCTTTCGGGAAAGTCGATTGCGCCAGGCAAAACGCTCGTGTTTATCGATGAGGTCCAAGAGGCCCCCGACATCATGACGATGGCAAAGTTCCTTGTTGAGGACGGGAGGTGCCGCTGGGCGTTTTCGGGGTCAATGCTCGGGACTCAGTTCAAGGGCGTCAGGTCCTATCCCGTGGGGTATGTTCACGAGCTTAGGATGTTCCCGCTCGATTTTGAGGAGTTTTGCTGGGCAATCGGGGTGAGCGAGGGGGCTCGCCAAACGATACGTGACGCGTGTATCAGCGAGAGGCCCATTCCTGATTACATTCATGACGCGATGATGGCAAACTTCAGGACCTATACCGTTGTCGGCGGAATGCCGGAGGTCGTGCAGCGTTTCCTTGACACGCAGGGCGACCTTGCCTCTGTTCGTCAGCTACAGTCAGAGCTCAACGAACAGTACCGGCGGGATATCTCCAAGTATGCAAGCGGGCGAGCCCTTCAGGTGCAGAGCATCTACGATCAGCTCCCTATTATGCTCGAGGGCGAAAACAAGCGCTTCGTGCTCAATTCCATTGACCCCAAGGCTCACTACGAGAAGTATCAGCGAGATTTTGTATGGCTTGTCGATGCCGGCGTTGCTCTCAAAGCCGATATCGTAACCGAGCCAAAATCGCCCCTGCTCAAGACGGCGCGGCCATCGCAGTTCAAGCTATATCAATCGGATACGGGCATGTTGATGGCGCGTTACCCCGTTGGAGTCGCCCAGGCGGCGTATCTTGATAGCAAGGAGCCCAACCTGGGCGGCATTTACGAAAACGTGGTGGCCCAGCAGCTGGCTGCCCAAAATCGCCAGCTTTACTACTATCAGACAAAAAAGCGCGGTGAAGTGGACTTTGTGGTCGATGGACCGGATGGGACGGCTGTTCCGATCGAGGTTAAATCGGGCTCCTATTACCACGCGCACGCTGCGCTCGGTCATGTGCTTGATACGGCTGAATATGGCGTAAGGCTCGGGATTGTTTTCTCGAGAGGCAACGTTGAGCGCAACGGAGCGGTTCTCTATTTGCCGCTATATGCGACCTGGGCCCTTTCGGATGTTTTGGGCGACTTCTGTGCCAAGGGGATTAAGCTGGAGGTCAAGCCGGTCTAGGGCCGGTCCCGGATGTGACAAAGGGGCAGTCCCTTTGTCACATTCATGAGCGTTGATTTTCTCCCACCGAGATAACGAGCGTGGATTTTCTCCCGTTTAGAGCGCGCTCGAACGCTCAAAGTGGGAGAAAATCCACGCTCGTTTTATGCCGATGGCGTGGCCCGTGTGCCCGCGCCGCCCGAGCGCCTACAGCTGCTCGAGCATAGCGGTGCAACCGGCGAGTACATCGCGGTAGGTGGCGTCGAAATTGCCGGTGTACCAGGGATCGGCCACGTCGCCGGGGCGATCGGTCCAATCGAGCAGGCGCGAGATCTTGCCATCGGGGTCCTTCCCAAAAATTCGGTACAGGCCGCGGGCGTTCTCGTCGTCCATATAGACAATGTGGTCCCAGTCGCCATACTCCGCGCGACGCACCTGACGTGCACGATGTGCGACGACGGGAATCCCAACCTCGCTCAGCTTGGCAACGGTACCGTGGTGTGGCGGGTTGCCGATCTCCTCGGTCGAGGTCGCAGCGGAATCGATGACAAACTCCGCCTCGCGCCCAGCGCGGCGCACGAGCTCGGTAAACACCGACTCAGCCATCGTCGAGCGACAGATATTTCCATAGCAAATAAAAAGAATGCGTTGCATGAGCGGCTTCCTTTCTAGGCGGTCGCGCAGGGCTTACAGACTGCTCTTGAGGCAGTTTGCTCCAATAAAGCCCGCTGCGTACAAGGGGAGGTGGCGCAGCTCGCGCCCGTCATCGGTTTCGCTGCGGGAAAAATTGTTCTCGGACAAAATGTAGGCATATGGCGATCGGGCTTTGTCCATAAACGACCCGAGGGTTCTCGCGCGCACGTTACGTGCGGACTTTACTTCGACGGGCACAATTTCCATACGGTCGGTCTGAAGTAAAAAATCGAGCTCGCCGGTCGTCTTCCAAGACGACGGCGGCACCCAGTAATACGTCTGCAAGCTATTGCCCGAAAATGCTTGCATGACCGAGTTTTCCGCCAGGGCGCCTCGGAAGTCGGAAGATAGCGCTATGGCGGAATCCTCTTTGAGGTCGAGCCAGAGCCGCGGGTTGATGCCGAGTTTGTAGAACATGAGGCCGGTATCGAGAAGATAGACCTTAAAGAAACTTCCATCTTCGTCGTCGAAGGGAACGAGGGGAGGCTCGATGCCTTCGGTCAGGTTGTTGACCGATATGATGCCGGCGCCTTCGAGCCAGTCGAGCGGCTCGATAAGCTTGGCGCGACGGCCTCCGCGTTCGACCTCGGAGTACTTGAATTTTTTTGTGGACGATCTCAGCAGCTGGGACGGAATGGAGCGCCAGACCTTGCGCGCCGCCACGCCGCTGATCCCGTTTTCGGGGTCGGTCATATCGGCGGTATAGGTCTCGTCGATTTCGCGCTGCTCGACGCGCGCATCCTCGATGGATAACGTCTTGCGATATGCGTTGACGGCGGCGGGCATGCCGCCCACGATCTGGTATCGATGAAACAGGCTGAGCGCGGCTTGGTGCGCGGCGTAGGTCTCGAGCGTGCCGGCGTGGGTACGAATGGCATTGGCCATCTGCTCCTCGTCGAGCGCCCAGAGAAACTCCTCGAACGACATAGGATGCATGGTCTCTTGACGAACGCCGCTGGGAAAAGGCAACTTGCGCTTGCGCGTGGCGACGCCGAGCTGACTGCCGGTCGCGCATATGCGCCAGCCCGAACCCGAAAAAAAGCGAAGCGAGTTGAGCGCCCGTTCGCAGAGCTGCACCTCGTCAAACAGGATGAAGGCGGTTTCTTTGCGAATGGGGGTGCGTTTATAGTCTGAGATTCGCGCCACGATGGCGTCAACGTCGTCGGTGGGACAGTCGAACAGCGGAGCGATCAGCTCAAGATCGGTCTGAAAGTCGAGTTTGACAAACGCATCGCCGGCGATTCGTCTGCCGATTTCCTCGGCAACGTACGTTTTGCCTACGCGTCGCGCACCACGGATGAGGATGGGGCGCGACGCGTCCTTTGTCGCCCATGATTCGATAACGGATTCGATTGATCTGCGCATGGGGCCGCCTTTCCAATTTCGTGTACTTCAGATACATAGTTTAGTACGATTTCATGTACTTGGAATACACGAAATAGTGGAAAAGTGTGTATCTGAAGTACACGAAATTGCACTGCTGGAGCTTGCAGGCGGATAAACACTACTCGTATGGGACGGTTTTCACCGGTTGCTCGCCACCTTGGGCTATGTTCGCCCCTATGCCTGCATCCGGGGCTGTGCTGATTGACGACGGCGCTCCCAGCGAGCCAACTTAATCGTCACCAGCGTGAGCGCCCAGGCCACAAGCGAGAACACGGCACCGACCGCGCCTACATATGCAATGCCAACTCCGCTTACCACGGCGCCGCCCACTGCGGTGCCAAACGAGATGCCGACGTTAAACGCCATGGGCTCAACCGAACTTGCGAGTACCATCGACTTGGGATGGCGGCTGCGTGCCACGTCCATAAAGTGCGTGATGCACGACACCGAGAACAGGTACATGAGCATCGCCAGGCTAAAGACAAAGACCAGCGCGAGCGGCATGGCGGCGCCCACGGCAAACAGCCCGAGCAGTGCCGCCGCCTGCAGCACAAACGTAACCAGCAGCGCCTTCATGCCAAAACGCGCATCGATCCATCCGCCCAGGATGTTCGAGATCAGGCAGAACACGCCATAGGCCATAAGTGTGGTGCTCGCCTGAACGGTATCCATGCCCAGCACCTGCTCCAGATAAGGCGTCACGTAGCCGTAGAATACGTAGACCGAGCCCACGCCAAACAAGAAGATGAGCATGCCGGTGATGATACTCGGCTCGCGTAGTAGCCCCGCCTGCTCGCGGAAGGTGGCGGGCTCATCGGTCTGCCCGGCGCGAGGCATAAACGCCACGAGCGCGCTACAGATCAAAACGGCAAAGGTCAGCGTGCCGTACATGGCCACGTGCCAATCGAGTGTGTCGGCCACAAACTTGCCAATCGAGGTCACAAAGACCATCGCCACGGAAAACGCGCCGTACACGACCGAGATGGCAAGTGAGGTTTGCTGCGGGGATAGCAGCTCAGGGATGTACGTCACGCCCACGGCGAGCAGCGCACCCGAGACAGAGCCCAGGACAATGCGTGAGATAAACAGCACCTGGAAGTTGGGAGCCAACGCCATGACCAGGTTGCCGAGCACAAAGACGACGCTATAGCACACGAGCAGCTGGTAGCGGCGGAATCGCCCCGTGCTGAGCGCGAGCACCGGCGTCGCGATAGCGTAGACGAGCGCAAACACGCTGATGAGCTGGCCCGCAGTGGCAAGTGATATGCCGAGTTCCGTTGCCAAGTCGCTTTCGATGCCGATGACCACGAACTCGGAGCAGCCGAGCGAGAATCCCAACAGCACGAGCAGCGCCAGGCAGAGCTTGGTGCGCGCGGGGGAGAGCGCGGCGGCGGTTGGCTTACTTTTAGGCGTGGTTGCGGCGGTCAAGGTTGTCACTCCAATGTCGCATGAATAAGCGGGATTCACTTCCTGCAACTCTAACAGAATGTGACAAAGGGGCAGTCCCTTTGTCACATGGAGGGCTTGCCTGTATAGTCGCAATACAGGCGAAGATGGTCTCAGGTACATCGCGGGCGGCAGGAGATCCCATGGGTATGCACACGACAAAGGTTGCAGTGGGCGAGGGCAAGTTTGCGCTCGAGGCCCAGCTGACGGTGACGCCGCGAGGCATGGCGGTGTACGCCTGCTCGCCGGAGTTTGCGCACCTGGGCGCCACGGCGCAGGCCATTCCGCGCCCCGAGCCCGGCCGTACGGCAACGGTGAGCATCCTGGCCGTTCCGTGCCATCGAGACGAGATCCCGGCGCACGATATCGCGGCGGCGCTGGCCACGCGCTTTGGCGTGCCGGTAGTTGCAAGCACGGGTTTTCATGTTGAACAAGCGAGCGGTGACGACCTGCAGCGTGTGCTCGACACCACCAAGGAGCTCATCGCCGCGCTCGAGGAAGCCGCAGCCCGCATTCTGCGCGCCGGCTGGGATGAGGGCGGTGCGGGCGCCGAGGTCGTGGCGGTCGATGCTGCGACCGGCGAGGCGCTTGGCCCCGTCGACCGCATCGAGGCCCATGCTGGTGAGGGCATCCTGCATCAGGCATTTCTGACGCTTTTGGTCGAGGGCCGGGGCGAAGACGCGCGCCTGCTGCTCTGTCGCCGCAGCCCGCTCAAGCGACTGTGGGGCGGGGTGCTGGCCGATAGCTGTGCCGGCCATCCGCTCCCCGGGGAAGACGTCGCGGCCGCCACGGCGCGTCGCATCAACGAAGAGCTCGGCATTACGCGCGATCCCGCCGAGCTTAAGCACCTCGGTCACGTGGTGTACCGCGAGGACCACGGCGACGGTCGCTGCGAGTGTGAATGGTGCGAGGTCTACCTTGCCCATGTTGAGCCGGGCGAGCTGCATATCAACCAAGAGGAGATCTCGGAAGTGCGTCGCGTGGCTCCGTCCGAGCTCAAAGGCTACCTGCAGGGTCACCCCGAGCAGCTGGCCCCCTGGCTCCGCGAGGCCCTCGGCGACCCATTCATCCGCACGGCCCTCGCTATGTAAAAAAGACAGTCCCTTTGCCACATCCAAACCGTCACAACATTCGGCGAAAATCTCGAAAACGAGGAAAAGCGTCGAATGTTGTGACGGTTTTTGTCTAGGGAATCGCTTCTCATCCAAAAAATCCGCTTGACTGTATTGCCGCAACACAGCGCAACGTAAGGGGTGTCCGATAACGGGCGCCCCTTTTTAAGCGGCAACATGGCTGCGAATTCGGAGCGCCCCCAACAAGAAAGGTGGGGAGATGGAAGCGGAAAAGAAGGCGTTTAAGATCACCAAGCGCGAAATTGGCTTTGTGCTGGGTATCGTTGTCTTTTTGCTGGTGAAGTTTCTTCCTTTGGCGGAGCTGAGCTCGACGGTCGAGCTCACGGTCGGCGGTCAGACCTGTCTGGCACTGACGCTCGCCACGGTGGTGTTCTGGGCATGCGGCGTGGCACAGCCGGGCTTTGTGGGCCTGCTCTACTGCGCACTGCTCGTCCTGTTCAAGGTGTGCGTGGACGACACGGGCGCCGCGAGCATCTCGGCGACGGTCGCCTCCACGTTTAGCTCGTGGACCAAGGCCACCATGTTGCTCGTCATCGGCGCCTACCTCATCGCCAGCGCGGTCAAGGAGTCGGGCCTGGGCGAGCGCATCGCCTACGCGTTCATGCTCAAGTTCGTGCGCGACGCCAAGTCGCTCATCATCTCGATCTTCGCGCTCACCTTTGTGCTGTCGCTGCTGATCCCGCATCCGTTCCCCCGCGCCTTCCTCATCCTCGCCGTCGTCTCGGTCATCGCCGAGTCCGCCGGCTACGGTGACGACGACAAGGGCAAGCTCGGCTTCCTCGTGTTTGCCGCTGCCGCCCCGGGTTCCATGTTCTTCCTGACGGGCGACTCCACGCTTAACCCGCTCGTTGCGCAGTACAGTGCCGAGGCCGGCGGCATGAGCCCGTCCTTCGTCGACTGGTTCCTGTACATGAGCGTGCCTATGCTGGTTGCGCTGCTGTGCACCCTGTTCCTGGGCCTTTTCCTCTTTAAGCCCAGCAAGGAGCTCGTCTACGATCGCGAGCAGATCGTGGCCAAGCAGGCCGCGCTCGGCAAGCTCTCCGTCAAGGAGATCCGCACCATCGTGTGGCTTGTCATCGCCATCGCGCTGTGGCTCACCGTCTCGGGCGACTATATCGGCTGGGTCACCCTGGCCATTGGCGTTGCTCTCGCCATGCCCATCATCGGCGAAGTCCTCACTCCCGCCAGCTGGAACGCTGTCGACATCAAGTCCCTCATGTTCCTGACGGCCGCCATGGCCGTGGGCTCCGTGGGCGGTGCCACCGGCATGAACGCCTGGATCGCCGACGTCGTGCTCCCCAGCTCCGTGCCTGAGAACATCTTCCTGTTCGCCCTGCTCGTCGCCGCGCTTTCCATGATCATCCACATGTTCATGGGCTCGGTCATGGCCGTGCTCGGCGTGTGCGTGCCGGCATTTATCAGCTTTGCCGCCGGCTCCAGCGTGAGCCCACTCGCCGTGGCGCTCATCGTCTTCACGTCCATCAACATCCACTACATCCTGCCGTTCCATAACCTGCCGATCCTTATCGGCGAAGGCAAGGACGCCGGCGGCTACACCTCCAAAGAGGCTATGCGCATGGGCATCCCCCTCACCGCGGTCGTCTTTGTCGTCGTGCTGGTCGAGGCCGCCTGGTTCCACCTCTTTGGCCTGATGTAAGCGGTCGAGCGCCCCGGCTGTAAGCAGCCAAGCGCTTGAACTTCGAGTGGTCGAGCGCTCCATTTGTGAGCGCCGCGGCCCCATTACGTTACCCCGTCCGGCGGCACCCCGTCGCCGGACACTCTCCCGAAAGGAGTACGCCATGTCCACTACCGATGCTTCCCAGATCCACGACCTGCGTTCCGCGCTCGACTTTTTGCGTGAGATGCCGGGCCAGCTGCTCGAGACCGACACCCAGGTCGATCCCGATGCCGAGGTCTCGGGCGTCTACCGTCACGTCGGTGCTGGCGGCACCGTCATGCGCCCGACCAAAGAGGGTCCGGCGATGGTCTTCAACAACGTCAAGGGCTTTGACGACGCCAAGGTCTGCATCGGTATGCTTGCCAGCCGCAAGCGCGTTGCCGCCCTGCTCGACCTGGACGAGGAGCACCTGGGCCTCGAGATCGGCAAGCGCTTCGAGAACCTGATCGCCCCCGAGCAGATCGCCGAGGGCAAGCACGTCGACTGCCAGGAGGTCGTGTACAAGGCGACCGACGAGGGCTTTGACCTGCGCAAGATCGTTCCCGCTCCCACCAACACGCCCGTTGACGGCGGCCCCTACATCACCATGGGCCTCGCCTATGGCACGAGCCCCGATGGCACCCAGTCCGACGTAACCATCCACCGCTTCTCCTGCGTCGACAAGGACAAGCTCGCCATGTGGATCACCCCGGGCAGCCGTCACCTGGGTGCGTTCTTTGACGAGTACTGCCAGCGCGGCGAGGATATGCCCATCTCCATCTCCATCGGCCTGGACCCCGCCGTGTACATGTGCTGCGGCTTCGAGGCTCCCACCACGCCGCTCGGCTTCAACGAGCTGCAGATCGCCGGCGCCCTGCGCGGCCGCGCCGTCGAGCTTGCCGACTGCGTCACCGTTCCGCAGAAGTGCATTGCCAATGCCGAGTACGTGCTCGAGGGCTACCTCATGCACGACGAGACCATCAACGAGGATGTCAACGGCCACGGCTACGCCATGCCCGAGTTCCCCGGCTACACCGGTGGCGCCAAGGTCTGCCCGGTGATCAAGATCACCGCCGTCACCACGCGCGTCAACCCCATTATGGAGAGCTGCATCGGCCCTTCGCACGAGCACGTGTCCATGGCCGGTATCCCCACCGAGGCCTCCATCTACAAGATGGTCGAGACCGCTATCCCGGGCCGCCTGCTCAACGTTCACGCCGCTCCCTGCGGTGGCGGCAAGTTCGTTGCCATCATGCAGTTCAAGAAGTCGAGCAAAAATGACGAGGGCCGTCAGCGCAACGCCGCCATGCTCGCCTTCTCGGCGTTCTCCGAGCTCAAGCACGTCATCCTTGTCGACGAGGATGTCGACATCTTCGATATGAGCGACGTGATGTGGGCCATGACCACGCGCTTCCAGGCCGACGTGGACCTCATCACCATCCCCGGTTGCCACTGCCACGTGCTCGATCCGTCCAACGACCCCGCGTTCGATCCTTCGATCCGCGAGCACGGTATCGCCTGCAAGGCCATCTTCGACTGCACGGTTCCGTTTAACCTCAAGAAGAACTTCATCCGCTCGCAGTTCATGGAGATCGACAAGGACAAGTGGGCCGCCGAGCTCGCCTTCTAGTAAGTAGCCCTACCAAGTAGTTAAGGAGTTGTCATGCCTGAGTCTTCTGTTCGTCCCCGTCGCATTGTCGTTGGCGTGTCTGGCGCCAGCGGTGCGGCACTGGGCCTTGAATGCCTCAAATGCCTGCGCCAGGCCGGCGCTGAGTCGGCGCTTGTCGTCACGCGCGGGGGAGAGATCACCATCGAGCAGGAGCTCGGCATGACGCTCGACGAGTTTGCGTGCTATGCCGATGTGGTCTACGACAACAAGAACATTGGCGCTGCCATCGCAAGCGGCACCTATCCGGTCGACGGCATGATCGTGGCTCCCTGCTCCATGAAGACGCTCGCCGGCATCGCGAGCGGCTACAGCGAAAACCTGTTGCTGCGTGCGGCCGATGTGCAGATGAAAGAGCAGCGCCGCCTGGTGCTTATGGTGCGCGAGACGCCCTTCAGTGCGATCCATGTCGACAACATGGCACGCCTGGCGCGCGTGCCGGGTGTCATGCTCATGCCGCCCATGCTCACGTTTTACAACGGCCCCGCCACGCTCGATGAGGCGGTGCATCACATCGCCGCCAAGGCACTCGAGGCCGTCGGCGTGTCATGCGCCAACTATAAGCGCTGGTCATAGGCATCTTTAGGGTAGGATACGAGTAGTGTTTGAGCCCGCTGCCCCTGTGGGCGGCGGGCTTTTCGTGTCAAAGGGTGTGTCGGGAGGACCTATGCAGACGGGTATGTATGCGATTAGCGAGATGGCGAGCTTGTTTAACGTTTCGCGCCAAACGCTCATCTACTACGACAAGATCGGTCTGTTTAAACCCGCCGTGGTTAACGAAAAAGGCTACCGTTTCTATTCGCCCACGCAGATCCCGCTCATGCGTCTGATCTGCATGCTGCGCGACTTGGGACTGGAACTCGATGAGATCGATCGCCTGACCTCGACGTTCGACATTGGAGAGATGACCGATCACCTGCGCTCGCGGGTGCAGGCGCTCGACGAGCAGATTGCCGGGCTCAAAGCCGAGCGCGCGAGCGTGCAGGAGCGGCTGAGTTTTTACGACGAGGCGGTCTATTGGCGCGAGCGCGAGGGCAAACCGGAGCTCAAGCAATTCGAGCGCCGCTACGTGGTCTTTGAGGAGTTCCCGAGCGATATCGAGCGTGGCCGCTCGATGCTGCACCCCACGCTCATGCGGGCGATTCTGCGCATGCGTGCGCTCACGGGCACACGCCCCATGCGCGGTTGGGGCGCCATGCTGCGTCGCGAGGCGCTGCATTCCGACGACCCCATCGCCGGTGCCGGTTCCTTTGCCGTGTTGCCGCGTGGTGCCGAGGAAATACTGCCGAGCGATCCTGCCGAGCTGGCGGAGATTGGCGTCGAGGTGCTGCCCGAGGGCACGTACCTGTGCATGAGTCGCTGGGGCATGCCGTACGAGCCCGAGGGTATCCGCGCCATCGTGGCCTGCATGGACAGGCACGCGCTCCAGCCCATCGGCAATGCTTTCGATTTTTGCTACCTGGACACCACGAGCTACGACGAGTCTCACCAAGAGGACTTCTGCTGTATCCAAATCCCCGTCGCCCTCAAATAACTTGCGGTGAAATAGTCCCTAAATAGCTCGAGTGGGCGTGCAAACAGGAACTATTCCACCGCAACTTCGATGCGACAAAGGAGCAGTCCCTTTATCGCATTCCGTGCGAGCTCCAGTGCCGTCTGGGGGTATAAGGCTAGCAAGTGTTTATTTGCGAGGCCTAAGGGGCGCCCCGTATGGATATCGATAACTTTGAATGGTGGTATAGCGAGGGCGAGGCTCCGGACGAGGGGTGGGACGAGCCCGCGTCGCGTGACGTGTCGAGCGACGAGGACGAGACCGGCAACGATGCCGTCGAGACGGATGCTGCTTCCGACTCCGCCGAACCCCTAACCTTTGAACAGGCCTGGGCTCAGGCCGAGGCCGACGAGGCTAAGGCCGACGCTACGGCCACGCTCGGCGAGCCAGCCGACATGTCCATCTCGCCGGCCAAGACCCCGCAGCCGCGCCATAACATCGATCCCGGCAGTACGGCATCTTTCAGCATTCTCGACGTGCCCGCGCAGGGTGCCCAGGCGCCCGCCCCCACGCATCGCCCCAACCTAGCTCGTGAGGAAGACGCGGCCCGCCGCTCTCCGCTCGGCCCCATCCTCATCGCCTTCATGGCCGGCGTCATCGCTTGCTCGGCGATCGGAAATGTCTGGAGCCATGTGGAGCAGCAGCGCAAAGATGCCGCCAAGGTCGAGATGTCTGTCGAACAATCGCTCAGCCGCACGCGCTCGGTGCATGTGTCGGTCGAGGTCAAGGACGGTGCGACATGGGACACCGCCCGCGGCGACAGCCAGATGCTCATCCACATCGCGGGCCGCACGCTCAAAGGGCAGGCGATTGACGAGTATCAATATGTCAACTCCGCTGGCGGCGGCATCGAACTCAAGCCCGGCGACTACGAGCTCACGGTCGACGAGCCGCCCGTCGCCACCGATGGCACGCGCTTCCGCGCCTCAAAGCGCATGGTTCCCGTGAGCTTTAACTCGCAGGCGCCCGATACGGTCGACAGCACGCCGCAGGGCGGATTCGACCTTTACGCAATCGCTCAATAACTGCGCCTGCCGCTTCTCCTTGCCGCCAAGAGTGGGACAATAGCCCTCGACACTGTTGTTTACTTTTGGAGGAAGTAGCATGTCCACCGTCACCACCATCAAGCGCGGCGGCCTCACCGCGGCCATCGATTCCATGGGCGCCCAGCTCACGAGCCTTGCCCTCAACGGCAATGAGTATCTGTGGCAGGGCGACCCGGCCTTTTGGGGCAAGCACGCGCCCATCCTGTTCCCTATCGTGGGATCGCTGCGCAACAACACGGCGACGTCTGCCGCCGGCACCTGCGAGATGGCGCGCCACGGCATCGCACGCATTGTCGAGCACAAATTGGTCGAGGTATCGGAGGACGGCTCCTCGGTAACCTACGAGATCACCGATACGCCCGAGTCGCTCAAGGCCTTTCCCTTCCACTTTAAGCTCAACATGACCTATGCCCTGACCGGCGATGTCACGCTCACGCAGACCTTTGCCGTCACTAACACCGGCGACGTAGACCTGCCGTTCTCGGTGGGTGGCCACCCTGCGTTTAACGTGCCCGCCCCCGGCGCCGAGGACGAGGCGTTCGAGGATTACGAGCTGGCGTTTACCGAGGCTTGGACTAACGAGGCCCCCGTCATCACGCCCGATGGCCTTATGACGTTCGAGGGTAGCTACAAGGCCCCCGATAACTCGGACGTGCTGCCCATCACGCACCGCAGCTTCGATAACGACGCCATCATGTTCACCGATACCCCGGGCTCCACGCTCACGCTGCGCGGCCGCAAGTCGGGCCACGGCGTCAAGATCGACTTTGAGGGCTTTAAGTACATCGGCGTGTGGTCTGCCGCCAACGACGCTCCGTTTGTGGCGCTCGAGCCCTGGACCGGTCACACCACCATGGACACCGAGGACGATGTCTTTGAGCACAAGGTCAACACCATCACCTTGGCTCCCGGCGCTACCGATAAACGCAGCTTTAGCGTCACCTTGCTCTAGAGGTTCCGCCGCTCGGTCGATGCTGCGTGCCGTCCAGAGCGATAATTTGTCATTCAAAAGGCAAGGCATAGACCTTCTGGTCATGCCTTGTCTTTTTCATGCCACTTGTTCGCTCTGGACGTCGCTCGCCGGCATTGCCAAAACATCGACGTCCCCAATGACTACCATGTGTCTATTAATTTTTCGAGCTTGTGCTGCACTGCTGGTCGCTGGCGTATATCCTGTTAAGTCGTCAGCATACGATTCAACAGGGAAGGCAGATTATGCATTCTCCCCAACAGTGCGATGCGCAGACCCAGCCGGTATGCAGCCGTCGCATCTTTTTGGGTAGCGCTCTTGCTGCGAGCGCTTCCGTCGTCGCCGGCGCGCTCGCCGGCTGTCAGCGCCCGTCCACGCTCAAGGTGGTTCAGCCCACGACGGGCGGCGGTCGCGACGACCTGTCCGATTCCGTGATCGGCAAGGATAAGATCCGCATCGGCATGGAGGCGGCCTACGCCCCGTACAACTGGCAGGTTTCCGAAGCCAGTGAGTACACCATCCCCATCGACAACGTGCAGGGTGCCTATGCCGATGGCTACGACGTGCAGATCGCCAAGATCGTCTGCAAGGCCCTCGGTGGCGAGCCCGTTGCCGTCAAGCAGAGCTTCTCGGGCCTTATCGATTCGCTCAACAACGGCCAGATCGACCTCATCATCGCCGGCATGAGCGCCACGCCCGAGCGCGAGGAGTCTGTCGGCTTTTCCGACCCGTACTTCATTGGCTACTTTGGCCTGTTCGTAAAAGAGGGCTCTCCCTACCAAAACGCCACCAAGCTTAGCGACTTTAGCGGTGCCACGGTACTCGGCCAAAAGGACACCATGCTCGACACCGTCATCGACGAGATTCCGGGCGTTGTCCACAAGAACCCGGTCGATTCGGTCCCCACGGTGTTTTCGAACCTGCTGCAGGGCACCTGCGACGCCGTGACCTACAACACCGAGAACGAGAAGGGCTATATGGCCCAAAACCCGGGTATCGTGCCGATCCATTTTGCCGAGGGCGAGGGCTTTAAGCAGGAGGTCGCGGCAAATGTCGGTTGCCGCAAAGGCTCGGACAAGCTGCTTAAGCTCATCGACAAGACACTCAAGGGCATTAGCCAAGAGGAGCGCGACCAAATGTGGGACGCGTGCCTCGACCGTCAGCCGGCATAGGGAGGCAGCATGAAAGCCATTAATCGCCTGGCCTCCTTTATCAAGGCCGACCACCGTTATGTATACCTGGGCACGAGCGTTATCGCGGCGCTCGGCCTGGCGTTTAGCCAGCGCAACCCCACGCCGCTGAGCTTCTTGGCCCCCACGGGCGTGTTCCAAGATTGCCTTTGGGCGATTCTTTGGGCCTGGCTCGTCGTGTCGGCGGCGGCGCTGGTCACCAAGCTCATGCACTGGAACGACTATCGCGAAACGTCGCCGTTCGCCTCCGAGCGTTGCCGCCGTGGCGCACGCCTGGGCAGCTACGTCGTGGTCGCCATCGCGGCGATCTTTTTCGTGGACCGCTGCGTCATGTCGTTTATCGATCTGGTGCAGGTGAGCATTGTCTCGGACTCCAACCCCAGCGACTTTTTGTCGAGCCTGGTCTACATGACCTACAAGAGCGGGGACTTCTTCATTCGCGGTATCGAGATCACCATCGCGCTTGCCACCTTCGGCACTGTCATCGCATTCTTCCTGGCACTGCTCTTTGTGTTCCTGCGTATTCAGACGTTCGACCGCGTGGACAACGACCTGGTGCGCTTCTTTAAGAGTATCGGCCGCGGCTTTGCGACCGTCTACTCCACCATCGTGCGCGGCACGCCCATGATGGTCCAGGGTCTGCTCATCTATTACGCGGGCTTCACCGTTTTGCGCGGCATGGGCTTCGAGACCGCCCAAGCCAACCAGATCTGGAGCACCTTTACCGCTGGCCTCGTCACCATCTCGCTCAACTCCACCGCCTACATGATGGAGGTTCTGCGCGGCGGCATCGAGTCCATCGATCCCGGCCAGGCCGAGGCGGCACGCTCGCTGGGCCTGTCGCAGTGGCAGGCTATGCGCAAGGTCGTGTTCCCCCAGGGCATTAAAAACGCGATTCCGGCGCTCACCAACGAGCTCATCATCAACATCAAGGATTCGTCGGTGCTTTCGGTCATCGGCGTGTTTGACCTCATGTACGCCACCACCACCGTCGCCGGCGTGTACTACCGCCAGATGGAGGTCTACTGCGTGGCGCTCGTGGTCTACCTGATCCTGACGCTCGTGGCGAGCCGCCTGCTCGAGGCCTTTGGCAAAAAGCTCGGCGCCGAGGCCCCGGCAACGCTGCCCAGCTCCAACTAGGCTCAAGACGAGGAGAATCATCATGGCAGATATCGCCACTACCGGCACCGCGGCCGCCGCACAGACCAATGAGCCGCTCATCCGCGTCGAGGGCCTGCGCAAGAGCTTCGGCTCGCTCGAGGTGCTCAAGGGCATCGACCTGTCCGTTAACCCCGGCGAGGTCGTCACCATTATCGGCGCCTCGGGCTCGGGCAAGTCGACCTTCCTGCGCTGCCTCAACCTGCTCGAGACCCCGGACGCGGGCCACATCTGGTTCCACGGTCAGGACCTCACGGCCGAACGCTGCAACATCAACAAGCTGCGCGAGGACATCGGCATGGTGTTCCAGGGCTTTAACCTGTTCAACAACATGGACGTGCTCGACAACTGCACGCTCGCGCCCGTCACGCTCAAAAAGATGAGCAAGGCCGAGGCTGAAAAAATTGCGATGGAGCATCTGACGAGCGTGGGGCTCGAGAAGTTCGCGCACGCCGCCGTGGGTCGCCTGTCCGGTGGTCAAAAACAGCGCGTGGCCATCGCGCGTGCCCTGTGCATGAATCCGCAGATCATGCTGTTCGACGAGCCGACTTCGGCACTCGACCCCGAGATCGTGGGCGAGGTGCTCGAGGTCATGCGCAAGCTCGCGGCCGACGGCATGACCATGGTGGTCGTCACACACGAGATGGCTTTTGCCCGCACAGTGTCCGACCGCGTGGTCTTTATGGACAAGGGCGTGGTGCTCGAGGATGCGGCGCCGGCCGAGCTCTTCGGCAACCCCAAGCACCAGCGCACCCGCGAGTTCCTCTCTCGCTATCTCGAGGACAAATAACCGACCGCAAACGCTTACGTTGCAGGGCCGCTCCCGTGGGGGCGGCCTTTGTCATCACAATCGAAAGGATGTCATGGCCGAGGTTTGGCGCTTCTTTGCGCATGAGGATGATTTTGCCGATTTGGACGAAGCTGGCGCGAGCGAGCGCTTGGGTCGCGTGCTGTCGTTTCCGACCATCTCGAGCATGGATGCCGAGGCGGTGGACTGGCAGCCGTTCGACGACCTGCGCGCCTATATGCAGCAGGCCTGGCCGCACGTGTTTGCGGCGGGCGAGGTCGAGCTTGTCGACCACTCGCTGCTGGTGACACTGGGCGGTTCCGATCCTGTCCTCAAACCCGTTATGCTCATGGGCCACATGGACGTGGTTCCCGTGGTACCGGGTACCGAGGCTGACTGGACGCATGCCCCTTTTAGTGGCCACGTGGACGACACCTACATTTGGGGTCGCGGCGCTATCGACATGAAGGACCAGGTCGCAGGCATTCTCGAGGCGGTTGAGTATGCGCTGGCGCATGGCTGGGAACACGAGCGCACGCTGCTCCTCGCCTTTGGCCAGGACGAGGAAACCACGCAGTACGGCGCGGGGGCCATCGGTCGCGTGCTCGAGGAGCGCGGCATTGAACTTGAATACCTGATCGACGAGGGTGATTACCGCATCGTTTCGGCTACCGAGTACGGCGCGGGCGAGGGCTGGCTTATGCATGCCGACCTTGCCGAGAAGGGCTACGCCGACATCGTGCTCAAGACGAAGAGTGAGGGCGGACATTCTTCCAACCCCTACGGCGGCACGTCGCTCGAGGTACTGAGCCGCGCTATCGCCGCAATCTGCGATATCGAGTGGCCGATGCGCGTCACGGACCTGCTTGCCGCACAGCTCGTCGAGCTGGGGCTCTACACTGCGGATGAGATCACCACCAACAAGGATGTCATCGTGCGCGAGTGCCTCGCCAGCAAGAAGCTCTATCCGCTCGTGACCACCACCTGTGCACCGACCCAAATCGAGGGCGGCAGCACCGGCGCCAACGTGATGCCGCAGGATATGTGGGCCAATATCAACTTCCGCATGCTCGAAGGCACGGGCGTGGCCGATGTCGTTACCCGCTGCCGCGAGGCGGTTGCCGCGGCGGGCCTTGCCGGGCGCGTGGAGGTCGAACTCGGTCCCGGCAGCTCCGAGCCTTCGCCGTCCCCGCGCGTCGGCGGGCCGGGGCTCGAGGCCGTTCGCGCCATTGCCGCCCGCTATTTCCATGATCCAAAGGGGACGGAGGAAAACGGATTATCCGAGCCGTTGGCGATTGTCCCCTCGACCGTGATCGGCGCGACCGACGCTGCTAACTATCAGAGCATTTGCTCCGAGTGCATTCGTTTTTCGGCGTTTGTGGTCGACGATGACGAGTGCGACCGCGGTGTCCACGGCACCAACGAGCGCATTACCCGCCGTGCCTACCTTCAGGGCGTTCGCTTTTTCATCGCTCTGCTCCACACGCTCTAGAATCCGATAAAGGGACTGTCCCTTTGTCGGATTCCGTGCGGGTTATATGCAGGTTTGTCTGCGCACGCTATCATGTATGGGTTAGACCGCAACTATGTACCCCACACGCGAAGGGATGCGCATGTATCTGAAGATCGACATGTTCTAGCTGGGCTTACCCCCGCAGTGGCGCCATGCGCCCCATCAACTCTGCCGATTTTCATCTTCACGCATATAAAGGAGTCCTGCCATGCGCGACAAGCTCGAAAAGATCATCAAGGCCTACGAGGAACTCGAGAAGAAGCTCTCCGACCCGGCCGTCGCCTCCGACATCAAGGAGTTCACGCGTCTCAACAAGGAGTACGCGCACCAGTCCGACCTCATTGCTGCCTCGCGCGAGTACATCGGCGCGCTCGACGACATCGAGGCTGCCAAGGAAATGCTCCACGATACCACCGATGCCGATGAGAAGGAGATGCTCCAGATGGACATCTCCGAAAACGAGGCCAAGCTTCCCCAGCTCGAGGAAGATATCAAGTACATGCTCATCCCGAGCGACCCCAACGACGACAAGAACACCATCGTCGAGATCCGCTCCGCCGCCGGTGGCGACGAGGCGGCTATCTTCGCCGGCGACCTGTACAAGATGTATCAGCGCTTTTGCGAGTCGCGTGGCTGGAAGACCACCGTGCTCGATTCCAGCCCCAGCGAGGCCGGCGGCTTTAAGTCCATCGAGTTCAAGGTCGAGGGCGACCGCGTCTACTCCGTCATGAAGTTCGAGTCCGGCGTGCACCGTGTCCAGCGCGTTCCCAAGACCGAGTCCCAGGGCCGCATCCAGACCTCCACGGCAACCGTCGCCGTACTTCCCGAGGCCGAGGAGATTGACGTCCAGATCAACCAGTCCGACCTGCGCATCGATACTTACTGCGCTTCGGGCCCTGGCGGTCAGTGCGTTAACACCACCTACTCCGCCGTGCGTATCACCCACCTGCCCACCAACACCGTGGTGCAGTCGCAGGAGCAGCGCTCCCAGATCCAGAACCGCGAGGTCTGCATGCAGATGCTGCGCGCCCGTCTGTACGAGATGGAGCTCGAGAAGCAGCAGGCAGAGCTTGGTGCCGAGCGCCAGAGCCAGATCGGCCACGGCAACCGTTCCGAGAAGATCCGTACCTACAACCAGCCCCAGGACCGCGTGACCGATCACCGCATCGGTTTCAACTCCACCTACAACGGCGTCCTTCTGGGCGACCAGCTCGGCACCGTGATCGAGGCGCTCGCCGCAGCCGAGCGTGCCGAGAAGCTGGCACAGGCTGTTTAGGTTCCGCCGTTCTACCGAACGGCGGACTAGTCGACGCTGCGTGCCGCCCAGGGCGACAATTTGTCATTCAAAAGGCAAGGCATGACCAGAAGGTCTATGCCTTGCCTTTTTCATGCCAACTTGTTCGCCCTGGACGGCGCTCGCTGTCCGTCCTCTACCTGCGGCGTTGCCTTGCTCCGGATGCGGTATGCTCAACCTACGGCGCCTTAGAGGTAGTCATTGGGGACGTTCTTAAATGACTAGGTTGGGTAAATTACTTTTCGAATTTATTTAATCTGCTTTATTGGAAATTAAGCTGCCTACCTGCTCAAAGTAATTAACAGCCTTCATCTGCGATCGAAAATAATGCTCGAAAAATCGTCCAAGAAGTCGTGGGGCCCTTTTTGGTGCGTCGCGCGTCAAGCGATGTGGCAAGCGTTTGGTTAGATATTGGTCAGTTTAGGGGCAACCTTGCCAAAAGCTTGACGAATGCAAATCTAGACGTCGGCGAATGAACACTTTGAGCGAGCCCGGTGCAAAATTCTGGGCTGATTCTTGATAATCGCCTTCAATTGCCCCTTGCCAAGCGCTGGCCTCGCGTACAATCTGCTCCGACATTCGCGCGCCGCCTGGCGCTTAAGAGGGGAGGACCCCATGGCAAACGAGATCTGGACCATCAAGCGTTGTCTCGAGTGGACCAAGGAGTACCTGGCCGAGCGCGGCGAGGAACACCCCCGTCTTTCTGCCGAATGGCTGCTGTGCGCAGCCACGGGTCTGGCGCGCATCGACTTATATATGCGTATGGACGAGACGCTCGATGCGGCGCAGCTCGAGACCATGCACGCGGCGGTCGTCCGTCGCGCCAAGGGCGAGCCGCTGCAGTACATCACCGGCAGCACGCAGTTCCGCATGATCGACGTCGCGTGCGCCCCCGGCGTGCTCATTCCGCGTCCCGAGACCGAGATGCTTGTCGAGGAAGTCCTCAATTATCTGGATGCCGAGGTCCTGAGCCCCGAGGCGGCCGCCCGCCAGCGCGTGGAGCTGCCTTGGAACGATGAGGTCGAGCAGGCCCGCAAAGCCGAGGCGGCGCTGGCCGACGAGCGCGCGACCGCCGAGCGCCGTGCCGCTAACCTGACGGCTGCCGATGAGGCGGCGCTAGGCAGCGACGTGCTGGGCAGCCGTGCTTATGCCGAGGAACTGGCCGACCGCGAGGCCGAGGAAGCCGCCGCGCAGGCAGCAGAGGCCGAGGCCGATGCCGAGGAAACCGCTGAGCCCAAGCTCGACGAATACGGCATCGCCATCGAAGGTGCCGACCAGGAGGCTGCCCTAGTGCAGGATGCCGCCGCGCCCGCTCCGGTCGAGCCCCGTATCGCTCGCGTTCTCGAGGTCGGCTGCGGCACGGGCTGCATCTCGCTCTCCCTTGCTTGGGAGCGCCGCGGCCACGTTACCTGCACCGCTACCGATATTGAGCCGCGTGCCATTGATCTGGCCACCAAAAACCGCGACGCGCTCGGCCTCACGGCAGATGAGGTTGCCTTCAGCCTCACCAACCTGGTGAGCTCTATCCCCCGCGAGGAATGGGGCACCTTCGACGTGCTCGTCTCCAACCCGCCTTACATCCCGACTGACGTCATGCGCTCGCTGCCGCACGAGGTTAAGGACTTTGAGCCCGATTTGGCGCTCGAGGGCGGCGCCGACGGCCTCGATATCTTCCGCCGCCTGCTCAATGCGGCGCCCTATATGCTGTGCGCCGGCGGCCTGTTTGCCTGCGAGCTCTACGAGGGCACCCTCGATGCCGCGGCCGAGCTCTGTCGCCAGGCGGGTCTCTCGGACGTGCGCATCGTCCGCGACCTTACCGATCGCCCCCGCATCGTCCGAGCCATCGTCACCGAGCCCAAACAGCGTATTTAAGCTGAACAAATAGACACCTGCGTAAGTTTGTCCTTGCAATATAGCGTAAAACTTCTATTATAGAAGGATAAGGGTATGTCAAATCAGCTGCATCGATACCGTATCGTGCTTCATTACATTGAACCTTGGCTTGATGAACAGGATGAAGCTACACTGAAGCAGATTTATGCAGACCTTTTGGTGCTTGAGAAGGAAGGTCCCAGCCTTGGTCGTCCGTTGGTTGATCGCGTAAAGGGCTCGAAGCTTCATCATCTAAAGGGGCTGAGGGTGACGTCGTGTGGTCGGCAGGTGATTCGTATCCTCTTCGCTTTTGACCCCAAGCGCCAGGCGGTATTGCTGTTGGCGGGTGATAAGTCGCGAGCGAGATCGTCGAGGGCAAAATGGAACGGCTGGTATGCGATCGCCATTCCAAAGGCCGAGCAGATATACCGTCGCCACGTAAGGAGGCTCGATCGAGATGGAACTGCATGAGTATATGGAATCCCGCGGGATAACGCGCGACTCTATTGCCGTCGAGCAGGAGAGGACTCGCGAGCGTGTTGAAGCCTATAAGCTTGCTCAGATTCGCAAGCTAAAAGATCTAACGCAGGCGTCGATCGCCCAGTCGATGGGCGTTTCTCAAAAACGTGTATCTGAGCTCGAGCGCGGGGAGTTGGGTTCGATGAGGCTCGACACGCTGAACAGGTACGCAGAGAGCCTCGGCGGAAAACTGGTTGCAAGCATTGAGTTTCCCGATCGTACCGTTACACTTGCTCGCTAAAAACCTTCAATAACCCCCTCACTTTCACCGACTACTAGAGCCGCTCACCAAACCAACATGCGCTGTGGACAAATGGGTCAAATGTTTCGTGCGAAAATGCCTCTCAATAAATAAACTTTCACCAGAGCGTAAGGGGCTGGCATACACATGCAGACGGTCTATCGGGTATTCGAGGGAGCGCGTGAGCCGCATCGGCTCGCCGTCGAGCGTACGGCCGAGGTACTCGGCTGTGGTGGCTTGACCCTGATCCCGACCGAGACCGTCTATGGTGTCGCCGTGGCAGTCAATGCCTTCTCGGATGCCGTACCCCAAGATACAAGCGAATCTCTGCCGTGGCCGCGCGATCCGCAGGCTGCCGTCAATGGCGCCGCGGTGCCCGCGCTCGGCACCGGCTATCGCCGTATCTTCACTCTCAAGCAACGTGAACTCACGCAAACTGTCGCCTGGCTGGTCGATGATGCCGAGGCTCTCGACCGCTACGGCGTGGATATCCCGGAAGAGGCTCGCGCGCTTGCCCGACGATGCTGGCCGGGCGCCCTGACTATCGTGGTCAAGGCAGCCCCCTGCGTGCCGACCTTTATGCGCGCCGCCGACGACACGGTGGCCCTTCGCGCATCGGCCTCGCCCGTGGTGCAGGCGCTCATCCGCGCGTGCGGCAGTCCGCTTGCCTGCACCAGCGCCAATACGCACGGCGCGCCCGCGCCGGCAAGCTTTGCCGACGTTGAGGACCGTATTCTGGAGGGGGTTGATCTGGCTGTCGACGCGGGCGAGACCCCGTGCCGCGACGCTTCGACCATCGTGACGCTTAAGCATGGCGAGCTTCAGATCCTGCGCCAAGGCGCACTTCCCGCATCAGAGATCGAGCGGGTCCTGTCCGACCCGTTGCATTAGAAAGGTGTTAGCGATGTCGTTGAATCTGGGCAGCCTGGGCATGGAAGATGCCTCGTTTGGCTTTGGCGGTTCCTACATCATGGCGCTCGACTGCGGTACCACCTCGGTGCTCGCGACCATTGTCGACGAATACGGCTGCATCGTCGCCCAGGCACGTCGCAGCATCAAGACCAGCTATCCTCGCCCTGGCTGGGTGGAGCAGGACCCCATGGCGGTGTTTGCCAGCCAAATCGCGGTCATGATGGAGGTCCAGTTTAAGAGCGGCATCCATTCCGATCGCATCGCAGCCATCGGTATCTCCAACCAGCGCGAGACCACGGTGGTGTGGGACCGCGTGAGTGGCCAGCCTATCTACAACGCTATCGTGTGGCAGTGTCGCCGCACCGCCTCGACAATCGATAAGCTGGTCGAGCAGGGCTGCGAGGAGTTGGTGCGTTCCCGCACCGGCCTTACGCTCGACCCGTATTTCTCGGCTTCCAAGGTGCAGTGGATCCTCGACAACGTCGACGGCGCGCGCGAGAGCGCGGCGGCGGGCGACCTTATGTTTGGCACCATCGATACCTGGCTCATCTATAACCTCACCGGCGGCCAAACCTTCGCCACCGACTACACCAACGCCAGCCGCACGGCGCTCTTCAATATTCATACGCTGGACTGGGACGATGACCTGTTGGCTCTCTTCGACATCCCGCGTGCCATGATGCCCGAGGTCCGTTGGAGCGCCGGTGACTACGGCCGCGTCGCGAGCGACATCATGACCAACATGCCGCCCATCATGGGTGTGGCGGGCGACCAGCAGGCGTCGCTGTTCGGTCACTGCTGCTTCCATCCCGGTCAGACCAAAAACACCTATGGCACGGGCTGCTTTATGCTCATGAACACCGGCGACGAGATCGTCGAATCCAAGAATGGCCTGGTCTCCACCATCGGTATCGCTGCGGACGGCAAGGTCAGCTATGCGCTCGAGGGCTCTATTTTTGCCGCCGGCTCAACGATGAACTGGCTGCGCGACAACATGGGCGTTATCTCCAACGTATCCGAATCGGCACAGCTCGCCTCCTCGATCGGCGATAACGAGGGATGCTACTTTATCCCCGCTTTTGCGGGCTTGGGTGCACCTTGGTGGGACGCGCACGCCCGCGGCATCGTATGCGGTCTGACCGGCGCCTCGAGTCGCGCGACCATCGTGCGTGCCGCTTGCGAGTCCATGGCCTATCAGAGCTATGACGTGCTGCGGGCCATGGAGCAGGACGTGGGCCTTTCGATCGAGCGCCTGTCCGTCGATGGCGGCGCCTCGCGCAACGAGTTCATCATGCAGTTCCAAGCAGACTTGCTGGATATCCCTGTACTGCAATGCGAGTCGGTGGAGACTACGGCAATCGGCGCCGCGTATCTGGCGGGCCTTGCGGTTGGGTATTGGGAAGATCTGGAGGAGCTGGAGCAAAACGCCCAGATTGTCAAGACGTTCCATCCCCATATGTCCGTTGAGCGTCGCGAGCGCAACCTGGACGGTTGGCACGATGCGGTCAAGCGTTCGCTCAGCACCGCTCAGTAGGGCTGCGACGGGGCACTCGATACAACAAACCGCTAAACTTATGCACGGCGCGTGGCAACAGCACCGCGGCGTGCCTTGTCAGCAAGGCCATCTTCCGGCTGCAACGAAAGGGGTAAGACCCATGACCGTTACCTACGATACGTCTCGCGTGACGCTTGTCGATCATCCGCTCGTCCAGCATAAGCTGTCGATCCTGCGCGACAAGAGCACCGGCACCAACCAGTTCCGCCAGCTCGTACGCGAGCTCGCGCTCTTTGACGGCTACGAGGCCATGCGCGACCTGCCCATGGAAGACGTTGAAGTCGAGACTCCCATCACTACCGCCACGTTTAAGCAGCTTGCCGGCAAAAAGCTCGCTATCGTACCTATCCTGCGCGCCGGTCTTGGCATGGTCGACGGTATTCTCGACCTGGTGCCCTCCGCTCGCGTGGGTCATATCGGCATGGAGCGCGACGAGGTCACCCACGAGCCGCATGAGTATTACTGCAAGATGCCCAAGGATATCGACCAGCGCATCTGCCTGGTTGTCGACCCCATGCTCGCCACGGGTGGCTCGGCCGAGATGGCTATTAGCTACCTGCGCGAGCGCGGCGTCAAGGACATTCGCATGCTGTGCATCGTCGCGGCCCCCGAGGGCCTCAAGTCGCTGACCGAGAAGGACCCCGACGTACATATTTATACGTGCGCCATCGATGACCATCTCAACGAGGCCGCCTACATCGTTCCCGGCCTGGGTGACGCTGGTGACCGTATTTACGGAACGCTCTAACCACTGAGCGATATCGGCTACAGCCGCAAATACGAAGATATGGTGCGCGCGGGCGAGCAAAAGAAGTCCACGCGCACTCCTGTTAACGGACGTTTTGCCCTGCAGGGTTCTAGAAAAACGTATTACCGTACCTGCAGCATAAAGAAGGTCTTAAGAAAACGAACAGGTGCGTATTAACCGATGCTTTTTCGGTTGTACTTTAGCGATTGGCTCGTACAATAGTCACCAATGTTTGGCGGGAACTGTTCTGTAAAGCGTTAAAAAGGAAAGTGAGGACGCCAGTGTTTCAGATAGCCGATCTGCTCGCTATCGTTGCAGGCGCCATCGCGGGCGCGGTCGCCTTTCTTCCCTTTGTTTTTACGCTCAAGCCGGTTCTTGACGATAAACAGAATGCGGACATGCTCAAGGGGATGGTGAGTCTCGCGGTCTCGGCGATTGCGTTGCTCGTCTTTACTCTGGTCGTGTTCGCGTTGTTCGGAGAGGCGTTTCGCATGTTCCTCTTGGGCGAGGCGATCGGCTTCGTGGCCTTTATGGCCGCCTGCACGGTCCGTGTTGCCAAGGCACTGCGGGATCCTCATGAGGTCGAAAGGTAAGTCGTGGAAATTTTTGAAAAGCTGCCCGATGAGATTAATCATCTGGTTAGCGAGTTCAGCTCCACCCCCGTCGTGGGCGATCTGAGCTGCGGTATCACGCAGTACTCGTTTTGGCTGATCGTCTCCACGATCGTGCTCCTGATCGTCCTGGCCGTGTTCAAGAAGAAGCAGGCGTTGGTCCCCAAGGGCTTCTTCGTCAACGGTTTCGAGTACATCATCGAGTACGTCGAGAACGATATCGGCAAGGGTGTCGTGGGTGAGAACTGGAAGAAGCACTTCCCGTTCCTGTGCTCGCTTTTCCTGTTCATCCTGATCAATAACATGATCGGCCTGATCCCGGGAATGAAGCCCGGCACCGGCGCAATCGGCTCCACCGCCGCGCTCGCCATCTTCGCCTTCGTGTACTTCATCTACTACGGATGCAAGGCCCACGGCGTGATCGGCTACATCAAGAGCCTCGCCCCGCAGGGCGTGAGCTTCCCGATGAACGTGCTTGTGTGGGTCGTCGAGCTTTTCTCGACCTTCCTGCGCCTCATCACGCTCGCCGTCCGTCTGTTCTGCAACATGTTCGCAGGACACGTGGTCATGGGCTCGTTCGCCATCATGGCGAGCATGTTCATGCAGCCGCTGCTTCAGCAGGTTTCCGCGGCCCACGCCGTCGGCGCCCTGCCTTCGCTGGCCTGGCTTGCCATCCTCATCCTGATTTATGCGATCGAGCTTGTGGTCGGCGCCATCCAGGCTTACGTCTTCACGGTCCTTACCGCCGTGTATGTCTCCGAGGCAGAGGAGGTCGCGGAGGAGGAGTAGTCTTCCGCTCGCGCCTTAAAGGTAAGGCAATTCGTTAAACCGCCGGTGCCCGTACCCATGGAGCCCGGCAGTTATAAAAAGGTTATCCTGCGTGAAATAAGACACGCACGACAAAGGAGGAATCGTGGGAGTTATCGGTTACGGTCTCGGTGTTATCGGCGCTGGTCTTGCTATCGGCCTGTCTGCTCTGGGTGCTACGGGTGCTATGGCCCGTCAGCCTGAGGTCCAGGGCCGCGTGTTCACCGTCTTCATCATGGGCTCCGCCTTCGGCGAGGCTCTGGCTCTGATCGGCTTCGTTGTCGCGCTGATCGTTAAATAGCACGGAGCGTCAAGTATGAATCTTTCATCCCAGAAGAGCGCGATCGCACTCTCCGCGTCCGCGGCCGCGCTGCTCATGCCGGTTTCCGCGTTCGCCGAGGACGGCGCTGCCGGTGCGGACATCCTCATCCCTAAGATGGCGGAGTTCATCCCGGCGCTTATCGCCTTCCTGATCATCTGGATCGTGCTGGCCAAGGTCGCCCTGCCGGGCATCATGAAAACCATGGAAGAGCGCGGCAAGAAGATCGAGGAGAGCCTCGACGAGGCCGAGAAGACCAAGCAGGAGGCTATCGCCAAGCGCGCTGAGTCCGACTCGATCGTCACCGACGCCCGTCGTCAGGCTGCCGACATCGTTCTCGAGGCCCGTAAGGACGCCGAGTCCGAGCGCGCCCGTATCATCGAGGCTGCTCACAAGGAGGCCGAGGAGATCATCGCCAAGGCCCATACGACCGTCGAGGACGAGCGCAAGTCCATCTACGCCGGTGCCGCGAGCTCCATCGCCGACCTGTCCGTTGCCGTCGCCACCAAGATCGTGGGCGAGGCACTCGAGGACGATGCCGAGCAGAAGAAGCTCATCGAGCGCTACATCCAGGAAGCAGGTAGCCTGAATGCCGACTAGCCGCTATCAGGACAAGGTGCTCGAGACCTACGCGCGCTCCCTTCTGGAAGCCGCTAAGGCCGAGAACCATGTGTTCGAGGACCTCGAGATGATCGAGCGCCTGGCTTCTGCCAGCCCCGAGATCATCGCCGTGCTCGACACCATGTCCAAGCGCGACCAGCTCGACCTTCTTCCCAAGGTGGCAGCTGCCTTTAAGTATGTTGCCGAGGAAGACGAGGATGTAGTGGGCGTGACCGTCACCACGGCGATCCCGCTCGACGACGAGCTGCGTCAAACCATCACTAAGAAATGCGAGCAGGACTTCGGCCGCAAGGTATTCCTTATCGAGCAGGTCGACCCGTCTATCGTGGGCGGCCTGGTGCTCGAGGCCCGCGGCGAGCGTCGTGACATTTCCGTCAAGACGCAGCTGCGCATCGCGCAGGAGACCCTCGCAAACTCTGCTAATTCGTACGGAGGTGAAGCCTAATGTCCGAAACCCTCAATGCCCAGGATATCGCCAAGAAACTGCAGGAGCAGCTCACGAGCCTCTCCGCGACGGTCGATACGCATGAGGTTTCAACGGTCGACGAGGTAGGCGACGGCATCGCGCGCGTCTCCGGCCTCAAGAGCGCCATGGCAGGCGAGCTTCTGGAGTTCAAGAGCTCCGATACCGGTGAGACCGTCTTCGGCCTTGCCCAGAACCTTGACCGTGACGAGGTCGGCGCCGTTCTGTTTGGTGCCGTCGACTCCATCAAGGAAGGCGACGAGTGCCGCACCACTGGCCGCATTATGGATATCCCTGTGAGCCGCGCCATGCTCGGCCGCGTCGTCAATCCGCTCGGCCAGCCCATCGACGGTTTGGGTGACATTGTCGCCACGCACCGTCGTCCCATCGAGTTCAAGGCCCCCGGCGTCATCGATCGTACTCCGGTGTGCGAGCCGGTTCAGACCGGTCTGCTCGCTATCGACTCCATGGTGCCTATTGGCCGCGGTCAGCGTGAGCTCATCATTGGCGACCGTAAGACCGGTAAGACCGCCATCGCCATCGACGCTATCCTCAATCAGCGCGGCAAGGGCATGGTCTGCATCTATGTCGCCATCGGCCAGAAGGCCTCCACGGTTGCCAACATCCGCGAGACCCTCGCTCAGCACGGCGCGCTCGACTACACCATCATCGTTTCGGCCACCGCTGCCGATTCCGCCCCTATGCAGTACATCGCGCCTATGGCCGGTGCCGCTATCGGCGAGTTCTTCATGTACAACGGCGAGGACGGCAAGCCCGCCAGCGAGACCAACCCCGGCGGCCACGTGCTCGTCATCTACGACGACCTGTCCAAGCAGGCCGTGGCCTACCGTCAGATGTCGCTGACGCTGCATCGTCCGCCCGGACGCGAGGCCTATCCTGGCGACATCTTCTACCTGCACTCTCGTCTGCTCGAACGTGCCGTCAAGATGTCCAAGAAGAACGGCTGCGGCTCCATGACGGCACTGCCGATCATCGAGACCCAGGACGGCGACGTCTCGGCCTACATTCCGACCAACGTCATTTCCATTACCGATGGTCAGATCTATCTGCAGTCCGAGCTCTTCTTCCAGGGTCAGCGCCCGGCAGTCGACGTGGGCATTTCCGTGTCCCGCGTTGGTGGCGACGCGCAGACCAAGGCTATGAAGCAGGTCGCCGGTAACCTCCGTCTGGACCTCGCTTCGTACCAGGAGCTCGCCGGCTTTACGCAGTTCGGCTCCGACCTCGACGAGGCTACTCAGAAGCAGCTGACCCATGGTGCCCGCATGACCGAGCTCCTGAAGCAGCCGCGCTACAAGCCGTTTGAGGTTGGCGAGCAGATCGTTACGCTGTTCGCTGGCAACGAGGGCTTCCTGGATGACCTGGAGATCGCCGACGTGCTGCCTTTCCGTGCCGAGCTCATCGAGTACATGGACAATGGCTTTGGCTCGCTGCTCGACAAGGTTCGCGCCAAGAAGATCGATGATGACACCAAGGCTGAGCTCTTGCGCGTCATCGGCGACTTCAAGCAGCAGTTCATGGCCAAGCACCATTCGGATGTTTCTGGATCAGAGGAGAACTAAGCCCCATGGCCAACCTTCGCGACATTAAGAAGCGAATCTCCTCGGTTACCACGACCAAGCAGATCACGCGCACGATGGAGATGGTCTCTACGGCCAAGATCCGTCGTGCCCTCGATCGCTCCAAGCAGGCCGAGCCCTATAAGGAGGCGCTGACCGACGTCATGTTGACGGTCGCCGGCGACGCTTCCTGTTCGGGCACCGATCCCATGCTGCAGAAGCATGAGAACGTCAAGCATGGCCTGATTGTCGTTATTGCCTCGGACCGCGGCCTTGCCGGCGGTTTCAATACGACGGTGGAGCGCACGGCCGAAAAGCTCGCCGCTTCTTGGGCGAACGACGGCATCGAGTGCGAGATCATCGCGTGTGGGCGCAAACCGGCCACGTATTTCCGTGACCGCGCAAACGTCGTCATGCACTTTGAGGGCAACTCCTCTGAGCCCGATTTCAATCAGGCCCGCATGATCTCCTCTCATATCTGCGATGCGTATCGTGCCGGTGAGCTTGACCGTGTCGAGCTTGTCTACCACCACGCCAAGAACCGCGTGGATCAGGAGCTTCGCGTCGAGCATCTGTTGCCGCTCGACCCCGAGATGATCGCTATGGCCCACGGTCCGCGTAAGAACGAGACCGACGCCCCTAAGCGCATCTCGTCCACGTTCGAGTTCGTGCCCTCTCCCGAGCATGTTCTCGGCAAGCTTGTGCCGTCTTATATCCTGACGGTCATCTACCAGGCCCTGATCGATTCGGCGGCTGCCGAGCAGGGTGCACGCCGCAAGGCCATGCACTCCGCGACGGAAAACGCCACCGCGATCATCTCGACCCTTACCCGCACGTATAGTCGCGTGCGCCAGGCTTCGATCACGACCGAGATTAACGAGATCGTCGGCGGAGCCTCAGCATTGGAGGAACAGTAATGGCTAATAACACCGTAAAGCTTGCGGTCGAGGAAGCCACCAAGAAGACGACTGCCGGTGATGGTCGCATCGTGCGAATCATCGGCCCTGTCGTCGACGTCAAGTTTGACGGCGCGGTGCCCCCGATCTACAACGCGCTCACGGTCGAGGCCGAGACCCCGATCGGTCACCTGAGCACGATCCTCGAGGTCGAGAGCCAGCTTCCGGGCGGCGTTGTCCGCACGGTCGCCATGTCCTCGACCGACGGCCTGCAGCGCGGTCTCATCGCCACCGATACCGGTGAGCCCATGAAGATGCCGGTCGGCCCCAAGACGCTCGGCCGTATTTGGAACGTCATGGGCAAGCCCGTCGACGGCAAGCCCATGCCCGAGGTAGAGGAGTTCTACCCCATCCACCATGCAGCGCCCCGTTTCGACGAGCTCACCACCAAGACCGAGATCTTCGAGACCGGCATTAAGGCCGTCGACCTGCTCGAGCCCTACATCCGTGGCGGCAAGACAGGCCTGTTCGGCGGCGCCGGCGTCGGCAAGACCGTTTTGATTCAGGAGCTCATCAACAACCTCGCCCAAGAGCACGGTGGCACCTCGGTGTTCACCGGCGTCGGCGAGCGTACCCGCGAGGGCACCGACCTGTTCCTCGAGATGAGCGAGTCTGGCGTTATCGACAAGACCTGCTTGGTCTATGGTCAGATGAACGAGCCGCCCGGAGCGCGTCTGCGCATCGGTCTGGCCGGCCTTACCACCGCTGAGTATTTCCGTGATCGCGGCCAGGACGTTCTGCTGTTCATCGACAACATCTTCCGCTTCTCCCAGGCAGGTTCCGAGGTTTCCGCACTGCTGGGCCGTATGCCCTCTGCCGTTGGTTACCAGCCCACGCTGGCAACCGAGATGGGCGACCTCCAGGAGCGCATTACCTCGACCAAGACGGGCTCCATTACCTCCGTCCAGGCTGTCTACGTCCCCGCAGACGACCTGACCGACCCGGCGCCTGCCACGACGTTTACGCACCTCGACGCCACCACGGTTCTTTCGCGTAGCATTTCGTCGCTCGGCCTGTTCCCGGCTATCGACCCGCTCGCATCTTCCTCCGACGCTCTCGATCCCTCGATCGTCGGCGAGGAGCACTACCGTGTCGCCGTCAAGGTCCAGGAGCTCCTGCAGGAGTACTCCGACCTTCAGGACATCATCGCCATTCTGGGTATGGACGAGCTGTCCGAGGAGCAGCGCCTTACGGTCAACCGTGCCCGTAAGATTCAGCAGTTCCTCTCGCAGTCCTTCCACGTCGCCGAGAAGTTCACCGGCAACCCCGGTGTCTACGTCCGCGTCGAGGATACCGTCCGCTCTTTCGCCGAGATTGTCGACGGCAAGGCCGATGACCTGCCCGAGCAGGCTTTCCGCTATGCTTCCACGATTGAGGACGTGCGCGAGCGCGCCCGCAAGATGGGGGAGAAGTAGGTTATGCGTATCCGCATCGTGTGCCCCGTGAGCTGCGCCTATGAGGGCGACGCTGCGTTTGTGTCGATTCCGTCCACGGATGGCGAGTTTGGCGTCCTGCCTGCTCACTCCAGCGAGATCTGCACGATCGACCGCGGTTACGTTCGCGTTTCCGATAAGGCCATGGGCACTGTCGACCACACGTTTGCCGTGGCCGGCGGCTATGCCCAGGTTGCGGACGATGTCGTGACCGTTCTCGCCGAGCGCGCTTGCGATTTGGCGACCGTCGATGCCGACAAGCTTAAAGCTGATATTCAAGGTTTTGAAGAGAAGCTGGGTAATTTGTCGGAGGATGATGCACGCCGCGCCTACCTCTATAATGAAATCGCATGGTGTAAGCTCAAGCTTGCCCAATAGTCAAACGATTTAGCGTTCGACCATTTGCGAACACATCATGCCCGGGATGGCTCAGCCATCCCGGGCATGCTTTTTGAAAGGGTAGACCTTGGATATTATCCGCGTTGAGGGTGGCCACGCCATCGGAGGCTCCGTGCCCGTTTCGGGCGCCAAGAACTCCGCACTCAAACTCATGGCGGCAACGCTTCTGGCGCCGGGCAAGACGACGCTGCAGAACGTGCCCGATATTTCCGATGTCCACGTGATGGGCAAGGTGCTCAAAGGCATGGGCGCTACGATCGATGTTCTCGACGAGCACACGCTCGAGATTGATACCTCTCAGGTCGATTCTTGGGAGGCCCCCTACGAGCTCGTCGCCAAGATGCGTGCTTCCACCGCCGTGATGGGACCCCTGCTGGGCCGCTTCCATCGCGCCAAGATCGCCATGCCGGGCGGCTGCAACCTGGGTGCTCGCAAGATCGATATGCACATTCTTGGTCTCGAGGCCCTGGGCGTAGAGTTCGATACCGCCCACGGCTACATCAACGCTAATGCGCCCCAAGGTCTGCGCGGTACCACCGTCACGCTCGAGTTCGCCAGCGTCGGTGCGACCGAGAACCTCATCATGGCATCCGTGCGCGCGCAGGGCACCACGGTTATCGACAATGCCGCCCGCGAGCCCGAGATCGTCGATCTCGCCAACATGCTCAACGAGATGGGCGCCAAGATTGTCGGCGCGGGTACGCCCGTCGTGACCATCGAGGGCGTGGAAGAACTGCATCCTGTTACCCATCGCGTAGTGGGCGACCGCATCGAGGCCGGTACCTTTATCGTTGCCGGTGCGTTGATGGCCGACGATCGTGGTGTCGATGTCACGGGCTTTTGCCCCATTCACTTGGGCATGGTGCTCAAGAAGATGGAGCTCATGGGTATCGACTGCGAGCGCGTCGAGGATGGCGTCCATGTAAACCGTGCCGAGCGTATCAAGCCGGTCGACATCCAGACGCTTCCGTTCCCCGGCTTCCCGACGGACATGCAGGCGCAGATTATGGTGCTCTCCGCCCTTGCCGACGGCAGTTCCGTTATTACCGAGAACATCTTCGAGAATCGCTTTATGTTTGCCTCTGAGCTGGTGCGCATGGGTGCCGACATTCGTATCGAGAGCCATCATGCCATGATTCATGGCGTTAAGGGCTTCTCGGGTGCACAGGTTACCTCGCCCGATCTGCGTGGCGGAGCGGCCCTCGTCGTAGCGGGCTTGATCGCCGACGGGACGACCGAGGTTTCGGCCATCCATCACATCAAGCGCGGCTACGAGCAGTTTGTCGAAAAGCTGCAGGCGCTCGGCGCGCATGTCGAGCATGCTTCCGTCCCCGATCCCGTCATCTACTAATACAGGTTGCCTATGTTTAATAAAAAGCCCCTCGCGGATACCACCGCCCGAAGACCCTCAACTGGTGCGCAGGCCAAGATCTACAGTCGCGATAACGTGGCTCGCTATTCCGAGCGCGCTCGTCAACGTCGTCGTAGCCACACGATTCGTCACGTCGCGCTCATTGTCGTGCTTGGTGTGCTGCTGAGTGCCACTACCGCTGCCGGCCTGTGGTTTGCCACCATTATGGGCAAGCTCGGCGATTCTAATGTCATTACCGACAATCTGCGTCGGGTTCTGGTTGACACCGATGAGGCAAAGGATCCGTTCTACGTGCTGCTTCTTGGCACCGACGGCCGTCCGGGCGAGGATACGTATCGTGCCGACTCGATTATCCTGGCACGCATCGACCCCACGCAAAAGCAGGCGACGCTCATTTCCGTTCCGCGCGACATCAAGGTCGAGTACAAGGGCGAGACCATGAAGATCAACGCCTGCCATACCGTTGGCGGCGCCGAGGCCATGGTCGAGGCGGTCAACGAGCTGTGCGGTGTTCAGATTTCCCACTATGCCGAGGTCAGCTTCGACGGTATGCAGGCGCTGATTGATTCGGTTGGCGGTATCGACATTAACGCAACCGATGATGTTGACGACCCCGAGCACCTGGATATTAAGATTACCGCTGGCCAGCAGCATATGGACGGTGCCACCGCCCTTACCTATGCCCGCTGCCGCTACACCTATGCCGACGGCGATTACACGCGCATGCGCCACCAGCGTCAGGTGCTTGGCGCCCTTGCCAACCAGATTCTCAATAACTTCGATGCCACGAAGATTTTTGGCCTGGTTAATTCGCTGTCCGATATGCTCGTAACCGATATGAGCGTTCAGGATATCGTGGCTACGGTCAACGCCATGCGCGGTATGGATGTCGACGGTATCTACTCGGCCAACCTGCCCTCGTACGCCGACGACAGCACCATGATCGACGGTGTGAGCTACGTCTTTGTCTACGAGGACGAGCTCAAGGAAATGATGGAGCGCGTCGATGCCGGCAAGGATCCCAAGGGTCCCAACACCATGGGTCTTTCCGACGGTTCCAGCTCTACGATCGGCGACCTGAACAACAACACGTCTGACGACTACGCAAACGGTACCGCAACCTCATCGGTCAGCTCTGACGATTCCGATGACTCAAGCGATTCGAGCGATTCGGACTACTACGAAGAGCCCACCGGCGACGGCAACGGCTACGAGGCCAACTACTAAGTTACGGCGTTTTACCAAACGCCGTAACGGCTCGACGCTGCGCGCCGCCCAAGGCGACAATTTGTCATTCAAAAGGCAGGGCATGACCAGAAGGTCAATGCCCTGCCTTTTTCATGCCAACTTGTTCGCCTTGGACGTCGCTCGCTGACGTTGGCTCAACCTGCGGTGCTGACTACTCCCCTTGCACCAAAAACCGCCCCGTTCTCGGTTTTGAGGACGGGGCGGTTTTGCTTACCTAGATTGTTCGAGTTCCCTATGCAAAGCGGGCGACGAGCTCCTGGAGCACGTCGGTCATCTTGACGAGCGAACTGACCGGGACGAACTCGTTGACGCCGTGGTAGCAATAGCCGCCGGTGGAAAGGTTGGGGCAGGGCAGACCGCGGAACGACAGCTGCGCGCCGTCGGTGCCGCCGCGAATCGGCAGCACTTGGGGCTCAACACCGCAGGCAAGGTAGGCTTCCTTGGCAACATCAATAAGCTCGGGATAGTCACGAACGATCTCGGCCATATTTCGATACTGCTGCTTAATCTCGACCGTCACACGCTCCTCACCCAGACGCTGGTTGAGCATCGAGGCGGCGGCATCAATAAGGTCGAGTTTCTGCTGGAACTTGGCGGCGTCATGGTCGCGGACGATATAGCGCGCTGTGGCGTGATCGACGGTTGCAGATACACCCTCAAGGTGATAAAAGCCCTCGTAGCCTTCCGTATACTCCGGGCGCTGCGCGTAGGGGAGCAACGCGTTGAAGTCGCAGAACAGATTGCCTGCGTTGACCATACGGCCCTTGGCGTCGCCCGGGTGGATGGACTGGCCCTCAAAGCGGACGGTCGCCTCGGCGGCGTTAAAGCACTCCCACTCCAGCTCGCCGATGGGGCCGCCGTCGACCGTGTAGGCGTACTTGCAGCCAAAGGCATCGATATCCAACAGCTCGGCTCCGTGGCCGATCTCCTCGTCAGGGCAGAAGCAAATGCCGAGTGTGGGATGGGGCAGAGAAGGGTCCTGAGCGATACGCGCGACAAGCGACATGATCTCGGCGACGCCTGCCTTGTCGTCCGCGCCCAGCAGTGTGGTGCCATCGCTGCAGACCAGGTCCTCACCTGCGAGGTCGTTCAGGGCAGGAAGCTTGGCGGTACTCATGGCAACGGGCTTACCGTCAACCGTGCCGCAGACCAGGTCGCCGCCTTCGTAGTGTACGATGTGCGGCTTCACGCCGGCGCCCGGTGCAACTTCGGTGGTGTCGAGATGGGCGATCAGGCCCAGGGCGGGCTTGTCCTCAGCGCCCGCACTTGCGGGGATATGCGCGCAGACATAGGCGTGCTCGGTCACGTGGGCATCTTCCGCACCAAGCTCGCGCAGCTCTTCGGCCAGCACGTTGGCAAGGTCAAACTGAACGGCGCTCGAGGGTACCTGGTCGCAGTTTGCATCCTCGGACTGCGTGTTGATCTGGACGTAGCGCAAAAAGCGCTCGAGGACATCGGGGCTCGTGGTGGTGTTTTCCATAAAGACCGCTCCAATCTTGGTCGTCGTGTGCAACAAGAACTCTAGCACGGTATGCCACGGCATACCACGACGCTTGGATGGGGTAGAATCAGCCATTGAATGCAGAAGGGACGGAAGATCATGGATACGACAAATAGCTCGCGCGAACTACATCTGACGGTGGCGAACGAAGACTACTTGGAGTGCATGGTTCGCATTGAAAGCGAAGAGGGGGAAACCAACGGCGTGCGATCGGTCGACATCGCGCAGCGCCTTGGCGTCTCCAAGGCATCGGTCAATAAAGCGGTTTCGGCGCTCAAGGCATCCGAGCTTGTCGAGCAATCGCACTACGGCAAGGTAATCCTGACCGATCGCGGTCGCGAGGTTGGCACGGCTATCTGGTACCGTCATCGCCTCATCCGCACGTTTTTGGTTCAGGAGCTCGGTGTCGAATTTGAGCGAGCCGATTCCGAGGCCTGCATGATGGAGCATGCGCTATCCGAGGACACGATGAGCCGCTGGCTCGCCTATCTCGAAAAGCAGGGAATCAGCGTCGAGGAATAGCAGGATATATATGGATACGAGTTATTACAACCGCTTTGGTGCCGAGGAACTTACGCGCCGCTTGTCGAGCGAGACCTTGTTGGCGCAGGGCCCCATGGGCAGTGTTTTGTTGAGTGAGTACGATGCCGCCGACATTCCACCGGCGTTTTGGAATCTGGCAGAGCCGCAGACCGTTTCTCGTATCCATCGCTTGTATGTCGCCGCCGGCGCGCAGGTGCTCATTACCAATACCTTTCAGGCATCGAGCTATGCCCTCAAGCACGACCAGATTGCGCCGTCCGTGGCGGAGGTCAATCGCGGGGCCGTCGACGATGCCCGCCAGGCGCACCCTCAGCTACTGCTGGGCTCGATGGGCCCGATCGGTATTGAGTGGTTTGCCGAGGACTCTGTCGAGTATCGTGAAATCCGCGGCATTGCGCGCGAACAGGCGCACGCCTTGCTCAATGCCGGCGTTGACGGTCTGCTGATCGAGACGGTGACGTCTATCCGTAATCTGCAGCCCATGCTTGCCGGCGCCCGAGATGCCGCCGACGGCATGCCTGTTCTGGTGAGTTTTGTCGTTGACGATAAAGGCGACCTGCTGGGCGATGGCCTCAACATCGAGGCAGCCGTTTTGTACGCCGAAAAACACGGCGCAAACTCGGTTGGTGTTAATTGCTGTTCGCTTGCGGCCGCGAACGCGGCGGTGCCCAGGATGGTTGCATCGGCGACTACTCCCGTCACGGTGCGTCCCAACGTGGGCGATCCGGTCCAGACTCAGGATGGCCCCGTATGGCACGAGAGCCCCGAAGCTTTCGCGCGCGCATGCATCGAATGGAGACATGCCGGCGCCGCAATGGTGGGCAGTTGTTGTGGAACCACGGCAATCACTACGGCAGCGATGGCCGAGGCGCTCGATATATAAAGGGTAAAACCGCTCCATACGGGGCGGTTTTTTTATTGCCTGCATGTCCTCGGCAGCATTTGCCCAAATGGTGAATGCTGGTGCCGGCGGGTTGCCGAGTGCATGTTGCGGGTATACCCCATGCGTACCATGATCCAAACACTGTGAGGTGTCTGCGCGTGTGCGCGATAATTCATTTTGGAACTGACGGTTGGCGCGCTCGCGTCGATGAGGACTTCACTGCCGATAACGTTGCCCGTATCGCCGATGCCGTCGGCGAGTTGTGGCAAAAGACCAATCCAGGCAAAACGGTATATATAGGGTTCGACACCCGGCCCCTGGCGAGCGAGTTCGCTGAGCTTGCGGCGGGCGGGCTAGCAGCGCACGGGCTGGACGCCGTGCTCGCTTCGCGACCTGTTCCGACCCCTGCCCTTACGTGGGCGGCGGCTTATGACGGTGAGGCGTGCGGCGCGCTCATGGTGACGGGGTCCCATCATCCGCAGGGTTATCTGTGCCTCAAGATTCGCATGGGTGACGGCTCGACCGCCAACCAGGATGTCATCGAAGAGCTCGAAGAGACCATGGCTCCCGAGCCAATGGGGATCGAGGGGCAATATCGCACCGCGGATATTATTCCTGACTATATGCAGGCGGTGGCATCGTTTGTCGATGCCGAAGCCATCCGCGCCGCGCACCTGCGCGTGGTTGTCGATCCCATGGGCGGCGCAGCCCAGGGCTATCTAGCCGACTTGCTGCGCGAGCTTGGCGTTGAGGTGCACGAGATTCACGCCGGGCAGGCGTCTGACCAAGAAGATATCTGCCCCGACCCCGTTGAGCCTTGGGTGGACGCTTGCGAGCGCACGGTTATCGATGACGGAGCTTGCGCCGGCCTGGTGACCGACGGCGACGCCGACCGTATCGGTGCGGTTGACGAGCGCGGCAGATATATACATCCGCATCAGATCATGGCGCTCGTTTTGGGCGACTTGGTCCAATTTCGTAATTTGGAGGGGCGCGTCGTCGTCAATCTTTCATGCTCGACGCTCGTGCGTCGCATTGCCGAGGCGCTTGGCTGCCGCGTGACCGTCAAACCAGTCGGTTTCAAATATATAGCGGCGGAGATGAAGAAGGGCGGCGTCCTCATAGGCGGTGAAGAAGCCGGTGGTATCGGCATCGCCGCGCATATGCCCGAGCGCGATGGAGTCCTCGCCTGTCTGATTCTGTGTGAGCTTATGGCTAAGACGGACGCGCCTTTGGGCGTTCTGGTCGACCAACTCGAGGACAGTTTTGGTAAGACGAGTTACGGTCGACGGGATTTGCGCCTTGAGGCCGAAGATGCCGAAACGTTACGAACCCTGCTGCCGGGCGTAAACCCCAAGTCGATTTGTGGCAAGGTGCCGCAAAACGTTAGTCATATGGATGGCTTGCGTTTGGAATTCGAGGATGACACGTGGCTGCTGGTCCGTCCTAGCGGGACCGAACCAGCGGTGCGCGTCTACGCCGAGGGGTTCTCGGTGGAAGAACGCGATGAGTTGCTCGATGCTGGCTGTGCTTTAGCTAGGGGGACGTATCCGCTTTAATCATGAGACTGCCTTATATAAAGAGATGCTCGGCGAGCGGTAGTTAACGGCTGGCAAACGTTAGTCGGATCACAAGATGTGTAGGAAATGTGTACGCCCAGATTCCCGCCCCCGGGGCCCCTCCGGTCTGGCAATATATCTCCTTGCCGCGCGGCCCGGTCGGACCGGATC
>DXZN01000010.1 GCA_019419645.1 Collinsella sp. | reverse complement strand
GACGGCGGCAGCAGGCGATGCGCCTTCTTACACCACGCTCGCGCGCGCGATCATTACCAAGCTGTTTACCAGCGGTTTTAATTTCATAATGTCCGGTATGGTCGTGGGTATTCAACTAAACGTAGTAGATGGGCCCGTTTTGTGGCGCGAGCCTCAACCCGAGGGCGCTGTGGGCTAAAAACCGCCCAAAAGGACTACTCCGCGTTGATGTTGGCGATGAGGGCGTCGGCCTTGGCAGCGATGACGTTGTTGATATCGGCCTGTAGCTCCTCGTAGACCGCTATGGCTCGCTCGCCGGCCGGCGTGAGCGTGGATCCGCGGGCGCCGTCGCGCTCGATGAGTTTGCATCCCAGCTGCCCTTCGGCCTCGTTCACGATGCGCCAGGCCTTAGAATACGCCATGCCCATGCTCTTGGCGGCGCGGTTGAGCGAGTGCTCCCGGGCAATACCCTGCAGCAGCAAGACGCAGCCATGGCCGAACACGCCCGGCAAATCCTTGTCGCACGCTTGAATGACCAACTTTGCCGTCGTCTTGTACTTCATACGCTCCACGTCTCCCCGCTAAAGTATTTGCTGGGCAAACGCAAAGCCTGCGTCAAACCCTCGTGTGCTCTTTCTAAACCATGCATTGTAGCAGTCAAAGTGCGTTAAGATACTTCCCCAGTATTGGGCGCCCAAGGTTGGGCTGGGTCCTACGAGGCCTGCAGCCGACCGGTCGCATGGAAAAAGGAGAAACATGGCTACGTTCTTTCCCGGTGAGTCCCACACGTTTTCGGAGTATCTGCTGGTCCCTGGTTACTCGTCCTCGCAGTGCATCCCCAACAACGTCTCTCTTAAGACGCCGCTAACCCGCTTCAAGCGCGGTGAGAAGCCGGCAATCACCCTGAACATCCCCATGGTTTCCGCCATCATGCAGTCCGTCTCGGGCGTCGACATGGGTGTCGCGCTCGCTACCGAGGGTGGCCTGTCCTTCATTTACGGTTCTCAGACCCCCGAGTCCGAGGCTGCTATGGTCAAGGCCGTTAAGGATCACAAGGCTGGTTTCGTTCAGTCCGATTCCACGCTGACACCCGACATGACCATGGAGCAGGTCATCGAGCTCAAGGAGAAGACCGGCCACTCCACCATGCCGGTCACCGACGACGGCACTCCCAAGGGCAAGCTCCTGGGCATTGTCACCAGCCGTGACTATCGTCCCAGCCGCGATGACCACCAGAAGAAGGTCTCCGAGTTCATGACCCCGCGCGAGCAGCTCATCGTGGGCGACAAGAACATCAGCCTCAAGGTTGCCAACGACGTCATCTGGGACAACAAGCTCAACGCCCTACCTATCGTCGACGACAACGATCACCTTATGGGCATCGTCTTCCGCAAGGACTACGACAGCCACAAGACCAACCCCAACGAGCTGCTCGATAACGACAAGCGCTATATGGTCGGCGCCGGTATCAATACCCGCGACTATGCCGAGCGCGTGCCGCTGCTCATCGAGGCCGGTGCCGATGTCCTGTGCATCGATTCTTCCGAGGGCTTCAGCGAGTGGCAGAAGCGCACCATCGAGTGGATCCGCGCCAACTACGGCGAGGACGTCAAGGTCGGTGCCGGTAACGTCGTCGACGCCGAGGGCTTCCGCTTCTTGGCCGACTGCGGGGCCGACTTCATCAAGGTCGGTATCGGCGGCGGTTCCATTTGCATCACCCGCGAGACCAAGGGCATCGGCCGTGGCCAGGCCACCGCGCTGATCGACGTCTGCCGCGCCCGTGACGAGTACTACGAGGAGACCGGTGTCTACGTGCCCGTGTGCTCCGACGGCGGCATCGTCTACGACTACCACATGACGCTCGCCCTTGCCATGGGCGCCGACTTTATGATGCTGGGTCGCTACTTCGCCCGCTTCGATGAGAGCCCGACCGAGCGCGTCAACGTCAACGGCCAGTACATGAAGGAGTACTGGGGCGAGGGTTCTGCGCGTGCTCGCAACTGGCAGCGCTACGACCTGGGCGGCGCGGCGAAGCTCAGCTTCGTCGAGGGCGTTGACTCCTACGTTCCCTATGCCGGTTCCCTCAAGGACGGCGTGGGCGGCACGCTCTACAAGGTCAAGTCCACGATGTGCAACTGCGGCGCCCTCTCGATCCCCGAGCTCCAGGAAAAGGCACGCCTGACCCTGGTCAGCTCCACCTCCATCGTCGAAGGCGGCGCCCACGACGTTGTGGTTAAGGACTCCCAGCAGTCCGTATCTTATCGATAAGCGGCTTTCCCAGGCACCGCACCTTGCCGTTCAAACCGTCGCTCGCGTACCAAAGTACGCCTCGCTCCTCTTTCACGGCAATCTGCGGCACTTGGAAAACCCGTTCGTTCTAGAACGGGTTGCACATAAAGGTTGAGTATCAACCACGTTATTTAGATAAAGCGAGATGCCTGCAAGTCGCAGACATCTCGCTTGTTGTATTTGCTATCATCAGTCAAGTTAACCTTAGGGTCGGGCGGCTTAGCTTTGTTCGCTACAAGTTCCGCACGCAAAGAAGAGCACTTAATGTGCTCTTCGTCTTGCGCAGGACTGTCCGCAGTAGCGAATAAAGCTAAGCCGACCGACCCCATTAAAGATTAAAGGAGCTGATATGTGCGATTGCACAGATCATAAGGATGAGATCCCTGCCTACGACGCGCAGGCCATTGAGTCCAAGTGGATGAAGGCCTGGGAGGACTCCAACCTTTTTGCCGTCGACACCGACGCCAGCAAGCCCAAGAAGTACGTGCTCGAGATGTTCCCGTATCCGTCGGGCGATCTGCACATGGGCCACGCGCGCAACTATACCATCGGCGATGCCATGGCCCGTCAGGCCCGCATGCGCGGCTACGATGTTCTGCACCCCATCGGCTTTGACGCCTTTGGCCTGCCTGCCGAGAACGCCGCCATCAAGCACAACACGCAGGCTGCCGCCTGGACGTATAAGAACATGGACCAGGCGCTCGCCACGATGAAGCGCATGGGCTTCTCCTACGATCTGGATCGCATGGTCAAGACCTGCAGCCCCGATTATTACCGTTGGGGTCAGTGGATCTTTGAGAAGTTGTGGGAAAAGGGCCTGGTCTACCGTAAGAAGAACCCGGTCAACTGGTGCCCCACCTGCAAGACCGTTCTGGCCAACGAGCAGGTCACCGAGGGCAAGTGCTGGCGCTGCGGCACCGAGCCCGAGAAGCGCGACCTTGAGCAGTGGTACTTCAAGATCACTGAGTACTCCCAGGAGCTGCTCGATGATCTGGAGAAGCTCCCCGGCTGGCCCGAGCGCGTCAAGCAGATGCAGGCCAACTGGATCGGTCGCTCCGAGGGCGCCGAGGTCGACTTTACCCTGTGCGACAAGGATGGCGAGCCCATCGAGGGCGACGAGGGCAAGATCACCGTCTTCACCACGCGTGCCGATACGCTCTTCGGTGTCTCCTTCTTTGTCCTGGCCCCCGAGTACGCTCGTCTGCACGAGCTCGTCGAGGGTACGGAGTACGAGGAGGCCGTGACCAAGATCGTCGAGGACTCCAAGCATATCTCCGCCGTCGAGCGTGCCCAGGGCACCCTCGAGAAGCACGGTGCCTTTACCGGCCGCTACGTGGTGAACCCGGTCAACGGCGAGAAGGTCCCCGTGTGGGTTGCCGACTACGTCGTTGCCGACTACGGCACCGGCGCCGTCATGGCCGTTCCCTGCGGCGACCAGCGCGACTTTGAGTTCGCCCGCAAGTACGACCTGCCTATTGTGCCGATTATCCTGGACGATGACGACCGCGCTGCCGTCGAGGCCAGCGGCGAGACCATTGATACCTTCCATGCCGAGACCGTCGACTGGGATTGCGCCCATGCTGCCGAGGGCACGCTCGTTCAGTCCGGCAAGTACACCGGCATGCGTGGCGGCAAGCACTCCGAGGGCGAGGCTGCGATTGTGGCCGACCTTGAGGCCATGGGCTGCGGCCGTCGCAAGGTCGAGTTCCGTCTGCGCGACTGGCTCATCAGCCGCCAGCGCTACTGGGGCAACCCCATCCCGGCCATCCACTGCGAGCACTGCGGCATCGTGCCCGTGCCCGAGGATCAGCTGCCGGTAACGCTGCCCGAGAACCTGGACCTGGGCGCCGGCGAGACCCTCGCCGAGTGCAAGGAGTTCTACGAGACCACCTGCCCGGTCTGCGGCCGCCCGGCCAAGCGCGAGACCGATACCATGGACACCTTCACTTGCTCCAGCTGGTATTACCTGCGCTATACGGACCCGCACAACACCGAGCTGCCCTTCTCCCGCGAGGCTGCCGATCGTTGGATGCCTGTCGATAACTACATCGGCGGCATCGAGCACGCCATTCTGCACCTGCTCTACAGCCGCTTCTTTACCAAGGCACTGCGCGACCTGGGCCTGCTGAGTGTGGACGAGCCCTTCACCAACCTGCTGTGCCAGGGCATGGTCAAGGACGAGAACGGCGACACCATGTCCAAGTCCAAGGGCAACGTCGTGCCCCCGAGCTCGGTCATCGAGCCCTACGGCGCCGACACCATGCGTCTGGCGATCCTGTTTATCGCCCCGCCCGAGAAGGACTTCGACTGGGACCCCAAGGCCGTTGAGGGCGCCAACCGCTTCATCAAGCGCGCCTGGCGTATCGTTTGGCAGCTCGTCCAGTCCGGCGACGCCAACGTGGCCTTCGACAAGTCCGCGCTCGACGAGGTCGCGATGAAGCTCTATCGCGAGCGTCACCGCACCATCGCCAAGTGCACCGAGGACTTCGATCGCGGCCAGTTCAACACCGCCATCTCGGCCGTCATGGAGCTCGTCAACGCGGCGAGCGCCTACCTCAACGCCACCGAGGGTGCCGCCCGCGACAAGGCGCTGTGCTACGGCGTGGCTAAGGATATCGTGAGCGTCCTTGCCCCCATCTGCCCGTTCTGGGCCGATGAACTGTGGCACGAGGCCCTCGGCTGCGAGGGCAACGCCTACACCGCCGCCTGGCCCGAGTTCGACTTGGCCGAGTCCATCGAGGACACGGTGCAGATCGTCGTCCAGGTGCTCGGCAAGGTCCGTGGCCGCATCGACGTCGCCCGCGACGCCTCCAACGAGGAGATGCAGGCTGCCGCCGAGGCCGCCGTCGCCAAGTGGCTCGAGGGTAAGACGGTCGTCAAGGCCATCTGCGTGCCCGGCAAGCTGGTCAACCTGGTGGTCAAGTAAGCACTGCGCACTTAACTGACGCATAAAAGACGAGGGGCGATCCGGTTGGGTCGTCCCTCGTTTTGTGTTGTATGACCTGCTTAGTCAGTGCGTCGCACCGTCTTCTACGGGATGTGTACCAGGTCCCTAAAGTAAACATTGCCCGTTTGCTCCTCGATCATCCAAATGTTGAGGTAGATGTCGTTGAGGTCGTTGTTCACATTAAAGTCCGGGTCGTCGAAGGTGCCTACAAAGGTGAGCATGGCGCGCGTTTCCTCGCCTGCTGCGACCTGCTGGCGCATGCGCACATCGCGGACCACGCCGTTGACGTAGGCGTAGGAGTCCACATCGCCAAACATCATGTCGACACCGGTGTTGTTGGTTACCGTAAAGACGAGCGCGGCGTCGCCGTAGCCGTCGGTGTCCTTGCCCACGCAGGTAACATGGACGTTCTCGTCTGCATCAAGGTCGATAGGGAACTGTTCTTGAGGGTCGGGACCTAAGCCCTGGGGATCGTCGATGTCTTCGTCTATTTTGTCGAAGCTTACCGGGGGTTCGGTTTTCTCGATGGCTTTGGTGCTGCCACGATCCGGTTCGCATGTTCCGGTTTTGCCATCGATGTTGTTGCAGCCCGTCAGAGCGAACGAGCAGGCAGCGACGACGAGCGCGGTCGCGCAGAGGGTGCCTAGGCGTTCCATGGATCCTCCTTGCCGTAGAGATGCTGGAAGGTTGTGCGGTCAATGCGTGCGGCAGGCTTTCTCGCTACAGAATGCCTCTCGGCTCTAGTCTGGCCGATGTGCGCCCAGGGATGGAATGCCCATAGGGCCCGATTCGGTCGGCACGCTGGGACGCATGGCCCGTTTTGGGGCTGTTGAGGTTGCTCCGCATGGGGCTCTTCGGTCAATTGTCCTCTTCTTGTGGAGAACCTGTGCGCACGCTGACCTGCAGATTCGTACTGTGCTTGCGCGTTTCCGCAGCTATTGGTATAGTTTGCTTGCAAATGAAGTTGTAATTGAAAGAAGTGGGGTTTCGGCCCCGCTTCTTTTTTGTATGGATGGAGGTGCCGCAATGGTCAAGACCAAGACCGAGCAGGCGATCATCGACGCGCTCGAGGCCGTCGCTCCCCAGCACGATGTCGACATCGTCGACGTCGAGCTCGTGGGCGCCACCAAGGCCCCCTGCGTGCGCGTGCGTATCGAGGGTGCCGAGGGCCAGAGCCTGTCGCTCAACGACGTCACGGCCAACACCAAGTGGGTCGGCGATGTGATTGAGGAGCTCGACCCTATTTCTTCGAGCTACACGCTCGAGGTGTCGAGCCCGGGTATGGCGCGCCCGCTGCGCCGCCCGCGCGACTTTGCCCGCTTTGTGGGTGAGGACTGCGAGCTCACCTCCACCGCCACCGAGGGCCGTCGCAAGTACTCCGGCAAGATTGCCGCCGCGACCGAGACGAACGTGACCCTCGAGCTCGAGGACGGCGAGTCCGTCACCCTCGATTTCTCTGATGTTAAAAAGTGTAAGTTGAAGCCCACCTACGACTTCAAGCCCGCGAAGGAAGGAAACTAACATGGCAGCATCCGACATGATGTCCGCCCTGATGGAGCTTTGCCAGGAGAGGCACATCGACCAGCTCTACCTGATCGACCGCCTGGAGCAGTCGCTCGCCAAGAGCTATGCCGAGATCTTGCATCTTGAGTGGGGCGCCAAGGTGACCATCGACCGCACCACCGGCAAGATCTACGTCTACCGTCTGGAGCCGATCGACGATTCCATGGACGAGGAGGGCAACTTCACCGAGTTCGAGGAGATCGACGTCACCCCCAAGAACACGAGCCGCATCGCCGCCCAGCACGCCAAGGCCGAGATCAACGCCATCGTGCGCAACTCCGCCCGCGAGCAGATCTACGAGGAGTTCTCCGGCCGTATCGGTGACCTCATCAGCGGTACCGTGCTGCAGTCCACGCCCGACTTCACGATCGTCAAGATCCGCGATGGCGTCGAGGCCGAGCTGCCGCATTTTGACCAGCGTCGTTACGAGAACGAGCGCAACGAGCGTCCGATGGGCGAGCGCTATCTGCACAACCAGCACATCAAGGCCGTGATCATCGACGTCCGCGACCCCAACTCCAACCTGCAGCCGGTTCGCGGCGAGCACAGCCGTCCGCCGATCGTCATCTCCCGCACCCATCCCGAGCTCATGCGTCGTCTGTTTGAGCAGGAGGTGCCCGAGATCTATGAGGGCACCGTCCAGATCAAGTCGATCGCCCGCGAGCCCGGCCAGCGCTCCAAGGTCGCCGTCCACTCGCTCGACGATCGCCTGGATCCCGTGGGCGCCTGCGTCGGTCCCAAGGGCAGCCGTGTTCGTGCCGTCGTAGGCGAGCTTCGCGGCGAGCGCGTCGACGTCATCCTGTGGGATGCCGATCCGGCCGTCTACGTCGCCAACGCCCTGTCGCCCGCCAAGGTCACCCGCGTCCTCATCGACGAGGAGAAGGCCTACGCCGGCGTTATCGTGCCCGACGACCAGCTTTCGCTCGCCATCGGCAAGGAGGGCCAGAACGCCCGCCTCGCCGCCCGTCTGACCGGCTGGCACATCGACATCAAGTCTGAGACCCTTGCCGCCGACATCCTCAAGAACGTCCCCGTTCACGAGGAGCCCGCCGCCGACTTGATCGGTGACGAGGAGGACGACGACGTCCGTCGCTGCGAGTACGTGTCCGAGGACGGCATCCAGTGCCGCAACCAGGCCCGTCCCGGCTCCCGTTTCTGCGGTGTCCACGACACCGACGCCTTCGATGATGCGGAGGACCTGATCTAGCGCGCGGTCGCGCCGGGCGGGTCCCGGCGCATCTCCCACGCTCGTTCAGTCTCTAGGCACCCAAGGTGCCAGAAAGGGTAGGTGAAGTCATATGGCAAAAGTCCGTGTGTCCACCCTGGCCAAAGAGTTCGGCATGACCTCCAAGGAACTGATGGGTCATCTCGCCGATATGAAGATTCCCGCTAAGTCCGCTTCCTCCACCTTGGAGGACGCCTATGTCGCCATGGTCCGCAAGCAGCTTGCCTCGGTGATCGAGGCCCGCGCTCAGGAAGTCGAGGCCGCGAAGCAGGCCGAGGAGCAGGCAGCTGCCGCCGAGGAAGCTGCCCGCGCCGCCGAGGCCGAGCGCGAGCGCATCGCCGCCGAGAAGGCACGCGAGGAGGAGCGCCGCCAGTTTGCCGCAGCCCAGGCTGCCGAGGAGGCTGCCCGCGCCGAGGCCGAGGCCAAGAAGAAGGCCGAGCAGGAGCGCCTTGCTCGCGAGAAGGAGGAGGCTGCCCGCGAGGCCCAGCGCCGCGCCGTTCCCGCTTCCGACTCCGGTTCGCGCTTCCGTTCGCTGCTCGACCAGATCGCCGCACAGGAGACCGTGCTCAAGGAGAAGAAGGACGCCGAGGACAAGGCCAAGGCCGAGCGCGCCGCCGAGCGCGGTAACCGTCGTGGCGGCAACAATGACCGCCGCGGTGGCCGTCGTAACGATCGTAACGCCTCCGACAACAACTCCGAGCGCAACGCCTCCGAGAGTCGTCCGCACAGCCATCGCACCAACGCCAGCAACAACGTCGCTGCCGGCATGGACTTCCCCAACCCCGACAAGCAGGGCAAGGGCAAGAAGCGCAAGGGCGGTCACAACAACGAAGAGGACCACTACAGCCGCATGGCTCGCGAGGCCGAGGAGTACAGCCGTGAGAAGGTGCTCGAGGAGGCTCGTGCCGCCGTCGAGGAGGCCTCTCGCGAGTCCACTGGTCGTCGCAAAAAGCGCAAGGAGAAGCGCGAGCGCGAGGCCGCAAAGGCTCAGGAAGAGCGCAAGATTGAGGAGGCGCTGGCCCAGGGCGTGAACCCCGAGGACCTCGACGCCATCAAGGTCTCCCAGGGCGTTACCGTCCAGGAGCTCGCCGAGGCGCTCGACGTTCCGGCCAACGACATCATCAAGCGCCTGTTCCTGCTGGGTACGCCGCTTACCATGACGCAGTCCATGTCCGACGACCTTGTCGAGCTCGTTGCCGACGACTTGGGCCGTCAGATCAAGATCATCACCCCCGAGGAGGAGAACACCTTCTCGTTCTACGACGATCCCGCCGACCTTAAGCCGCGCGCCCCGGTCGTCACCGTCATGGGTCACGTCGACCACGGCAAGACGAGCCTGCTCGACGCCATCCGTCACACCGGCGTCGCTGCCGGCGAGGCGGGCGGCATTACCCAGGCCATCGGCGCTTCGCAGGTCATGATCAACGACCGCAAGATCACCTTCATCGATACCCCCGGTCACGCCACCTTTACGGCCATGCGTGCCCGCGGCGCCAAGGTGACCGACATCGTCATCCTGATCGTGGCTGCCGACGACGGCGTCATGCCCCAGACCATCGAGTCGATCAACCACGCCAAGGCCGCCGGCGTTCCCATCGTCGTCGCCGTCAACAAGATTGATAAGCCTGGTGCCAACCCCGACCGCGTGCGCCAGGAGCTCACCGAGTACGGTGTCATCCCCGAGGAGTGGGGCGGACAGAACATGTTCGTCAACATCTCGGCGAAGCAGAAGATCGGTATCGACGATCTGCTCGAGACCGTGCTGCTCCAGGCAGATGTGCTCGAGCTCAAGGCCAACCCGGACACCTTTGCCTCCGGCAACGTCCTCGAGGCCAAGCTCGACAAGGGCCGCGGCTCGGTCGCTACCGTGCTCGTGACCCGCGGTACCCTGCACGTGGGCGATACGCTGGTCGCCGGCCTTACCTACGGCCGCGTCCGCGCCATGCTCGACCCCAAGGGCCGCGCCGTCTCCGAGGCCGGTCCCTCCGACGCCGTCGAGATTCTGGGCCTGCAGTCCGTGCCCAACGCCGGTGACGAGTTCCGCGTGTTCGAGGACGAGCGCGAGGCTCGCGCCCTTGCCGACGAGCGTTCGCTCAAGGCCCGTATCGAGGAGCAGAGCCGCGTCAAGCACGTCACGCTCGAGAATCTCTTCGAGACCATTGCAGACGCCGAGGTCAAGGAGCTCAACCTCATCATCAAGGCCGACGTCCAGGGTTCCATCGAGGCCCTTCAGGATTCGCTCGACAAGATGGATCAGTCCGAGGTCCGCATCAACACGATCCACTCCGCCGTTGGTGCCATCAACGAGACCGACGTCGTCCTGGCCGACGCCTCCAACGCCATCATCATCGGCTTTGGCGTCCGTCCCGACGGTAAGGCCCGCTCCGCCGCCGAGCGCGAGGGCGTCGAGATCCGTTGCTACGACGTCATCTACAAGTGCCTCGAGGAGCTCGACGCTGCCCGTATCGGCATGCTCAAGCCCACCGAGGTCGAGGTCTCCACGGGTACCGCGACCGTCCTTGACACCTTTAAGGTGCCCAAAGTCGGTATCGCCGCCGGTGTCCGCGTCGAAGAGGGCGAGATCGCCGCGACCGATTCCGTGCGTCTGGTGCGCGACGGCATCGTGGTCTTCAACGGCAAGATCGCCTCGATGCGTCACTACAAGGACGAGGCCAAGAGCCTCAAGAGCGGTTCCGAGGGCGGCATTGGCCTGGAGAACTACCAGGACATCAAGCCCGGCGACCAGATCGAGGGTTATCGTATCGACCAGGTTGCCCGTACCGAGTAGGGGGTAGCGCTATGAAGCAAACGCAGGCAACCCGCCGTCTGGGCGAGCAGCTTCGCGAGAAGCTCGGTTATATCCTGCTCTTTGAGGTTTCCGATCCGCGTCTCGACCTGGTTACTTTGACCGCGGTCGAGGTCGCGGTGGACCGTTCGTTCGCGCGCGTGTACGTGTCGTGCGATGCGAGCCGCTACGACGAGGTCATGGAGGCGCTCGCCAGCGCTAAGGGCCGTATTCGCAGCCTGTTGGCTCGCTCGCTCGATTGGCGTGTTACGCCCGAGCTCGATTTTCGCATCGATCGCTCGACCGATGAGGCCGAGCGCATCACTCGTGCGCTGGAAAACGTTCCCGCCACGCTTGCGATCGAAAAGGACGAGGACGGCTATCCGATAGCGGATGCCGCCCAGGAGGCAGCTTTAGATGACTAATTCCGCCGACCTCGCCTCGTGCGAGTCTGCAGATATTCAGCGACGCATCCTCGAGCTCATCGAGGGTGCGTCCTCCATTGCGATTTCGGGACATACTTCTCCCGATGGCGATGCCTTGGGCTCCGTTTTGGGTCTGGGCCTTTCGCTCATGAAGTTTTTCCCCAACAAGGACATTGCGCTGCTGCTGGCAGATGATGACCCAGTTCCGCGCATTTACCGCTTTATGGAAGGCTCCGATCGCCTGGTGCCGGCATCTGCGTACACCGGCAATCCGGACCTGTTCATCTCGGTGGACGTGCCGGTCGTCGAGCGTCTCAATAATTCCGCCGAGGTGCTTCGTCGCTCCAAGCATGTGGTGTGCTTCGATCACCATCCGGCGCGTGAGGAGTTTGCCGAGCTCAGCCTGAGGCGCGTCGAAGCTGCAGCCTGCGCCATGATCATCGACCGCTTCTTGGACAATTGCGGCATTGTCGCACGTGATGGCGTTGCGACCTGCCTGCTGTGTGGCTTGGTTACCGATACCGGCCGTTTTCAGTACCAAAACGCCGATGCCGCCGCGTTCCATGCAGCCTCGCGTCTGGTTGCCCACGGTGCCGATCCGGCGCGTGTGGCACTCGAGGTCTACCAGAGCATGCGCGTTGAATTTTTGCACCTCAAGTCCATCGTTATGGGCCGCATTAAGACGGTGGCCCACGGGCGCGTCGCGTATAGCTACGCGTACCAGAGTGACCTTGAGGCTTGCGGTGTCACCTCGGATGAGTGCGACGGCCTGGTCGATGTGGTTCGCTCGGTGATGGGCGTCGAGGTCTGTCTGTTCCTGAAGGGCATTGAGGGCGATACCAAGGTGCGCGGCAACCTGCGCTCCAAGGGCGACCTCAACGTGTCCGAGATCGCTGCTGCCTTTGGCGGAGGCGGACATCCCGCTGCCGCCGGTTTCTCCAACAACGGAACGATTCTCGAGACGCTCACCGTGGCACTTCCCATGCTGGCCGAACTGGTAGGGGAGGATCCCGCTTCGGTGACCGTCGAGCTTTAACTTTTTGGATGGTACATGGCTCGTCGTACGCCTTCTCAACTGAATATGCTGCTCGCCGTCGATAAGCCGGTGGGCTGCACGTCCCACGATGTGGTCTCGCAATGTCGGCGCGCCCTCCATGAGCGTCGCGTCGGCCATGCCGGCACGCTCGACCCCATGGCATCGGGTGTCATGGTGGTGGGTGTTGGCCAGGCCACCCGTCTGCTGGGCATGCTAACCCTCGATACCAAAAGCTATGTCGCCGACATTTCGTTTGGCGCCGAGACCAATACCGATGATGCGGAGGGCGAGGCCGTCCGCACCGTGGCTGTTGCCAACGAGCTCCGCGATCCTGCCTATGCCCGTGAGCGCTTGGCGGCCATGCTGGGTCCGCAGATGCAGGTGCCGCCGGCGTTTTCGGCTATCTCGGTCAATGGCGTTCGCGCCTACAAGTCTGCTCGCGAGGGCAATGCGGTGGACCTACCTCCGCGCCCTGTCGAGGTCTATGCCGCCGACCTGATCGCCGTGGGCGGCGAAGGTGATACGTGTGTGTGGACCGTGGCGTTCTCGGTGAGCAAGGGCACCTATATCCGTGCGCTCGCTCGAGACTTGGGCCGCGCCTGTGAGAGCGCCGCGCACATTTCCGCGTTGCGCCGCACGGCCTCCGGTGTTGTTTCCATTGGCGCTTGTCATGCGGTCGAGGAACTTTCCCCCGAGTCCGCGGCTGGCTTTGCCCTGGATCCCATTGCGGCCCTGGGCGCCACGCGTGTTGACTTGCCTGGCAATCTTGCCGATGACCTGCTCTGCGGCCGACGCATTCCCGTTGAGCGTGCGCTTGCGGATTTCGATGCCTCGAAGGCGCCGTTTGCGTTGGTGCTCGATGGGGGACTCAAGGCGCTCGCCCGCATTGAGAGTGGCCGCTTTGTCATGGAGCACGTGTTTCCGCAGGCAATCGGCGGTGTTCGATGATGTTGTCCGCTCGCGAGCTCGCGCGTATCTTTTTCGCGGGCGAGTCGGACGAGGCTCGCATCGTTGCTGCCGATGCATTTGATGAGTGCGAGCACTTGGGTGCTGCCTCCATCGCCATCGGCGTGTTCGATGGTGTGCACCGTGGACACCAGGAACTCATCGAAGCGCTTGTCTGTGATGCCCGTGCCCATGGCTGTAAGGCGGTCGTGGTTACCTTCGATCCCGACCCGGACGTCGTGGTGAGCCCTTCGCCCGCTCAAAAATTGATGACGACGGCCGACCGTCTGCATGCCCTGGCTCAAACCGGGGTCGATTCAGTGGTGGCCGTTCCCTTTACGCCTGAGGTTGCGGCGCTCGACCATGTCGGTTTTCTCGCACTGTTGTCACGCGTGGTCGACATTCGCTCGATTCGCGTTGGCAGCGACTTTAGGCTGGGTCGCGGCGGTGCTTCTGGTGTTGCCGAGATGCGCGCCTGGGGTGCCGAGCGCGGCGTTGACGTATACGGGCACGACTTGCTTTGCGAGGGCGGTGAGGCCATTTGCGCCACCCGCATTCGTCACGAGCTGGGACAGGGCCATGTGGGGCTTGCTGCTGGGTTACTTGGCCGCCCGTATATGGTGCGTGGCGGTGTTATTCGCGGCCGTCACGAGGGCTCTGGCATGGGCTTTCCCACGGCAAACCTACAGGTTCCCGACGGCATTCAGGTGCCTGCCGATGGCGTGTATGAGGGCCTGGTGCTGGTAAACGACATCGTGTGGCCCGCTGCCGTTAACGTCGGACTGCCGCCGACGTATGCCGACGATGCGGCATCTGCGCATCTTGAGGCTAATTTAATTGGTTATACGGGCGACCTGTACGGTGCTTCCGTTTCGCTGGCGTTTACGCGCTGGCTGCGTCCGTCGCGCGTGTTCGATTCGCTGGATGAGTTGATCTCGACCGTCGAGGGTAATATCGAGGATATTCGTCACAACTTGGGCGAGCAGGGGGTGAGTATCCGTGATTAGCGATGAGGAAAAAGACCAGGTACGCGCTGCGTCCGACTTAGTTGCCATCGTGCAGGAAACGGTTGAGCTCAAGCCCCGCGGCCATGAGTTTTGGGGTTGCTGCCCTTTTCATGGCGAAAAGACGCCGTCCTTCCACATTATTCCCGCCACGCAGGTGTGGCATTGCTTTGGCTGCGGCGAGGGTGGCGACGTCTTCACCTATATCATGAAGCGCGAGAACCTGAGCTTTCCCGAGTCAATCCGTTTTTTGGCCGATCGCGCGGGTATTGAGCTGCACGACACCGGAGACCGCCGCGAGCGCGGTACCAAGCGTGCCCGCATCTACGATCTGTGCGCCGAGACCGCCCAGTTCTATCACACCATGCTTATGCGCGGTAAGGACGGCCGTCCGCGCGAGTACTTTGCCAGCCGCGGCATGGGTGGCGACGTCTGCCGCCGCTACTGCCTGGGCTTTGCACCGGGCCGCAACGCGCTGGTGTCGCACCTGTCCCAGGCGGGTTTTACCCCGCAGGAGATGATCGATGCCAACGTTGCCGTGAGCCGCGGGCGCGGGCAGCTTGCCGACCGCTTCTACGACCGCGTGATGTTCCCCATCTTTGACGAGCAGGGTCACAACATTGCCTTTGGTGGTCGCATCATGGGTGACGGCCAACCCAAGTACCTCAATACCGCCGAGACGAGCGTGTTTCATAAAAAGCGAAACCTCTACGGCTTTAATTGGGCCAAGGAGTTTATCGTCGCGCAGGATACCGCCATCGTGGTAGAGGGCTATACCGACTGCATCGCCTGTTGGGAGGCGGGGATTAAAAACGTCGTCGCCACGCTGGGCACCGCGCTCACGGAGCATCACGTCAAGACGCTCACCCGCTTTGCCAAGCGCATCGTCTATATGTTTGACGGAGACGCCGCGGGCCAGAAGGCCGCCCGTCGCGCGATTCAGTTTATCGAGCAGGATTCGATGGATCTGCGTTGCGTGGTGCTGCCCGACGGCAACGACCCCATGGAGTTCATCACGGCGCATGGTGGACAGGAGCTGCAGGCGCGCATCGACGCTGCCGAGCCGCTCATGGACTTTGTCTACCGTTCGCTGCAGGAGTCGAGCGACATCTCCACGCCGGGCGGTCGTGCCAAGGCGCTGGAGGATGCGCTGACGCTTATCTATCCGCTGCGCGACAGCTATATGATCGACACGTACTTTATTCAAATTGCCGACCTGTTGGGTTTGGATCTGGAGACAGTGCGTGCGAGCTCGGGCCGTGTGTTTCGCGATGTCGCCAAGCGCGAGGATGCGGAACGACGTCGTGAGCAGAACTATGAGCGCCAGCGGGCACAGGCTGAGCGCTCTGGTAGCGCGGGCGGTCGGACGTCTGGTTCGCAGGGGGCATCTCGCGGTGCTTGGGCATCGGGCGCGACGCCGCCTGTGTCCGCGCCGGTCGAAGAAGAGCCGTATGACTACGTCCCGCTCGATGCCTACGGCGCCGCGCCCGTGGAGGTCGTCGACGACCTGCCGCCGATCGACGCGCCTGATGGTATGGGTGCTGTACCTGCGACTGATGGTTCGGGTGCTCCGGCTGCGGCGGCGCCGATGGTTCTTACTGATCTTGAGCGTAAGTCCTTGGCAGGGGAGCGTGAGCTGCTGACCATGCTCACGAGCTACCCCGACCTGTTCCGCACGTATGCCGACCGCATCTGCTCTATCGAGTGGGTTGACCCACGTCACGAGTCCATCGCATGGGCCGTTCTGGCAACGCCGCCGGGAACCGATCCTGCAGCCTGCATGGATGCGGCGCGCTCGGTGTGTCCCGAGGCGGCAACGCTTGTGAGTGCCGGGCGCATCTCGGCGACGAGCAAGCACCCCACCGAGACGAACATCGTGTTTATGCTCGATACGCTCGAGCTCTACACCATCAAGCGCCGCATGCGTGCCGCACAGGCCAAGCTGCGCCAGGACCGTTCGCTCGATGATGAGGCCCGTCGCGCGCTGACCGTGCAGGCCGCGCAGGATTCGCAGCGTCAACGCGAGCTGCAAAAGTCGATCGGCGGCGTGGCGGACCCGTTCCGTTTGATCGGTCTGGAGGTCGCAGGCACCGAACAGGCCTAGATGTTGTGGTCAACCAGCGTATTCTCGCCTATATCCAGTCCTCTTTTTGGGTATAGACGTCTATGTGTGTGCTAAAGTATTGAGTCCTGTGGACTATGAAGGGAGAATCTGTGCCAAAAAAGACTGAGAGCACGGGTACTGGGCTGGAATCCTACGTTGCAAAGCTCATGGGCAACGGCTCAAACAGGACTTCGGTAACCGAGGACGAGATTCAGGTCGCCCTGAAGGATATCGATGTTTCTGACGAGCAGCTCACCGCGGTGTATTCCGCGCTGCGCAACAGCGGCATCCAGATTATCTCCGCGAGCGGTAACGACGACGCCCCCATGGACGTCGACGATGACGATAACGATACCGACGATTTCGATGACGACGACGAGCACGATTCCGGCTCGCTCGACGATCACGAGCTCAAGATGGCCCGTCAGGCCGATGCCGAGATGGGTTCTTCCAAGAGCAAGAAGAAGCGCACCGTGCGCACGTCCCGTTCACGCTCCCGCGTGCGTGGCATCGATGCCTCCACGGTGATGCTGACCGGCGATCCGGTTCGTATGTACCTCAAAGAGATCGGCAAGGTCGACCTGCTGACCGCCTCCGAAGAGGTCGATCTGGCCATGAAGATCGAGGCCGGTCTTGAGGCCACCGAGAAACTCGAGGCCGCCGATGCCGGTGAGCTCGAGCTCACGCGTGCCGAGATGCGTCGTCTTACGCGCATTGAGAACGTCGGCCTCGAAGCTAAGCAGGCACTCATCAGCGCAAACCTGCGTCTGGTCGTCTCCATCGCCAAGCGTTATGTCGGCCGCGGCATGCTGTTCCTTGACCTGATCCAGGAGGGTAACCTCGGTCTGATTCGCGCCGTCGAGAAGTTCGACTACCAGAAGGGCTTCAAGTTCTCCACGTACGCCACGTGGTGGATCCGTCAGGCCATTACGCGCGCTATCGCCGACCAGGCCCGTACCATCCGTATTCCCGTGCATATGGTCGAGACTATCAACAAGCTCGTCCGCGTGCAGCGCCAGCTCCTTCAGGACCTGGGTCGCGACCCGACCCCCGAGGAGATCGGTGCCGAGATGGACATGAGCGCCGACCGCGTCCGCGAGATCCAGAAGATCTCGCAGGAGCCCGTGTCGCTTGAGACCCCCATCGGCGAGGAAGAGGATTCCCAGCTGGGCGACTTTATCGAGGACTCCCAGGCTATCGTTCCGCCCGATGCCGCCAGCTTCTCCATGCTGCAGGAGCAGCTCACTCAGGTGCTCGACTCGCTTGCCGATCGTGAGCGCAAGGTTATCGAGCTGCGCTTTGGCCTTGTCGACGGGCATCCCCGCACGCTCGAGGAAGTCGGCCGCGAGTTTGGCGTCACGCGCGAGCGTATCCGCCAGATCGAGTCCAAGACCTTGGCCAAGCTCCGCCACCCGAGTCGCAGCAGCAAGCTCAAAGACTATATCGAAAGCTAGTCAAGCAAGAAGCGCCCTCAAGCACATCCGCTTGGGGGCGCTTTCATGTGGTCATTGGGGACGTCCTCAATGACTAGGTCGGAAAAAATCTCAAAAAAGTTCTTGCCCTAAGCTGATTCGTCCGTATAATAAACTTCGTTGCTTGAGAGCATGCACCTATTCCTCGGTAGCTCAATGGTAGAGCACGCGGCTGTTAACCGCGCTGTTGTAGGTTCGAGTCCTACCCGGGGAGCCAGGTTGTAGAACCCGTCGCTTATGCGGCGGGTTTTTTCATGCCGCGACCACTTGACTCAAACGTTGCCATATCAACATTTCGTGTCGAGGATGTAATCCCGCGACCCATCACCTCAACATGGCGCGGTCGTTGTAGAATATTGCAATGATTGCTCCCACGACATGGTGCCGTGAGCACCAGATAAGGAGATTCTTGTGTCTGAGACCATTAACGGCAGCCTGAGCGTCTCGAACGACGTTATTGCCGATATTGCCGGTTATGCCGCGATGACGTGCTATGGCGTCGTCGGTATGGCTGAGCAGCTCCAAGGCGCCGAGAGCGTGCGCCTGCTTGCCGGTCAGCGCCTCCGCAAGGGCGTGCTTGTCTCCGCCGACGAGAACGGCCTTACGGTCGATCTTCACGTCGTGCTCGAGAACGGCGTCAACATGAAGTCCGTCTGCCACAATCTTTCGAGCTCCGTTGCCTTCACCCTGCAGGAGATCGCTCAGATCGACCCCGCCAGCCTTAAGATCGGCATCCATATCGACGCGCTCAAGAGCCGTCTGAACTAGCATCCGAAAACGGAGATTCAAATACCCATGATTGCAAAGACCATTCGCACCTGTTTTCCGATCGCTGCGGCTGCCGTTTCCGACAAGGCCGAGGAGATCAACAAGCTCAACGTCTTCCCCGTACCCGATGGCGATACCGGCACCAACATGTCGCTCACGCTCGCCTCGGTGACCAAGGAGCTCTCCGCCCTTCCTGCCGACGCCGACATGGAGGCCATCGCCGGTGCCATCACCCATGGCTCCCTGATGGGTGCCCGTGGCAACTCCGGCGTCATCACCTCGCAGATTCTGCGTGGTGTGGCCGAGGGCCTTGTCTCTGCCGATGAGCCCATCACTTCCGCCAACATCGCCTATGCGTTCCGCCGAGCCGTCAAGGTTGCCTTCCAGGCAGTGCGTAAGCCCATCGAGGGTACGATCCTCACGGTGCTGCGCGACGTCTCGAGCAAGGCAGACGAGTGCGAGAAGAAGAAGTTCTCGGCCGAGGACGCGCTCGACGCCATCGTCGTCGAGGCCTATCAGTCCGTCGCCCGTACGCCCGACCTGCTGCCCGTTCTGAAGGAGAACGGCGTGGTCGACTCCGGCGCCTTTGGATTTGCCATCTTCCTTGAGAACTTTGTTGCCGCTGCGCTTGGTCGCAGCACCGTTGTCGAGGATTTCTCCGCCACGTTTGACTCCGCTGGCTCTGCCCGCGACGCGGCCCTCGACCGCGTTGAGATCGAGGCCAACGACGACTGGGAGGGCTCGGAGTTCCGTTACTGCAATGAGTTCCTGTTTAAGGCAGACGCCCCGTTTGACGAGGACGAGTGCCTTAAGTTCCTGGGCTCCATGGGCGACTGCGAGCTACTCGTGGGCGCTTACCCCGATTACAAGATTCACGTGCACTCCAACACCCCCAACCTGGTGCTCGAGCATATGCTGCAGCTTGGTCAGATTTACGAGGTCTTTATCCACAACATGGAGATGGAGGCCCACGACCGTACCGCCAAGATCCACGAGGACCAGGAAAAGGCCGCCGAGCCCGCCAAGGCGCTGGGCTTTGTCGCCGTTGCCGCCGGTTCCGGCGAGGCAGACATCCTCAAGTCCCTCGGCGTCGACGTGATCGTGTCGGGTGGTCAGACCATGAACCCCTCGACTGCAGACTTGCTGGGCGCCGTTGACCAGGTCAACGCGACCTCGGTCATCATCCTGCCCAACAACGGCAACATCCGCATGGCTGCCGAGGCCGCTGCCTCAGCCTGCACCGACAAGAAGGTAGCCGTCGTTCCCACCAAGACCGTCCCGCAGGCCTTCTCCGCGCTGTTCGCGGTCCTGCCCGATTCCGAGCTCGAGGATGCCGTCGCCGCTATGGTCGACGCCATCAGCGAGGTTCGCGATGGCGAGGTCACCCGTGCCGTGCGCGATTCCAGCGCCTCCGACGGCTCGCCGATTCACTCCGGTGACGTCATGGGTATCATCGCCGGCTCCATCGATGTGGTCGGCTCCGACGTGAAGCAGGTCACGCTCGACTGCATCAACCGTATGCAGGAGGAAGAGGAGGGTGACGCGCTGACGATTCTGGCAGGCGAGGAACTGTCCGATGAGGCCTTCCAGGAGATCGTAGACGCCATTGAGGAGGCTCAGCCCGATTTGGAGATCGACGCCCATCGTGGCGAGCAGCCGCTCTATCCCGTGATCTTCTCGATCGAGTAGGCTCTGCCCATGTCCGAGCTGTGCTCCGTGCCGCGCGTCTCGGAGCGCTTTGCCCAGAGCAATGCGCTCGACGAAGATATCGCGCGACTCAAATATGTTTCAGGTAAACGTGAGGAGGCCCTTCGCCGTCTGGGAATTCGGACGGTGGGGGACCTCCTTCTCCATATCCCTCATCGTTACCTCGACTTTACTCGTTCGTGGTCCATCGAGATGGCGCCCATCGGTACCGTGTGCACTATCATCGCCACGGTCGACCGCATCGTCCAAAAGCAGCCGCGTCCGCGCATGCAGGTGACCGAGGTCTCACTCGTTGACGAGACGGGCGTGCTACAGGTCGCCTTTTTCCGCCAGCCCTGGATTGCCCAGCAGCTTAAGCAGGGCGACCGCCTGGCCGTGATGGGCAAGGTTGAGTTTGCCTACGGTTTTAAGCAGATGGCCTCGCCGCACTTTGAAAAGCTCGAGGAAGGGCGTGCCGCAGGCACTATCCTGCCGGTCCATTACGTCAGTGATGGCGTGAGCCAGGCGTGGATGCGCCGCATCGTAAGCGGCGCGCTCGAGGTCGTCGGCAATCCCTTTGATCCCATTCCGGCACGCTTACGCGTTAAGCGTCGCCTGATGAGCAATGCTCGTGCGCTTCGATCGATCCACTTTCCCTCGAGCATGGCTGAGCGCGACATCGCACGCCGGCGTCTTGCCTACGAGGAGTGTCTCTACCTGCAGCTGGCGCTGCGTCTGCGCAACGACGGCGGCCTGGTCGATGTGGTGCCCTATGCCCACACCGCGGGCGAGCACCTGGTCGCGCTCAAGCAGGCCCTGCCGTTTTCGCTGAGCGACGAGCAGGAGGCCGCGTTCCAGGATATCCTGCGCGATATGTGCGATGGCGGGCGCGTGATGAACCGCCTGCTGCTGGGCGATGTCGGTACCGGTAAGACCGCCGTTGCCGCCTGCGCGCTGGCTGTGGCTGCCGATGGCGGTACGCAGGCCTGCGTTATGGCGCCCACGGGCGTGCTGGCGCGCCAATATGCCGTTAAGACCGGCCCTCTGCTCTCGCAGGCCGGCATGTCCTGGGCACTTCTGACGGGTGCCACGCCGGCCGCAGAGCGCGAGCGCATCCATGCGCAGCTGGAATCGGGCGAGCTTGACGTGCTCTTTGGCACCCATGCGGTGCTTTCGGATAACGTTGCGTTCAAGCATCTGTCGCTTGTCGTCATCGACGAGCAGCACCGGTTTGGCGTCGGCCAACGCAACGCCCTACGCGCGAAGGGCCCCGGTGCGGACCTGCTCGTTATGACGGCCACGCCTATCCCGCGCACGTTGGCGCTCTCGGTCTATGGCGACCTGGATACGAGCATCATCCGCCATCGTCCAATTCCGGGTGCCGGCGTGACGACGCGCGTCCTCACCGAGTCGAGTCGCGACCTGGCCTATGGCGCCATCCGTGAGGCGCATGAAAAGGGTCAGCAGGCCTACGTGATTTGCCCGCTCGTGGAGCCGAGTGACTCGGCCGATGAGCTGGAAGACGTGCCCGGTATTGCCCGCGACGATGAGGGCCGCGTGACGGTTCCCGTGCCGCTGCACGATACGGCGACCGAGCTCGATCGCCTGCGTCTGGCGTTGCCGGGCCTTGCCATCGAGCGCCTTCACGGCCGTATGCCAGCGGGGGAGAAGGACCAGGTTGTTGATGCCTTTAAGCGTGGCGAGATTGACGTGCTCGTCTCGACTACGGTGGTCGAGGTGGGCGTCGACGTGCCTAACGCCACCGTCATGGTCATCGAGAACGGCGAGCGCTTTGGTTTGGCTGCCCTGCACCAGCTGCGCGGTCGCGTGGGCCGCGGCAGTGTGTCGGGCACGTGCCTGGTCATGACGCACTCCAAGGGCAACGGCGGCGCGTCGGCAGCACAAGATCGCCTGCAATCGCTCGAAAAAACTTCGGATGGTTTTACGCTTGCCCAGATGGACCTGCGTCTGCGTCACGAGGGCGAAATCCTGGGTTACCGTCAGCACGGCGGCGTGACCTTGCGCTTTGTGGACCTGGACGCCGATGAGGACCTTATCGAATGGGCCCATTTGGACGCGGTCGAGCTCTTGCGGTATGCTTGCACCCTTGACTCCGTGGCGACGCGCCCCCTGCGCGATGCGGTCGCCATGCGATATCGACACATTTTTAAGGAGGTCAGCGGAGGATGAGAATCATCGGCGGTGAATGGCGCGGTCGCAAAATCGAAGAGCCGCGCGGTCGCGATGTTACGCGTCCGACGACCGACCGCGTGCGCGAAGCGTGCGCATCCATGGTCCTATCGGCCTTTGACTTTGATTTGGACGAGGTCCGCGTACTGGATGCCTTTGGCGGCTCCGGTGCCCTAGGCATTGAGATGCTCTCGCGGGGAGCCCGTTCGCTCACGACGTTCGAGATCGATCGCAATGCCGCGAGGCTCATTACCAAGAATATCGAGTCGCTCTGCCGCGATCGCGCGCGTTGGCGTGTGGTGACGGGCGATGTCCTTGCGAGCGCTTCGCGCGGCCGCGTGCCGGGCGGCCCCTTTGATCTGGTCTTGCTCGACCCGCCCTATGCTTTTGGTGCCGAGCCGGTCGATGAGCTGCTGCAGAACCTGGCCCAGCAGGGTTTGCTCACCCCGGGCGCCTATGCTCTGTTTGAGCATGCTGCCGCCGACGTGGGCGCACATCCTGCCGGCTTTGTAACCGTGCGTGAGAAACGCTATGGCATCACCTCGGTCGACCTGCTCCGTTGGGTCGGCGAGGGCGAGGATGACGATACCGTCGCCGATGCCGATGGCAGCGACGGCACGACTTTTCAGGAGGATGCTCATGAATGACACCATCAACCGCGTGATCGTCCCGGGCACCTTCGATCCGATCACGTTTGGCCATATCGATGTGATCCGCCGCGCCCGTCGCATCTTTCCCAGCGTGATCGTCGCTGTTGCCGAGTCGCGGGGCAAAAACGGCGTGGGCACCACGTTTATGCTCAATGAGCGCGTGGCGCTGGCCCGCGAGGCGCTCGGCGATATCGACGGCGTCGAGGTCCTGCCCTTTACCGGCCTCTTGGTCGACTTCGCTCGTGAGCAGGGGGCGGGGGCCGTGGTCAAGGGCCTGCGCGCCATGACCGACTTTGAGTATGAGCTGCAGCAGGCCGACCTCAACTATCGCTTGGATAACGAGCTGGAGTCCATCTTTGTCATGAGTGCTCCGCAGTACGGCTACATCTCGAGTTCGGTGGTGCGCCAGATTGCTTCGCTCGGTAGCGACGTTTCCAATTTTGTTCCGCCCAATGTGGTCAAAGCGCTCAAACATCGCTTTTCGTGACGTTTCTTATTGCCTGGTGGCATGTGGTAAACTAGCACGATGATATGTTACCTATGAAAGGAGGCCGGATGCCGGGCGAGAATTTTCCTGGCGATAGGATCGTCAGCTTGGTCGATGAGCTCGAAGGGCTGATCGAGGAAGCCAAGCCGCCTTTCGGCAAGAACGCTCAGTTCAAGGTCATCGACGCCGACGTGTTCTTCAACATCCTCGACGAGATCCGCATGAGCTATCCCGAGGAGTGGCAGAAGTCCCGCCGTATCCTTAAGGAGCGCGAGGAGCTTATGGCTTCCGCCGCCGCCCAGGCCGATTCCATCATCGCCGACGCTCAGCAGCAGGCCCTCACCATTGCCGGTGAGCAGGAGATCGTCCGCCTTGCGCAGCAGCAGGCCGACGACATCCGCGATCGTGCCCAGCAGTACGAGCGCGAGACGCGTTATGCTGCCGAGGACTATGCAGAGCAGGTCTTTACGCACCTGGAGGAGAACCTCAAGAGCCTGACCGGCACCGTTACCCGTTGCCGTCAGCAGCTCAACGAGGGTGCCGCCCAACAGAATGGTCAGTGGTAATGGCTGAGATCCCGAGCGTTACCGTCGATCTTTCCGAGCAGCTCGAGTTTCCTGGAGATTCGTATCCGCTGACCGGTAAGGTCGATGTTGCCACCTATACGGTGGGCGAGAAGGAGTACCAGCTGCAGAACGGCATTGATTACGATGTGGTCTTTACCAATGCCGGCACCGGTGTTCTGCTTACGGGCATGGTCCGCGCGCATGCAACCGGTGAGTGCGACCGTTGCCTGGAGCCCGCTTCGTTTGATATCGCCGGTGAGATCGAGGAATTCTATCTCTTTAACGAGCCCGAGGATCCCGAGGCCTACGAAGACGGCTACGAGTTACTGGGCGAGGATCGCATCGTCGATCTGGGTGAGCCCATCAACGACGCGGTTGTCATGGACACGCCGTTCGTTGTCCTGTGCAAGCCCGATTGTCGCGGCCTATGCCCCACCTGCGGCATCAATCTCAACGTCGAGCAATGCGATTGCGCCGCTCAAGCAGAGGCCGAATGGGCCGCTGCCACGGAAAATCCATTTGCAGCATTGAAGAATCTCAAGCTTGACGAGTAAAACTGTGGTAGTATCGCTACTTGCGCGTAATCGCCACACTGGATAGTTCATAAGGAAGGTCACTATGCCCGTACCTAAACAAAAGCAGGGTCGTATCCGCACTCACACCCGCCGTTCCGCCAACATGAAGATCTCGGCTGCGGCTCAGTCCACGTGCCCCCGTTGCGGCGCTGTCAAGCTCCCGCACCACGTGTGCCCCAGCTGCGGTTTCTACAAGGACCGCGAGGTTATCGTTACCGAGTAACTGTATACTCTGGATGCGATGCCGTTCCAACTGGAACCACAATGGCCGGCTCAATGAGTCGGCCATTTTTGTATAAGGAGTATGTATATGAGTAACGTTCGCGTTTGTGTAGACGTTGTGGGTGGAGACGAGAAGCCCCAGGTTGTCCTCGACGGTATCGAGGCGGCGCTTGCGGTGGATCCCGATATCGAGGTCTTGGCCGTCGGTCCCGCAGAGATCGTGAACCCCTTTGCCGCGGCTCACGCTCGCGTTGAGGCCTTGGAGGCGCCCGATGTCATCGCCATGGATGACGATCCCATTCGAGCCGTGATGACCAAGCGCAAGTCCTCGATCGTGCTTGCCTGCCGCGCTATCAAGAAGGGTAACGCGGATGCCTTCTTTTCTGCCGGCTCCACCGGCGCCATGACCGCTGCCGCTACCGCCTACGTGACGCCATTTAGGTATCAGGCCGAGGGCAAGAAGCAGCCGGTCCGTCCGTGCCTCACCAATGCACTGCCCAACCGCGCTGGCGGCCTGACGGTCCTCTGCGACATGGGCGCCAACCCCGATGTCGAGGTCGATGACATGGTGCGTTTTGCCCAGATGGGTAGCGCCTATGCCCGCGTCGTCCTGGGCATCGAGCATCCCCGCGTGGGCCTGCTTGCCAATGGCACCGAGGACGAGAAGGGTTCCAACTTTACCAAGGCCTGCTTCCCGGCTATGAAAGCCGCCGTTCCCGGCTTTGTGGGCAACTGCGAAGGCACCGACCTCACCTCGGGCAATTTCGATGTCGTCGTTGCCGATGGCATGTCGGGCAATATTGCGCTCAAGGCCACCGAGGGCGCTGCCAAGTTTTTGCTGCAGGAACTCAAGGGCGCCTTTATGGCCTCGCTCGGCACCAAGATCGCCGCGCTGCTCATCAAAAAGCAGATGCGCGAGATTAAGACCAAGCTGTCTGGTGATGCCAAGGGCGGCGCGATTCTTTTGGGCCTGCGTGGCGTGGTCCTGATCGGTCACGGTGCCACCTCGGTCGAGGCCGTCAAAAACGGTACGCTCGCGGCGGCTGAAGCCGTGCGCGCCGGGCTGGTCGAGAATGTCGCCAACTCTATGGACGGTATCGTTTTGTAAGAGCGAGTTAGAGCGCTGTTATGTGCCTCGCGGCCTGCTTCGTGGGGTAGAATCAGAACCGTGTCTTGGTACCGCCTGGGCGGTACCATTCTTTTGGTATTCATGCACTATGAGAGGAAGCGCTATGGACCGCTCCGAAATCTTCGACAAGATCGCCGAGGTCGCTGCTGACGTTCTGGGCGTCGATGTTGCCGAAATTAGCGATGAGACCACCTTTGACGACCTCGATGCCAACTCGCTCGAGCGCCTGCAACTGGTTACGGCTATCGAGGACGAGTTCAATCTCGAGATCGATGACGAGACCCTGCTCTCGCTCAACTCTGTCGCCGACGCCGTCGACGCGATCGAAAACGCCAGGGAGGCTTAGGTCTTGGCTTTATCCGAACGACTTACGCGCGCCCAGGAGATTCTGGGCCACGAGTTCAATGACAAGGTGCTGCTGCGCGCGGCCCTTACGCATCCTTCGGCCGTCGAGGGCCAGCCGGTTTCTGCCAGCTATGAGCGTCTTGAGTTTTTGGGCGATTCCATTTTGGGCGCCGTGGTTGCCCGCTCGCTCTTTGAGTCCTATCCGGAGTTTGACGAGGGCAAGCTTACGCGCCTGAAGGTGTCGCTCGTCTCGGGTGCCACGCTGTCCGAGGTATCCCATGAGCTGGGCATCGACGACATCATCATCTTTGGTGCCTCCGAGACCGGTACCGGCGCGCGCGGCCTGCACTCGGCGCTCGAGAACGTCTATGAGTCGCTCGTGGGCGCGCTGTATCTGGATGCTGGCTGGGATGCGGCGGCGGAGTTCATCCACCGTACGCTTAAGCCCCATTTGGCCTCCGAGCGTGCCGAGCATCCTGCGAACCCCAAGTCGTTTTTGCAGGAGTGCGTGCAAGCCGACGGCCACGAGCCTCCGGCGTACAAGCTCGTTGGCTCTGAAGGCCCGGCGCATGCACCGACCTTTACCGCCGTGGTGCTCATCGACGGTATTCGCCAGGGCCGCGGCACCGGTTCCTCCAAGAAGGAGGCCGAGGGAGCCGCTGCGCTCGAGGCGCTCGACCGCATGGGTTACACCACTAACGGCGTGATTCTCAACAAGAAGCCTGTTTAAGCGAGGAACCGTGTATCTCAAGTCCCTCACGCTCAAAGGGTTCAAGTCGTTTGCCGACCGCGCCCATATGACGTTTGAGCCGGGCCTAACCGTCATCGTCGGTCCCAACGGCTCGGGAAAATCGAACATCTCCGACTCGATTCTGTGGGTCCTGGGCGAGCAGAGCGCCAAGCAGCTGCGCGGCCAGGCCATGGAGGACGTCATCTTCTCGGGCTCGTCGGCGCGCAAGCCGGTGGGTGTGGCCGAGGTCACGCTGGTGCTCGATAACTCGGACCATATGCTGCCCGTCGATTTTGACGAGGTCGCCATCACCCGTCGCATGTATCGCTCGGGCGAAAGCGAGTACCTTATCAACTCGAGTCCGTGCCGCCTGATGGACATTCAGGACATCCTGCACGATTCGGGCCTGGGCAAGGATACGCATTCCATCATCAGCCAGGGCAAGCTCGACGCCATTTTGCAGAGCCGCCCCGAGGAGCGCCGTGCCCTCATCGAGGAGGCCGCCGGCATCTCCAAGCACAAGCGCCGCAAGGAGCGTGCGCTCAAAAAGATTAATTCGATGGACGAGCACTTGACCCGTGCCCGCGACATCAATAAGGAGATCGCCCGTCAGCTGCGGCCGCTGGAGCGTCAGGTCGATCGCGCGCGCAAGTACAAAGAGCTGTCCTCGCGCGCGAACGAGCTTACGCAGATGCTGGCCGTCGACGAGCTTCGCTCGCTGCAGTCGCAGTGGAACGACTTGGAGAGCCGCTCCAAGGAGGGTGCTGCCGAGCTGGAGCTTGCGCAGTACCGCTTGGGCGAAAAGGAACGCGAGCTCGAGAAGCTCCAGGTCATGCTCGAGGAAAAGGGCCTGTTTGTGGGCGATCTGGGCGAGCAGCGCCGCCATATGCAAGACGTGGTCGGTCGCATTAACTCCGATATGCGCCTGCTCGAGGAAAAGGGCCACAATATGGTGTCGCGCCTGTCCGACATGCGCGGCCAGATCTCGAGCTCCGAGCATCAGCGTCGTCGCGTTGTCGAGGAGCTCGAGGATGCACGTGCGCAGCGCGAGGAATTGACCGGCGCGCACATGCAGGCCCAGGAGGACGTTGACGCCGCTGGTCCTGCCGCCGCTCAGCTCCACGAGCGGCGCGTGGCGCTCGACAATCAGATTTCGCAGCTTACGCGTGAGCAACGCGATGTGCAGCGTGCGGCCGATAACGTGGCGCTCGAACTCGCCAAGGTGAAGGACTCGCTGAGCAACGCCGAGGTCGAGGACAACATGTACGCCTCGCGCCTGGAGCAGATCGATGAACAGCTCGAGGAGGTCACGGCCTCGCTCGAGAGCCGTCGCGAACGCGCCGAGGAGCTTGAGGGTGCTCTTGAGGAAGCGCGCCAGGCTCAGGTCGATGCGCGTGAAGCCACCGAGACGGCACGCGATGCCCTCAAGGACCTGCGTAATCGCGAGAGCGAAGCGCGCAACAAGCTGTCCGAGGTTCGCTCGGAGCTTGCCAGCCAAAAGAAGCTCGATGCCCGCATGGCAGACAGCTCGCCGCTGGTGAGCCGTCTGGTGGGCGCGCTGGGCGACGATGTTTCGGGGCGTCTGGGCGATGTGCTCGAGGCACCGCGTGAGCTCGAGGGTCTGGTTGAGCAGCTGCTCGCAGGTGATATCGATGCCCTGCTGTTCGATAGCGCTGCCGCACTCGAGCGCGCCGGTCGCGCTGCCCTTGACCAAAAGAAGGCCTCGGGTGAGGCACTGTTGATGGCGCGCGGCGTGAGCGCCTCTGCTGCCGCTAAGGGCGCTGCCGGTTCCCGCCTGGTCGATCGTCTGTCCGTGCGTGCGGGCTACGGTCCCGTCGTCGAGGCGCTGCTCGGCGGTTATTACGTCGTGGACGATCTTGCTGCCGCGCTGTCGGCGCCGGTCGTTGACGGCGTGACTTACGTGACCCCCGATGGCGCCCGCGTCGCCTGCGGCGGCCTGGTGCGTGTGGGGCTCGACGCCGGCGAGGCTTCGGGTGCTTTGGAGCGCAAGCGTCGCATTCGCGAGCTGGAGGGCCTGGAGCCCGAACTGGCTGCTGTGTTTGAGCATGTGTCGGATCAGGTCGTCGAGGCCAATGTGGCCGTCGAAGAGGCGCGTGCCGCTGAGGGCGATGCCGCCGGCGAGATCGCCCGTCTTGAGGGCGAGCGCCGTTCGCTGCTCTCCGAGATCGGCCGCCTGGAGCAAAGCGCCAACAATGCCGAGGTCGAGCGCGTGCGTATTTCCAAGCGCCGCGAGCAGGCTGCCGAGGCCGTTCGCGCTGCGCGCCCGCGCGTGGACGAGCTCACCCGTTCGCGGGACGAGGCGCGAGCGCAGGCAAGCGACCTGGGCCTTCAGATTGCCGAGGCCAACGACGAACTCGACCGCGTTCGCCGTGACGATTCCGAGGCCGCCGGTAAGCTCGCCGATGCCAAGGTTCGCCTGGCCCAGACGAGCGAGCGCCTTCGTTCGCTGACGGGACGCGTTCCCGATCTGGAGCGTCGTCTGGAGGGCATCGACCGCCGTATCCGCGGAACACGCCAGGCCTCGCGCTCACTCGAGCTGCTGCGCCTGCGCGTCGATCCCATGCACGAGCGCTATTCGGCCCTGCTGGAGCGCGCGTCAGATTGGGCTGCACGTCTGCGTGACCAGGCCTCTCTGGAGGAGGCGGACTCCGCTTCGCTTAAGAAGACCATCGAAGATGCCAAGGCAGAGGTTGCCCGCGCTAAGGAACGGGTCGATACCGCCACTGCCACGCAAAACGAGTTCAAGGTCGCGCGTGGCAAGCTCGAGGTGCAGGTAGAGGCCGCCATTAAGGCCATTACCGCCGATGGCAACACGGTACTCGAGGAAGCGCTTATGCTTCCTGCGCCCACGGACCGCGATGCCGCCGAGCGCGAGCTCAACCAGCTTGTGCGCCAGATCAACAACCTTGGTCCCGTGAACCAAGTTGCCATGGAGGAGTACGAGCAGCTCAAGCGCCGCGCCGACTACATCGAGGACCAGCTGGCCGATCTGGAGAACGCGCGTAAGGCGCTCACCAAGATCACGGTGGCTATTGATCGCAAGATGCGCAAGGCGTTCCTTGTGACGTTTGAGAAGGTCGACGCGAACTTCCGCGAGATCTTCGCTATGCTGTTCCCGGGTGGCCAGGCTCATCTGGAGATGACCGACCCCGAGCATCCGGCCGAGACGGGCATCGAGGTCGTGGCGCAGCCGCGCGGCAAGCGCATCACCAAGATGATGCTCATGTCGGGTGGCGAGAAGAGTCTGACGGCGCTCGCCCTGCTCTTTGCCGTGTACCGCACGCGCACGGTGCCGTTCTATGTGCTGGACGAGGTCGAGGCGGCGCTTGATGACGCCAACCTGTCCAAGCTCATCGGAGCCCTCGATGTGCTGCGTTCCGATACACAGCTCTTGGTCATTTCGCATCAGCGCCGTACTATGGAGGACGCTGACGTTCTCTATGGCGTCTCGATGCAAGCCGACGGCGTCAGCCGCGTCGTCTCGCAAAAACTCGATCGCGAAACCGGAAAGGTCGTGAATGCATAATGGGATTCTTTGACGCTCTCTCGCGCGGACTTGAGCGCAGCCGCGAGGCCCTCAACGAGGTCTTCTACTTTGGCGGCGAGGTCGACGAGGACTTTTGGGAGGACCTTGAGGACACCCTCGTCATGGGTGACATGGGTGCCGAGGTCGCTATTCAGGTCTCCGATGACCTGCGCGATGCTGCTGCCAAGAAGAACCTTAAGACCGCCCCGCAGCTTCGCCGCGCTCTGGCCGAGCAGCTCGAGGGCCATTTTGTGCCTGTTGAGCGTGATCCGTTTTCCGATACGCCGAGCTGCGTGCTGTTTGTGGGCATCAACGGCGCCGGCAAGACCACAACGGTCGGCAAGATTGCGAGCGCCATGGCTGCCCGCGGCAAGAACGTGGTGATCGGTTCTGCCGATACCTTCCGCGCCGCCGCCATCGAGCAGCTCGATGTGTGGGGTCAGCGCGCCGGCGTCCCCGTCATCAAGCGCGATCGCGGTTCCGACCCGGCGAGCGTGTGCTACGACGTGCTCGATGAGGCCGATAAGCGCGGCAGCGACCTGGTGCTGATCGACACCGCCGGTCGTCTGCACACAAGCCCCGAACTCATGCGCGAGCTTGCCAAGGTGGTTAACGTGACGCGTAAGCGCGCCGCCAATATGGCCGCCGGCCCCATGCCCGTCTCGGTCGTGCTCGTGATCGATGCCGCCACCGGCCAGAACGGTCTGAACCAGGCGCTCGAGTTTAACGAGGCGCTGGGCCTGGACGGTATTATCATGACCAAGCTCGACGGCACGGCAAAAGGCGGTATCGCCATGGCCGTGGCTGAGAAGCTCAAGCTCCCGATCCTGCGCATTGGCGTGGGCGAGCAGGTCGATGACCTGCAGGAGTTCAATGCCAAAGATTTCTGCCGCGCCCTGGTGGGCGAGTCCAATTAAGGAGTAACCAGTGTTTGATTCTCTGAGCGATCGCCTCAACGACACATTTGACCGCCTGCGCGGCAAGGGTAAGCTGACCGAGGCCGATATCACCTCGGCCATGCGCGACATTCGCATGGCGTTGCTCGAGGCCGACGTTAACTTTAAGGTCGTCAAGGAGTTCGTTGCTAAGACCAAGGAGCGCTGCATGACCGCCGAGGTCATGGAGTCGCTGTCGCCGGCGCAAAACGTCGTCAAGATCGTGCTCGACGAGCTCACCGAGATGCTTGGCTCAACCGAGAGCAAGCTCGTTTTTAGCAACCGCATTCCTAATGTCATCATGCTCGTGGGCCTGCAGGGCTCCGGTAAGACCACGGCTGCCGTAAAGCTTGCCTACCTGCTCAAGAAGCAGGGCCGCTCGCCGCTGCTCGCCGCGTGCGACGTCTACCGTCCCGCTGCTGCCGACCAGCTTGCCACGCTCGGTGGCGAGATCGGCGTGCCGGTCTTCCGCGGTGACGGCGAGCACCCGGTCGACATCGCCAAGGGCGCCATCCAGGAGGCCGTCGACCACCTGCGTGACGTGGTCATCGTCGATACCGCCGGCCGCCTGCAGATCGACGAGCAGATGATGCAGGAGGCCGTCGACATCAAGAAGGCCGTCAAGCCCGACCAGGTGCTGATGGTCGTCGACGCCATGACCGGCCAGGATATCGTCAACGTGGTCTCGACGTTTGCTGAGCGCACCGACTTTGATGGTGTGATTATCTCCAAGCTCGACGGTGACGCCCGTGGCGGTGGCGCGCTTTCGGTGCGTCAGGTGACCGGCAAGCCCATCAAGTTTGTGAGCATGGGCGAGAAACCCGATTCGCTTGAGCCGTTCTATCCCGATCGCATGGCCAAGCGAATCTTGGGCATGGGCGACGTTGTCGGCATCATCGAGAAGGCCCAGGAGGCGGCTGACGCTGAGCAGCTCGAGGCTGCCGAGCGTATGCTGCGCGAGGGCTTTACCATGAACGACATGCTCGACCAGATGAAGGCTGTCAAGAAGATGGGCGGCATGAAGGGCATCCTGGGTATGCTCCCCGGCGGCCAGCGCGCGCTCAACCAGATGGGCGGCAACCTGGACGAGGGCATCTTCGACAAGAACGAGGCCATCATCATGTCGATGACCAAGGAGGAGCGCCTGCGTCCCTCCATCATCAACGGTCAGCGCCGTGCCCGCATTGCCAAGGGTGCCGGTGTGACCCCCACCGAGGTCAACAGCCTTATGAAGCAGTGGGGCGAGATGAACAAGATGATGGGCCGCATGCGCACGATGGCCAATCAGGCGCAGGCCGGCGGCAAGAAGGGCAAAAAGGGTAAGAAGGGCAAGAAGATGCGCATGCCCAATATTCCCGGTCTGGATGCCATGGGTCTGGGCGGCATGGGCGGCCTGGGTACGGGCGGCCCCAAGTCCGATATGGAGCTGCTGCGCCAGATGGAAGCGCAGATGCGCAATAAGAAATAGGGCTGTAATTCCAGCTTGATATGGCAAAGGCCACTCGGAAGCTACCGGGTGGCCTTTGTTGTTGGCTTTGATAGTTGGGCTGCGTTCAGCGTCGCGCCCCGAGCTCGCGGTGCCGTGCCGTTAGTGGCAGCCGCAGCCCTCGTGCTCGTGATGGCCGTGGCAGCTGCAGGACTCGCCATGTTCGTGGGCGTGGTCGTGGTCATGGCCGTGGCAGCCGCACGTGGCCTCGCCGTTCTGTGCGAGCGTTCCGGCGATAAGGGCCTCGACACAAGCGTCGCAGCTGCCCTGAGCTCCTGCGTACACCGTGATGCCGGCTTGGGCAAGCGCGTTGATGGCGCCACCGCCGATGCCGCCGCAGATGAGCGTGTCCACGCCACCGTTGGCGAGCAGGCCCGCAAGGGCACCGTGGCCGGTGCCGCCGGTGCCCACGACCTGCTCGTTGAGTACCTTGCCGTCCTGAATGTCGTAGATCTTGAACTGCTCGCTGCGGCCAAAGTGCATAAAGATGTTGCCGTTGTCGTACGTGGTTGCCACCCTCATGGTGTCGATCTCCTTTGCTGGCCATACGGCCGTTGCCGTGGTAATGGGGGAGTACGCGATATTGCCGCCTTCGATGATGAGCGCCCGACCATTGACCAACGCGTTTGCCACCTTGCGATGCGCGCGGCTGCAAATAGCCGCCACCGTGGCGCGCGCGATACCCATCTGCTTTGCGACTGCCTCTTGGTTAAGGCCTTCCAGGTCGCACAGGCGCAGCGCCTCGAGTTCGTCGACCGTCATGTCGATGGCGTCTCCGCTGGCTAGGCCGTCAGGGGTAAAGCCGCGGTATTCGGGGATGATCCCGACGCGGCGCAGTTTCTCGCGTCTTCCTGCCATACGTGCTCCTTATCTGACATATGTCAACAATAGAATAGCGAACGCGCAGATTTACGCAAGGAATTTCTGGCATATGCCAGAAAATGAAGGCATATGTTTGGGCTGTGGGGCCGCATGTGCCTGGGATACAATGAATCTCGCTTTTAGGCGACTGACAGGAGGGTCAATGAGCAAGGCTGATCAACAGTTTGTAACCATGTGCCGCGATATTCTGGACCATGGCACCACCACCGAGGGCCAAAAGGTCCGCCCGGTGTGGGAGGATGGCACCCCTGCCTATACCATTAAAAACTTTGGTGTCACGGCACGCTATGACCTGCGTGAGGAGTTTCCGGCGCTTACCTTGCGTCGTACGGCCCTCAAATCTGCCATGGATGAGATCCTATGGATCTATCAAAAGAAGTCCAATAACGTGCATGACCTCAACAGCCATATTTGGGACGAGTGGGCCGACGAGACTGGCTCCATCGGCAAGGCCTACGGGTATCAGATTGGGCAGAAGAGCCATTATGCCGAGGGCGACTTTGACCAGATGGATCGCGTGCTGTACGACCTTAAGAACACGCCGTACAGCCGCCGCATTATGACGAACACCTATGTGTTTAGCGACCTGTCCGAGATGCACCTGTATCCGTGTGCCTACAGCGTGACGTATAACGTGACGCAGCGTCCGCAGGATGATAAACCGACGCTCAACATGATTCTCAACCAGCGCAGCCAGGATATTTTGGCTGCGAACAACTGGAATGTGTGCCAGTACGCCATTTTGCTGATGATGGTCGCGCAGTCGGTCGATATGATCGCTGGCGAGCTGCTGCATGTGATTGCCGATGCCCACATTTACGACCGTCATGTCGATATCGTTCGCGAGCTTATTGAGCGTCCGCAGTTTGCTGCGCCCAAGGTAACGCTCAACCCCGATGTGCATGACTTCTATGCGTTTACGACCGATGATCTGATCGTCGAGGGCTATGAGCACGGCCCTCAGGTCAAGAACATCCCCATTGCGGTGTAGGTGACGCGCATGAGGTGTAAGCTTTCTGCCATTGTTGCCGTGTGTGACGATTGGGGCATTGGGTGCGAGGGTGACATGGTCGTGTCCAATCGCGCCGACATGCGCCATTTTGTGGCGTGTACCAAAGGGTGCCCGGTCATTAGGGGACGAAAGCCGCTGCTGATTTTCCCCGGCGGACGTCCGCTAAAGAACCGCCGCAATATCGTGCTCACGCGCGATGAGGACTTTGCTCCCGAGGGCGTCGACGTGGTGCATAGTATCGACGAGGCGCTTGCCGCGGTTGCCGATGAACCCGTTGCCTGGGTAATCGGCGGCGGCGAGGTATATCGACAGTTTTTGCCGTATTGCGTGGAGGCCGAGGTTACGCATAACCATTGCGTGCATGACGTGGATACGTACTTTCCCGATTTGGATGCCGATCCCGCGTGGGAGATTGCGCGGCGTGACGGTGTTGCCACGATTGCCTCGGGCGAGGGAGACGAGGGTGTCGATTATGAGTTCGTAACGTATCGTCGCGTTGAGGCGTAAATCGTCCGGCGTGAACGGTATCATCGGATTGTTTGAATGCATGGGGCGGCGCTTAGCGTCGCCTCGTTTGGTATAGATGCGCTGTAAAGAAAGGTGCGGGCTGGCTGCTATGACTGATCCCGTTGAGGTGCTGCGAATCGATTCGCTCGAGGACGAGCGGCTTGATGCCTACGTGCGACTGACCGAGCGTGAGCTGCGCTGCGTGCTGGAGCCGCAGAAGGGCATTTTTATCGCCGAGAGTGCCAAGGTCATCGAACGTGCGGTTCGCGCCGGATACGAGCCGGTGAGCTTTCTTTTGGGCGAGCGCTGGCTCGACCAGATGATGCCGCTGTTTGAGCGCCTGGCGGTACGCGAGGGCGCGGGTCCGGTTCCCGTGTTCGTTGCCTCGATGGAGCTTATGGAGCGTCTGACGGGTTTTAACGTGACGCGCGGTGCGCTCGCGGCATTTCGTCGCCCGCGACAGATTCCGGCTGATGAGTTCTTGGGCGGCGTCGTCGAGGCGGCGGGGGAGCGCCCGGTGCGCGTGTGCGTGCTCGAGGGCATTGTCGACCATACCAATGTGGGCGCAATATTCCGCTCGGCGGCCGCGCTCAACGTCGACGGCATTTTGGTCAGTCCTACGTGTTGTGATCCGCTGTATCGTCGTTCGGCCCGCGTGAGCATGGGCACGGTGTTCCAGGTGCCCTGGACACGCATTGGCAGCGAAGCGCGCGTATGGCCGCATGATGGGCTGGCGGCGCTACACGATGCCGGCTTTTCGTGTGCCGCTATGGCGTTGACGGATGATTCGGTGTCGCTGGACGATCCCGCGCTCCAGGAGATTGACCGCCTGGCAATCTTTATGGGCACCGAGGGTGCTGGCTTGGGCGCCAAGACCATTGCAGGCTGCGACCGCGCCGTGCGTATTCCGATGGCGCATGGGGTCGATTCACTCAACGTGGCCGCGGCAAGCGCTGTTGCCTTTTGGCAGCTGTGCCCGCATGTGAGCAACGAGTACCACTACCAGCCGGGGCTGTATCACTAGGCAGATAGTTAGCACCGGGCTCTGGTTCGGGGCGTTTCGGCCGACGTCGGTCGGTGCTAAGCTGGTATTGGCTTTGGTCTTAAATTGCCGTTTTGTTGTTTGACGTACGCTGGTGGGGAGGGCGTGTGGCTAAGAAATCTACGGCTATCGATGTAACGCAGGGTGTCATTTGGCAACAGCTGCTGTCGCTGTGCGTCCCTATCTTCTTTAGCTCGTTTTTTCAGCAGGCTTACACGCTTATTGGTACGTATATCGTCGGCCAGTTTGGCGGCAAGCTCGCGCTGGGTGGCATTCAAGCCACGATGGTGCTCACCGAGCTCTGCATCGGCTTTTGTGTCGGCGTCGGTGCCGGCTGCGCGGTCATTACGGGCCAGTTTTTTGGCCAGCACGATGACGAGCGCCTGAGCCGATCGGTCCATACGGCTATGACGCTCGCGCTGGTGGGCGGTATCGTTTTCTCGATTCTTGGCATAGTGTTCGTTGAGCCCATGCTGGTACTTATGAACACGCCGCATGAACTATTGGCCGAGGGCGTGGCCTATGCTCGTTGCTATTTTGCCGCCATGGTTGCGGCGCTGCTGCTCAATATGGGAACGGCGCTGCTGCGCGCCGTGGGCGACACACGCGGTCCTGCTGTGATCATTGCTTCCGGCTGCCTTGTTAATGCGGTGCTGGATGTCATCTTCGTTGTCGTGCTTCATATGGAGGCTCTGGGCTGCGGCATCGCGGTGGCGCTGACCATTTGCTCCAACGCCACGATGATCGTGATTCGTATGATGCACGCTCCGGGTGCGTGGCGGCTTTCACTGTCCAAACTCTGCATTGATCCTGGCATTTGTAAGAGCATGATCTCGTGTGGTCTGCCGCTTGGCTTTCAGTCTGCTGCGTATTCGATTTCCAACGTTTTGATTCAGGTGTCGGTCAACTCGTTTGGTGCCGATGTCACCACGGCGTGGGGTCTTTCGGGCCGTTTGGATGGCATTGTCTGGATGGTTACCGAGGCGCTTGGCGTTTCGATCACCACGTTCTCGGCACAGAACTTTGGCGCGCGCAACTACGAGCGCATGCGCAAGGGCTACCATACGTCGCTTGTGCTGTCGTTTATGCTCATTGGTGGCCTGTCTGCCGTGCTACTGGTGTTCTCGGGTCCGTTGTCGCGTCTGTTTGTCGACGATGCTTCGATTTCGGCCTACACCACGACGATTCTTCATTTCATCGCGCCGTTCTACGCGATCTTCTCGATTATCGAAAACGCGTCTGGCTCCATCCGAGGCGCTGGCGTGAGCTTCCAGCCTATGATGCTCACGATCTTCGGCACGGTCGTGCTCCGCGTGGCGTGGGTGTTCGCGATTATGCCGCTCGACCCCTCGCTCGAGCATCTGCTGCTGGTCTACCCCGTAACCTGGGTAATCACCGCCCCGATGTTCACCGTCTACCATCACAGCGGCAACTGGCTAGGCCGCGCCACTGCCTAGCCGGCACTTGGGAACTGGCTAGGCCGCGCCACCGCCTAGCCGGCACTTGGGGACGTTCCTTTTCTGCCGGCACATAGGGACGTTCCTTTTCTGCCGGCACTTTGGGACACTCCTTGGGAAGTAATTTCGCCTTTTTCGGAGACTCTGTTTGTCGTGCCCTGTAAACTGTCAAAACGGGCTTAGCAAATTAGATCGTCCGCGCCTATCAGATGTTGCCCGGTGGGTTTGTGATGGGAGGGCGATATGCCAAGAACGGGTAGAGTCGTTTCGTTAACAGGCTATAACCACATAATCGCACGCGGTAATGGCGGCATCTGCATCTTCGAAGACGATGAAGATCGCTATCGGATGCTTACGCTGTTCGAGGATAAACTTGTCGGTAATGGCGTTGGCGTTACAGCATGGTGTCTCATGTCGAATCATTTCCATCTTATGGTCGACGATCATCATGAGAAGATATCTTCGTGCATGAGCGGCGTTCTTACCTCGTATGCGATGTATTTCAATCGCAAAACAGATCGAGTTGGGCACTTGTTCCAAGATAGATTTACTAATATTCCGGTCGAGAATGATGTACAAGCAATTTCGCTTGCCGACTATATTCATATGAATCCGGTCAAGGCAGGCATTTCCGCCGTTGATACATATCGTTGGTCCAGTTACCGAGCGTATGCTTACGGTTATGATGGATTTGGATTCTGTGACCCCGGGATTGTTCTAGATCTCGTGGGTGGATCTCTTGAGTATCGTCACTATCTTGCCGATCGAATTGACCAAGCGCCCTACGATGCTGAGCCTCGACCACGCATCCTGGATGATGAGGCTCTTGAGGTCGCCAAAAGCGTTGCCGCCCCTATATCACTTCCCGAGCTTGCTTCCATGAAACCATCTGAGCGGAAGCCCATTCTCTGCAAATTGAGAAGAGCGGGTCTCACGATTAATCAAATAGTGAGGGTCGTTGGCATTGGTCGTACGTCTGTTGTTTCTGGTACGGCAGGTTGGAAGAAGATTTAGGTTACTGGATAGGTGACGGCGCAGGAGTGTCCCCAACTGCCGGCAAAAAAGAAACGTCCCCAAGTGCCGGATTAGTATTCGATGCCTTGGCGGGCTAGGAGGCCTTCGTCGAAGTAGTGTTTGATGGGACGCATTTCGGTTACTAGGTCGGCAAGGTCGGCGAGGGGCAGCAAGCCGCGGCCGGTGAGCACGAGCTCTGTGGTGGTCGGTTTCATCGCAATCAACGCTTCGACATCTTCGCGCGTCACAAAGCCCCGTCGCATGGCTTCTCCCAGTTCATCCAAGATCAGCATGTCTACCTGGCTAATCTGCTCGCGTGCGAGCTCCATGATCTGCGCGGCGCAAGTCTCGGGCGTGTCGCGGTCGGCCTTTACGATGCGTAGCCCCAGACGCGGCGCGGCATCGTGTTCGGCGCAGTGCAGCTTCTTTGCAAATTGCAGCATAAGTACGTTGAGCCCATAACCTGTGGCGCGCAAAGCCAGCCCCAAGGCGGCCGTGGTTTTGCCCTTGCCGTCGCCCGTGTAGATTTGAACCTTGCCGACTTCCAGTGATGCCATCTCTGTCCTTTCGTGCCCGGCGTCGGTTTATCGCCGTCTGGGTTGGGTATTCTAGATAGCATTATCAACCCCAGTAGATGGAGTTCAAGCAGATGGAGATGGATGACAACAAACGTAGACGGAATATGATCCTCTACGTGCTCATCGCCTTCGTCGTCTACCTCGTGCTCTCGACCGTTCTGTTCCCCAACATCGGTCACACGCAGCAGATTACGAAGACCGATTACTCGACGTTTGTCAAAGCGCTCGATAAGAAGAGCGTCGATAAGGTCGAATACAACACGGACGATTACACCATTTATTACACCAAAAAGGGCGAGGACGAGAACATCGCCTACAAGACGACCGGTGTGCCGAATGACGCGGGCTTTACCGATCGCGTGCTTGAGTCTGGCGCTTCGCTGGAGTCGGTCGTTCCCGACAAGAGCTCGGGCCTGATGACCTACTACCTGATCACGCTCATTCTTCCCATGGCGATTTTCTTCCTGATTGGCTGGTGGCTCAACCGCCGCATGAAGAAGGCTATGGGCGATGACGGCCCGTCGATGAACTTTGGCGGCGGTGGTTTTGGCGGCGGCGGATTGGGCAAGTCCGGCGCGCGCGTGATCGCCTCCAAGGACGTGGGCGTGACCTTTAAGGACGTCGCCGGCCAGGAAGAGGCCAAGGAGTCCCTCAAGGAGGTCGTCGACTTTCTGGAGAAGCCGCAGCGCTACGAGGAGATCGGCGCCAAGCTGCCGCGCGGCGCTCTTCTTGTGGGCCCTCCGGGCACTGGTAAGACCCTGCTTGCCAAGGCTGTGGCCGGCGAAGCTGGTGTTCCGTTCTTTAGCATTTCGGGTTCCGAGTTCGTCGAGATGTTTGTCGGCCGCGGCGCCGCTAAGGTTCGCGATCTGTTTAAGCAGGCCAAGGAAAAGGCCCCGTGTATCGTCTTTATCGATGAGATCGATACCATCGGTAAGAAGCGCGATGGCGGCGGCTTTAGCGGCAACGACGAGCGCGAGCAAACGCTCAACCAGCTGCTGACCGAGATGGACGGCTTTGATAACCATAAGGGTATCGTCGTCCTCGCTGCAACGAACCGTCCTGACAGCCTTGACCCAGCCCTGCTGCGCCCCGGTCGTTTTGACCGTCGCATCCCCGTTGAACTGCCCGACCTGACCGGACGTAAGAACATCCTCGAGCTGCATGCAAAGAGCGTGAAGACGGAGCCGCCGATCGACCTGACCGCGATTGCCCGCGCCACGCCCGGTGCCTCGGGCGCCGACCTGGCCAACATCATCAACGAGGGCGCGCTGCGTGCCGTCCGCGAGGGTCGCAAACGCGCGACTCAGGATGACTTTGAGGAGTCGGTGGAGGTCGTCATCGCCGGCCAGCAGCGTAAGTCCACGGTTCTGTCCGACCACGAGAAACAGGTCGTGTCCTATCACGAGATCGGCCATGCCATCGTTGCCGCCCGCCAGAAGGGTTCTGCGCCGGTTACCAAGATCACCATCGTGCCGCGTACGAGCGGTGCTCTGGGCTACACCATGCAGGTCGAGGAGGATGAGCGCTTCCTGACCACGCGCCAGGAAGTCCTGGACAAGCTCGCTGTCTATTGCGGTGGCCGTGCAGCCGAGGAGCTTATCTTTGGCGAGATGACGACCGGTGCCGCCAACGATATCGAGCAGGCCACCAAGCTCGCCCGCAACATGGTGACGCGCTTTGGCATGTCCGATGAGTTTGGCATGATGGCGCTCGGTACCGTTCAGAATGCGTACCTCAACCAGGATACGTCGCTCACCTGCGCCCCCGGTACGGCCGAACGCGTGGACGCGATTGTCGCCAAGCTGATCGAGGATGCGCACGACCGCGCTCTGCAGATCCTCAAGGAGAACAAGTTTAAGCTCCATGAGCTGGCTCGTTATCTGTACAAGAAGGAGACGATCACGGGCGAGGAGTTCATGAATCTCCTCACGCGCGAGAATCCGCTGATGCCGAAGCAGCAGTAATACTGGTTGCGCAGTGTCTATCGCCCCATTTGAGTGTCCATCTCAAATGGGGCGTTTTGCGTGGGGAGAGTTGAATATGAAAATCGTGGTAAGTGCCTGCTTGATGGGCGAGAGCTGCAAGTATAACGGGCTCGATAACTACCATCGCGAGCTGGTCGAAGCGTGCGAATGCACGGGGACCGAGGTACTCTTGGTGTGCCCTGAGGTCTTTGGCGGCCTGCCCACGCCGCGCAAGCCGTCCGAGATTGTGAACGGCGAGGTCCGTACCTGCGAGGGCATCTCGGTCGATCGCGAGTTTCGCCTGGGTGCCCAACGTGCGCTCGATATGTGCGAACAGGCGGGCGGCCCGTCCGAGATCGCTGCGTGCGTCTTGCAGGACCGTAGCCCCTCGTGCGGTGCGAGTCGCGTCTACGATGGCACCTTTAGCGGTACGCTCACCGCGGGCAACGGTGTTTTTGTCGATCTGCTCCTGCGCCACGGCTACCGCGTGATCCCGGTAAGCGAATTCGACCCCAGCATACTGGAACATTGTCCATAGCACTCGAACCCAACACTTCCTCACGGGTGACCGTTTTGGCATCATCCGTGAAGTTTATATTGAGTACGACCCGGTCATCAAAGACGTAGACCGAGTTGACAGACACGTACCCAGGCAGCCCCTCCCCGCGGCTCTCGCGCAGGAACGCGTACACGGCCCTCCCGTCTCTTGCGCCCCTCCCGGAACTGTCCACATCAGTGTAGCCAATCCAGTCCGCCAAGGGCTGCAGCTCGGACAACGCGGCGATGGAGGGCTTCTTCGGCCTGCTCAAGAAGGAGTTCTGGCACGGCAGGGACTGGTCGGACTGGACCCCCGCCCGCTTCATCGAGGAGCTCGGGGGCTGGATCGGCCGATACAATACGGAGAGGTGCAGCGATGCGCTCGGTGGCCGCACGCCGGCCGAGCTCCGCTCCGCGCTGGGAAGGGCCGCGTAACGGTCCAAGAAATCGTCCGCAGTCCCCATTCTTGCCCCTTTGGGACGGCTTCTTGTTGGGGCGTGTCTGCCCCAAACCCTGCTAGGAACGAGTACAGCAAACTGGAATTTTCAAATTAGTCTTTGCAAATAACCTTTGAACCTTCACCATCAATTACA
>DXZN01000001.1:45160-108639 GCA_019419645.1 Collinsella sp. | reverse complement strand
GCATACGAACGCCGTGCTTCTTGCGGCGATTTGATGCCACAAGACAGCCAAAAACCTGCCAAAAAGGGACAGGTCTAGTTTGGTCGGTTTTATCTGGAGCTTTGCTGCATCCGCAGGTCAATCGCCTTGGTCATACACACCCAAAACAAAAGCCGCCGCGAAGGTATCCGCATCCTTCGCAGCGGCTTGCAACGTTTGCCCAGATAAAACCTGCCAAAATAAACCTGTCCCTAAATGGCAGGTTTGGGGAGGTCGGGGAACCAGGTCGGCTTGGGCTGGTTGGGCGTGCGCTCGGTTAGGACCAGCTCCATCCAGCACATGTCGTACCAGCGACCGAACTTCTGAGCGCAGCGGTCAAAAGCGCCCACCAGGCGATACCCCATATGAGCATGGAAGTCCTGGCTGTTATGCGTCAGGTACTCGTCATCCTTTTCGTGCGGCACGGCAATGAGTGCGCACATGTTGGTGATGCCCATCGCGATCAAGCATTGCTTGAGTGCATCGTGCAGCTTGCGGCCCAGCCCGCCGTGGCGCACATCGCGCGCCAGGTAGATCGAGGTCTCGACCGACCAGTCATAGGCCTCGCGGCTGTTAAGCGCGCTCACATAGGCATAGCCCACCGGACGCCCGTCCAGCTCCATCACCAAATACGGATAGCGCTTGAGTGTACACTCGATACGCCCGGCAAACTCCTCGACGCTCGGCACCTCGTATTCGCAGGTAATCGCCGTCTTGAGCACATACGGTTCATAAATGGCAAGCAATGCCTGCGCATCATCGGGCGTCGCCAGGCGAATCGTCGGCTCGGACATCTCGGTCATACAACCCTTCTCCCCCAAAAGCAAAGGCCGCCCTGCGCCAAACCCAGCGCAAGGCGGCCCCTCGTCATTACATCAGGCTACAGGACAGCCGCCAGCGCGTCGATGTCCTCCTGCGTCGTGGCCCAGCTGGTGCAAAAGCGCACCACCGTGTGGGTCTCGTCGTACTTTTCCCAGTACTCGATCGAGGCATGCTCGCGAATGCGGGCCATGTCCTCGTTGGGCAGAATCACAAACTGCTGGTTGGTCGGCGTCTCCAAGAAGAACTGGTAGCCGCGCTCGTGCAGCACGCGACGCAGCGCCTGAGCGGTCTCAATCGCCTGGCGACCAATCTCAAAATACAGGCCATCGGTAAAGAGCGCCTCAAACTGCACGCCCGTCAGGCGGCCCTTGGCAAGCAGCGCGCCGTGCTGCTTAATGCGCGGAATGGGGTGAGCCGGAGCGTGCATGCCGCAGAACACCACAGCCTCGCCGCAGAGTGCGCCGCACTTGGTGCCGCCGATGTAGAACACGTCGCACAGCTGTGCCAGCTCGGGCAGAGTGAGGTCGCACTCGTCGGCTGCCAGCGCATAGGCCAGGCGGGCACCATCCACAAACAGCGGAATCTCGCGCTTCTGGCACACCGCATAAATTTCGGCCAGCTCGGCCTTAGAGTACAGCGTGCCGTACTCGGTCGATAGGCTCACGTACACGGCGCCCGGGAACACCGTGTGCTCGTAGCTCTCGTTTTCGTAGAACACCTGGATATAGTTCTCGAGGTCCTCGGCGTGCATCTTGCCCTCGTAGCCGGGAATGGTGAGCACCTTGTGGCCGCCAAACTCGATAGCGCCCGCCTCATGGCAGGCGACGTGGCCAGTCTCAGCAGCAACGACGCCCTCGTAGGGCGCAAGCAGCATGTCGATCACCGTCGCGTTGGCCTGCGTGCCGCCCACCAGAAAAAACACGTCGGCATCGGGAGCCTGACAGGCCTCGCGGATAAGCTGCTTGGCACGCTCGGTATGTGCATCGGTGCCGTAGCCGGGCTGCGGTTCCATATTGGTGTCGACGAGCGCTTGCAGCACCGCCGGATGTGCACCGTGGGAATAGTCATTGTTGAACGCGAGCATGGCAATCCTCTCTTACCAGGTATCGTCCAGATGATTCAGGTGGGGCTATTGTACGCCGTGAGGATAGGCAATGCGCGCGGCAAGGCACTCAAGTGCCAACACCAGGGCAAAGCCGCAACTCACGTCAGTCAAAAAGTGCGCACCGATCACGATACGGCCAAAGGCGACGAGCGCCGCGACGGCCGCCGCGACCCAAAAGACCACGCGGCGTCGCGACGGCTTTTCCTTAAAGGCCGCCGCGGGAAGCCCGGCGAGCATAAGGCCGATCGCCGCATGCGCCGTGTGTCCGCTCGCAAACGACTTGAAGCCGTCCTTGATCACGCCGGCGGCGATATAGGCCCACTTGTCGGGGTTACCGATCACCCACCACGGCTGAAAATTGAGCCCCGGCGTGACCTCGATCACGCGCATGCGCGGGCGTGACCACAACGGCTTGACAATGACGTTGAGGATGATGGCCTGAGCGACCCACACGGCAAGCACCATCAACGCCCAGCGCGTGAGCTCTTTGGGCTCGGTGTTTCGCGTGAGGCGATAGACGATGAGGTTGGCAGCGATGGCCAGCACAAACGTCAGCACCAACTGAACCGCGATGAGCTTGCCGCCAACCCGCAGGGACGAGACGATCTCGTAGCCGGCCAGGCCGACGTTGACGAGGATGCCGAGCACGGCGAGCCATTTGCTCCCCCTGGAGTCGGGGCGCACCGCGCGCACGAGCACAACGCCCGCAATGCTCGCCGTCAGCTCGAACGGCAGCTCGCCGGCAGCCTCGATAAAGCGGCCGTACATGCTGCCGATGTTGAACAGCGCGCTCGAAATCTGATAGTCGAAGAAACTGCCCACGCCCAGACAAAGACACAGGACAACCGCGATAATGGCGACGTCTTTCTTATAGATGTATCCGAACATGCTTTCCTTTCGATGGAACCAGAGTGCCCAAATGGGGCGTTTGCAGCGTCGACCCGTTAGTCGTCGTCGCTCGCACCCAACTGCTGCAACAGCATGAGTGCCGCGGCCACGGGGCCGGTACCGTCGTTGGCGTCGAGACCGCGACCCAGGCCGCTGCCCGCGCCGGCGCCCGCCTTGTAGGGCACCGACAGTTTGCGGCTCTTGGGGAAGTTCACCGCGCCATAGCGGGTCTTAAGCTCAAAGGCCACCTTCTTGGGCACGTCGACGCCCAAAAACGTAATGCGACCGCCGCTGAGCGTGACGCTCTCGAGCCCCAGGCGCTCGCCGCGAATGCGAATTCGTGCGCGATTGAACAGGTTGAGTCCCGCCAACGGCAGCTCACCATGCGCGGCCTCGGTCTCCTCCTGCACCTCGTCGACACTCTCCAGGTCCTCGGCCGCCGCGAGCTTACGGTACACGAGCACGCGCCGGTCCACCGCCGGCAGGTACTCCTCGGACAAGAAGTAATCGGCCGGCAGGTTAATGCCCACGCTCGCCGCCTCCACGCCGGCATCGTCATCGCCGCGCGCCTCGGCCACGGCCTGGCCCAGCATCTGCGTAAACAGGTCAAAGCCCACGCTCGACAGGTTACCGTGCTGCTCGGCACCCATAAGCGAGCCGGCACCACGGATCTCCAGGTCGCGCATGGCGATGCGCATGCCGCTGCCCAGGTCCTGGAACTCGGAAAGTGCGGTCAGGCGCGCCGTCGCCTCCTCGGTGAGCGGCAGCTCGCCCGGGAACATAAAGTACGCGTAGGCCTGCGTGGCAGAGCGACCCACACGGCCCTTGAGCTGGTAGAGCTGTGCCAGACCCAAGCGCTGCGAGTCCTCGATGATCAGCGTGTTGGCGGTCGCGTTGTCGATGCCGCTCTCCACGATGGTCGTGGCGATGAGCACGTCGATCTTTTTGGTCGCGAACTCAATCATCACGTCCTCGACCTCGCGCGGGCTCATCTTGCCGTGCGCCACGCCCACGCGCGCCTCGGGCGCGGCCTCGTGCACGCGCGCCACGGCGTCGTCGATGGTCTTGACGCGGTTGGACACGTAGTACACCTGGCCGCCGCGGCCCACCTCCAGGCGAATCGCCGCGCTCACCACATCGGGGTCATACTCCCCCACATGCACGATCACGGGGCGACGCCCGGTCGGCGGCGTGGTGATCAGGCTCATGTCGCGCACGCCGCTCGTGGCCATCTGCATGGTACGCGGGATGGGCGTGGCCGAAAGCGTGAGCACGTCAATCTGCTCGCGCAGGTTCTTGAGCTGCTCCTTGTGCTGCACGCCAAAGCGCTGTTCCTCGTCGATGATCACCAGGCCCAGGTTCTTGGGGTTCACATCGGCCGAAAGCAGGCGGTGCGTGCCGATGAGCACATCGATCGTGCCCTCGGCAAATGCCTTGAGCGCGCGCTTTTGCTGCGCCGGCGTGCGGAAGCGGCTGAGCACCTCGACCTCAAGGCCAAACGGGGCAAAGCGTTCAAAGAACGTCTCGTAGTGCTGTTGGGCCAGAATGGTCGTGGGGCAGAGCACCATGACCTGGCGGCCGGAGTCCACGCACTTAAACGCCGCGCGCAGGGCGACCTCGGTCTTGCCAAAGCCCACGTCGCCGCACAGCAGGCGGTCCATGGGCTTGGGCGCCTCCATGTCGGCCTTAATGTCGGCGATGGCCTCCAACTGGTCGCGCGTCTCGTCGTAGGGAAAGCTCTCCTCCATCTCGATCTGCTCGGGCGTATCGGGCGGACAGGCAATACCGGTAATCGACGAGCGGCGCGTATACAGGTCGACCAGGTCAAACGCCAGCTTTTTGGCATTCTTGCGCGCCTTGTTGGTTGCACGCGTCCAGTCGGCGGTATTGAGCCTGGTCAGGCGCGGCTTGTCACCGTCGGGGCCAACATAGCGCGTGATGCGGTCGACCTGCTCGAGCGGCACGTAGAGCTTGTCGCCGTCGGCATATTCCAGCAAAAAGTAGTCGCGTTCCTTGCCGCCCACTTCCTGGCGCGCGATCTCGCTAAAGAGCGCGATGCCGTGGGTGGCGTGCACCACGTAATCGCCCGGCTTAAACGGGAAGGTGATCTGCGTAATGTCAACCTTGCGGCGGCTGCGCGCGCGGTTGGCATCCATGCGGGCGTTGAGGTCGGCGATCGAGAACACTGCCAGGTTGGCATCGGGCACCACCACGCCCTGCGGCAGGGCGGCATCGACAAAGGTTACGCGTCCGCGCGAGATGGTGGGCACGGCGGCACCGGCGGCAGCCTGGGCGGCACCCGCCTCGAGTGAGCGGGCGTTGAGCGCATCTGCCTTGCGCTCGCGAATGGAAGCATGGGCCTCCTGGCGGGCGGCACGGTCGGCAGAATCCGCCGCCGCCACGCGTACACGGTCGCCGATAACACCGGCGTTTTCGGGCGCGGCCGTCAGCGACTCCTCAAAGGTAACGCCCTCATCGCCAAAGGTGAGCTCCATCGACTCGCGCGCACCGCGGTCGGGAATGGCAAACACGCAGGCGTAGCGCTTGCCCACGACCTCCTGGATACGCGTCATAAAACGGTTGTCCGAGCCTGCGATGGCCGGCTGCTCAATCTTGAGCTCGGCCGTCACCACACCGCCGGCACGGATGAGGCTCACGTAGTTCAGGCGCTGCTGGGCACCAAAGTCGAGCTGCTGGGCGCGCACGTACAGGCCGTCCAGACGGTCGACCCCCGCCTCGCCGGCACGCGCCTCGATATCCTCGTAAGCGCGCAGGCAGTCATCGAACAGCGAGCGCGGCTCGGACAGCACCACGAGTGCCTTGCCGCTCACATGCGACAGCGGGCTCACGGTCTGGCCGTACATAACCGGCAAAAAGCGGTCGAGCTCGGGCGTGACGATGCGCGCGTCCACCATCTCGAGCAGCGCCGCCAGTTTGCTGTCGTCCTGACTGGCGCGATAGAGCGCCACGTGCATGTTGTGGACGGCATCGTCGGTAAGCGCCAGCTCACGGCAGGGGAAGATCTCGATGCTGTCCTCGTTGCCGATGGTTTGGCCCGTGGAGCTCACCATGCGGCGGATGCGGTCAATCTCGTCGCCAAAGAACTCGATGCGCACGGGCGCCTTTTCCTGTGCGGGGAACACCTCGACGGTGTCGCCGTGCACGCGGAACAGACCGGGCGCGTCGGCGGCGCCGGCATTGGTGTAGCCCATGCCCACCAGGCGCTGCGGCACCTCGTCAAAAGGAATCTCCTCGCCCACCGCAAAAGTGGTGGACTCCCAATAGCGACTCTCGACCGGCGGTACGCAGCGCAACAGCGCACGGGCCGAAGCGACCATGATGCAGTTGTCCCCGCGCACGATGCGCCCCAGAGCCTCGCAGCGCTGCGCTACCACGGCGTCGTCGGGCGCCTGCTCGCGCCACGGATAGTCCTTGCGCTCGGGAAAACGGCACACATGCGCCAAGCCCACGTAGGCGGCAAGGCTGCGCGCGGCGCGATCGGCCGCGTCCTCGCCGCTCACAATGTAGACCGTGGGGCGCGGACGGCGCGCAAACTGGGCGGCCGCCATGAGCGTACGGCCCGACTGCGACACGGCCAGCGTCACGTCCTCGCCGGCATCGAGTCCGGCCTCGACGGTCTGCAAGGCCTCGGCAGTGTAGAGCTGCGCGGCTATACGGTGAATGAGCATGCTGTTCCTCCGGCATCGCAACGCCAAAAGCCCGCCGGGGCAAGCTCGGCGGGTCGTACGTCAAATACATTGTCTGTCATGGTAGCGCATGGAGAGGACTCCAGCTCAAGCGTACGCCCAGCCCCGCAACAAAAACGCCAGACGGAGATGCGTTCCGCCCTACCCCGCTACGCGTACGCTGGGACACAAATCTGCCAGCGGACACTCGTCGCACTTGGGCTTACGGGCATCGCAAATCTCGCGACCGAAGGTGATCCACTGGTGATTGACCGACTCCCAATACTCGTGCGGCAAAATCTTGAGCAGATCTTGCTCGGTCTTGAGCGGCTCCTTGGCATGCGTCTTGGGGCTCAGCATCAGGCGGTGCGCGATGCGGTTGACGTGCGTATCCACCGCGATGCCTTCCACGATGCCAAACCCAACGTTGAGTACGATGTTCGCCGTCTTGCGCCCCACGCCCGGCAGCTTTACAAGCTCCTTCATGTCGGCCGGCACCTCGCCACCGTAATCGGCGACGATCATCTGCGCGGCCTCCACGGCATGCTTGGCCTTACTCTTATAAAAGCCGAGTGACTTAATGGTGTCCGCCACGTCGGTCACACTTGCCCCGGCCATGGCCTCGGGCGTGGGCCACTGGGCAAACAGTTGGGGCGTCACCTTGTTGACCTGCGCGTCGGTCGTCTGAGCCGAGAGCAGTACCGCGATCAGCAGCCTAAAGGGATTCTCGTGATCCAAAAAACACTCGACCGGGCCATAGCGACGGTTGAGGCGCTCGCACACCTCAACGGCGCGCTCGCGTTTGGCGGCATTGGTCTCGCGTGGCATAACGACTCCTCGCTTCAGCGGCGTAACAAACCTATAGGCACGATTGTCCCACGTATGGGGCCTTTACGCCTCCAAAAATGCGCCGGTCTGGCGGCCCCACAGGCTCGCATACTCGCCGCCCGCCTCGACAAGCTGCGCATGCGTACCGTCTTCGACAATCTCGCCGTCCGCCAGCACCACGATGCGGTCGAGCGCCGCCACGGTGGACAGGCGATGTGCCACCACAATGGAGGTGCGACCGCGCATCAGGTTCTCGAGCGCCTCCTGCACCAGCGCCTCGGACTCGCTGTCCAAGGCAGACGTCGCCTCGTCGAGCACCAGAATCGGCGCGTCAGTCAGGATAGCGCGGGCGATGGCCACGCGTTGGCGTTGGCCGCCCGAAAGCTTAACGCCGCGCTCGCCCACCATGGTGTCAAAGCCACGGGGCAGGCGGTCGATAAACTCGGTCGCATTAGCCAAGCGAGCCGCCTCGCGGATCTGCTCGTCGGTGGCGTCGGGGCGTCCATAGGCGATATTCTCGCGAATGGAGCGGTGGAACAGCAGCGCCTCCTGCGGCACGTAGGCAACCTGACGGCGCAGACTCTGCTGCGTACAGCGCGAGACGTCCTGGCCGTCCACGAGCTCGCGGCCGCCCTGTACGTCGTCCAGGCGCAGCAACAACTTGGTGAGCGTCGTCTTGCCCGAGCCCGATTTGCCTACCAGGCCCACGCGCTGGCCCGCTGCCACATGAAGCGTCAGGTCGTCGAACACGCTCTCGCCCGCTGCGGCGTCACGGTATGCAAAGCTCAGGTGCTCAAAATCAATCGCGCCCTCGCCCACCTTGAGCTCGGGGGCGTTCTCGTCGTCCGCTACCAGGCGCGGTTCGTCCAGTACACGCGTCATCTCGGCCGCATCGCCCAGCGCGCGGTTGATGCGCTGCATCATGGAGCTTACGTAGTTCAGACGCATGGTGAGGTTGTACGTATAGGTAAAGATCATGACGAGCGCGCCGGCCGAGATGCCAAACCACGCGTTGCCGCCCGCGACGAACACGCTCACCACGGCCATGGTGATGACGATAAGGCCCGAGGTCGTAAAGTTGCGCTGCATCATGGCGTGCATCGAAACCGTCTCGGCGTCACGCGCGGCGCGGTCGGCGGCATCGAACAGGTCGCGCTCAAAGTCCTCGCGCCCACAGGTCTTGACGGCCAGGATATTCGTGACCGCGTCGGACAGCACGCCCGCCAGCTTGTTCTGCGCGGCGGACGTCGCGGCCGAAAGCGGCATGATGCGCTTATACATAAGCCAGACAAACGCGATGTAGACGACCATAATGCCCACCAGGATCACGGTAAACGTCGGCACCACCGGAGCGAGCGCCGCCACCGTGCAGACAACCGAGGTGATGGTGGGAATGAGCGAATACACCGTCACGTCCACCAGGCCCGTGTAGCCGCTCATAAAACGGCTCGTCTGGCTCACAAGCGATCCGCCAAAGCGGCTGGTGTGGAATGTCATGGATTGATTGGAGAGTGTGTCAAAGCACAGGCGCGCCAGGTGATAGTTGCCCGCAATCTCGAGCTTGTAGACGGTGTAATCCTGCAGCTTGGAGAGAATCTGGCCTACCAGGTTAACGAGCACGAGCGCCAGAATGTAGGGACCAAAGACCTCAAACACCTGGTCGCCCGCCACGGGACCGGCTTGGACGCGGTCGACGATAAGGGCCATCACGTAGGTGTTGGCAAACGTGAGCAAAAAGATGTAGCCGGCCGACGAGAACACCGAGAGAAAGACGATCAGCGGCTGTGTGCGCGTGACGTCCCAAAAACGCTGGAGCGTGCGGCGCACGGTGGAACGTTTGAGCGGACTGGTGCTTCTCTGAGACATGGACTTCCTTTCGCGTCTGATAGGGCGAAACGCCATTGTTGCACACTGAAGCGCACTTCAGGCAAGCACGATGCGAAAAGCGCCCGCGCCCCGCGTTTACGCCGGCGCCCCGTCATCAGATGCAGCTAGTCCTCGTCTTTTTGGTCTGCGAGCAGCTCCGCGGATGTGAGTCCCAAAATCTCGTCGGCCTCCCGCGCGTCTTCCAGCGCGTCGATATCCTTGAGCTTGCGCTCCATAACGTTGGTGCGCGTGGTGATGATGCCCTCGACCGTTTTGCCCGCGGTCTCGATCTGCTGCTGGGCGCGGCGCAGCGCCGCCTGATAGCGCGGCAGCTCGGCCTTGACGGCAGAAAGCACGCGCAGCACGTCGTCGGTGCGCTTTTGCAGCCTAAACGTCTGGTAGCTCATCTGCAGGCTGTTGAGGATGGCCGCCATGGTGCTGGGGCCGGCAACGTTGACGTGATAGTCGCGACCCAGGGTCTCGATAAGCCCGGGGCGGCTGACGACCTCGGCGTACAGGCCCTCAAACGGAACGAACAGAATGCCAAAATTGGTGGTCGCGGGCACGCTCAGGTACTTTTCGCAGATGTCCTTTGCCTCACGCTTGACCATCGCATCGAGCGTCTTGCGCGCTGCGGCGACGGCCTCAGCGTCACCCGACTCCTGGGCGTCGAGCAGATGCTCGTACGCGTCGCCCGGGAATTTGGAGTCAATCGGCAGCAGCACGGGATCGCCCTCGTCTACCGGCAGCTTGACGGCAAACTCAACGCGCTCCGAGGCGCCGGGCTTGGTGGCAACGTTTTCCAGATACTGGTCGGACGTAAGAATGTCCGCCAGGATTGCACCCAGCTGCACCTCGCCCAAAATGCCACGCGCCTTGACGTTGCCTAGCACGCGCTTAAGGTCGCCCACGCCGGTGGCGATAGACTGCATGTCGCCCAGGCCCTTGTACACAGCCTCGAGCTGGTCGCTCACCTGTTTAAACGATGCAGACAGGCGATCGTTGAGCGTACGGGAGAGTTTCTCGTCCACCGTCGCACGCATCTGATCGAGCTGCACGTTGTTGTCTTTGCGGATGGCGCCCAGCTGGGCATCGACCGTCTCGCGCACCTTGTCCAGGCGATGCTCGATGCCCTCGCGGTTGGCGCCGAGCTGTTGGGCCGTCTCGCGGCGCAGGTCATCCATACGGTCGCCGGCCTGCGAGAACTCTCGCGCGATGGTCAGGTAGCGTTGCTGCTCCACGGCCGCATCGGTCGTCTGCTGCTGCGCGATGGCGTTTGCCGTGCGGCGGGTTTCTGTCAGCGCGACGTTGAGGGCATCGAGCGCGCTGTTGGCCTGCTCGAGTGCCGCGAGCGTTTCCGCTTCGTTGCCGCCACGCTCTCGCAACTCGGCACGAAGGCCCTTAAGCTGCAGGGCGCAGACCGCAGCAACTCCCACCGCCACCAAGGCAATCACAACAAGCGCAATATCAATAGCAGACATAGACTCCGCCCAACAAACCCAATCGATTATCAATCAAAACCGCGATCAATCTTACCCCGCCACACGCACCGGGCGCCCGGCCCCTTCTTGGGTGCTTCTCTCCTCCGCATATTCCATAATGCGACGCGCTGTCTTCCTGCTCACCTTCGAGTCATCACCGGCTAAGTATGCGTACACGTTTCCCTTATTCAGATTCAAATCGCGGCAGAGACCGTAGCGCGTTACACCCGATTCCCCTAGCGCCCCCAATGTTCTTTTTCGCATCAGGGCGTTGATCCTTCTGTCCGCCACCGACTTTTCCTTCACCGCTCTATACGCACGCCAAACGTTGGTATAACGATTAGGGAGCTCACTTTTGGTGCATAGAGACGCCATGCTACCCGCTTGACCGTACAAGGACAAAACGCCTCGGTAATCTTCTTCCATCCACGAGCCCTCGGATAAACCCAGAACGTATTCGGCTTTTCCTTGCGCCAAAGCGAGCAAAAACAGAGGCTCCGCCACGCGCGGCGCAACCGTCATCGCCTGCTCAACCAGTTTTCTAAAACTCAGTGACTGCTGTCCGGACAGCTCTCGGCAATAGCCTTTTAAGAATCCCTCAAAGGTCAGATTCAACCGAGCACCTCCTTTTTGTATTGCCTGTATGCGCAGACCATCTCTTGATAACTCCGCTCCGAAGGCGACGACGCCAGCGCCTCGCCCTCGTCGAATATAAGCCGTTCGAGCAGCCCCCAATCAAGTCGGTCGACGAATGCCTGACTATGAAGATCGACGATGTCGTTCGGACGGTAGGCATAGAGCTTCATTACCGCCAGGTCCTCCAAGGATGGCGTAAAGTACCTGATAAAACGCGCCCCAATATCCAAGGGAATCAAACGATCTTCGTAATTGAATGGCATCTGATTACAATATGCTACCGCCATACCATTCACCTCGGGGTATCGAGCTATGATCTCGCGGAGGCACCTGTCTGCCTCAAACACATCAATGTCATGTGTAACCGACCGATTCGTCACATCGTTTAGCATGAAGGCGCTTCCTCCCACCAATACAACGCTCGGCCTATCGTCTCTTGGACCTATTTCCAGCTCCGCCTCTTCGTCAATGCCCAAAAGAGTCTGCTCTAAATCCTGCTTATACATAGCAAAATCCTATTTTTATTCATCATCAATAATACTATTCAATCGCACGGCAGGACCCGCAGGATGCAAGAATTTTACTCGTGGCGATAATCCCTACACCCTAGAAGTCCTAATGTGACAAACGCTAACTCTCCCAGCCGGCGCGGATAGTTGTTGCGACATCGCTTAGGCGCTGGCCGAGAGCTGCCAAGTGCTCAAGCACCTCACTGGGCGAGGCGCCGTTGAAAATGCACGTGAGGGCATATGAGGCCAAGAAGATTGCCGCGAGTCCCAACGGGATCAGCACGATCATCGCCAGCGTACGCAGGCGCTGGCCCCAGCGACGGCGACGCGAACGTCGCTTGTCGAACGCAAGCTCCTGCGCATACGAATCTTGTTGTACGGAATAGTTCTCTGGCGCCGATCCGCCCGCAGGCGAAACCGGGGGCGCAGCGTTTTGCGCACGAGGCTGGACGGCCACCCCTTGCATTTGCATCTCCATAAGCCGTTGCTGCTGGCGTAACATGCGCTCGGCTTGTTGCTGCGGGGTCTCAAGAAACAGATCCATGTTGGCCTCCTCAATCGGAGCATTCGACGCTTACGCCCAGCATCCCGCACCGCCAAGGCCACGGCAACGCAATCCGTAGCAATAGCTGCAAAGTTTCTTGTTGACAAAAGCTGTCGAAAACCTCAACAACTCCCCTACCAGCACTTTCTTTGAGCTTTTTTATCGAATGATCTTTTGCCCTTCCGCCAACCCGCAAACTAACCAAAAGCTAACCAAAAGCTTGACGAAAAGTGTGGAGACAGGGACCCCACACAAAAACGTGCCGCCCCAAAAGGGGCGGCACGCAAACTTCTAATCAGCTTTTCAGTAACGAGCACGCGACGACCCAAAGCGGGCCGGGAGGGCCGGACTACCTTCCCTCAACGCGACCCTGCGAAGCCGTGAGCGAGGAGGGAAGGTAGTCCGGCCCTCCCGGCCCAGCTCACGCAAGCGCCACGCGCTAGTAGTTCACCACTTGCTCCTCAAAGTACGCCTTCGGGTGGTTGCACACCGGGCACACCTCGGGCGCCTCGGCACCAACATGCAGGTGCCCGCAGTTCAGGCACTTCCACACCTTTACGCCCTCGCGCTCAAACACCTCGCCCGACTCAATGCGCTCGACGAGTTTGTTGTAGCGCTCCTCGTGGGCCTTCTCGACGGCGGCGACACCACGGAACTTTGCGGCAATCTCGGCAAAGCCCTCCTCCTCGGCGGTCTTGGCAAACTCGTCATACATCGTGGTCCACTCGTAGTTCTCGCCCGCGGCAGCGTCGCGCAGGTTGTCCAGAGTGCCCGGAACGGCTCCGTCATGCAGATACTTAAACCACAGCTTGGCGTGTTCGGACTCGTTTCCCGCCGTCTCAGCAAAGATGTTCGAGATCTGAACGTAGCCGTCCTTTTTGGCCTTGGATGCATAGTAGCGATACTTGGTGTGCGCCTGGGACTCACCGGCAAAAGCGGTCTCAAGGTTCTTCTTGGTCTGAGAGTTCTCAAAATCCATAGGTGTACTTCCCTTCAACACGTGCCGCCCGTAGGCTTTGAGCGGCCTTGTCTTTAGGATGCCCTCATGCCGAAAATCTAAACCTTACAATCCTGTTCTTCAGATTTGAGCGAGCTATACACTCAGCCAACGATCGCCCTCGGAGCGGCAAAAGCCCTCGCGCTCCAGATCGGCAAGAATACTTGCGACCAGCTCGCGCTCGACCGACTCTCGGCCGGCTGCCGTCTCCATCTCGTTAACACCTGCAACAGCTTCATCGAGCGTAATACCTGCCGGCCGCCCATCGCGCGCTGCCAGCAGCATGCGCACAATGTGGGCGCGCTTTTGGCGACGCGAGCCCTCAAACTTGGACTGACGGCTATAGCCCGCCGATCGCCTGGACGGATTGGGCAGCGTCTTTTTAAGATACGCGCCGTAATCCAGCAACGCGTAATACCACGCGCGCGGCGTGTCGGCATCATCTTGAGGCGCGGCAAAGGGCGCAATCTCATCCGCCACCGCACCGGGAGCCGCCGGACAGGCGGCTTGAATCAGCGGCACCAGCTCGCGATCGGGAACGGCCGGCACATCGGGAAAGAAATGATGCAAAAAGACCGTGCGCACGTTGGTCTCCAGATACACACCAGGAAGATCGAACGCAAACGAACGGATGCCCTGCGCCGTTGCCGGGCCAATGCCGGGCAGCGCGACCAGATCGTGCGTCTCGCGCGGAAACTCCCCATCCCAGTCCTTCACAACGCACTGTGCAGCTCTGTGAAGCGCTAGGGCGCGGCGATTGTAGCCCATCCCCTGCCACGCATCCAAGACATCGGAAGGGGCGGCCTGAGCGAGTGCCTGAACAGTCGGAAAGCGATCGAGCCACGCCGGCATGCGCGCCTCCACGCGCGGCACCTGCGTCTGCTGCAGCATGACCTCGGAGAGCCAAATAATGTACGGGTCACGCGTACGTCGCCACGGAAGGTCGCGATAGCGCAGGACCCCTTCCGATCGAATCATCGAACGAAAGGGGTCCTGAATCATATCTATGCTCCTTATGCGGCGCTATTCCTCCCGGCAAGCATACGCACAGGCAGCGTACTCGGGAAACGCATCGCGGTCGGCAAACTTGGGGTCGACGGCCGGGAACTGGCGGTGAGCGACGATATCGCCCAACGAAACGGAATCGAGGTAGTCGCGCATCAACGCTTGAGCTCCGGCCCACAGGGGATGATAGCAGCACGTGCCCATGCGTGCACAGTCGCCATCGGGCGCGGTGCAATCATTCATAACCATAGGGCCCTGAACGGCCTCGACGACCTGACGAATGGTGACGTCGTCCGGGCTGACCTTAAGACGCATGCCGCCATGGACGCCACGCAGGCTCTCCACGATGCCAGCCTGAACCAAGCCATGCTGAATCGAACGCGCAAACGAATAGGGCACGTTGACCTCTTCGGCGGCAGTGCGAACAGAAAGCAGCCGCTCCGGCTCCTCGGCAAGCATCGCAAGCATGCGAAGGGCATAGTCAGTCTTTCTCGATATGTCCATTTTTCCCCTTTCAAGGAATAGGAACAGCTCGAACGGGCTCCGGGGCCGAGCTTACGTCGAGACGCCAAACGAACGCCAGGACAGCCAAATAGCAAATCGGGTGTCCACTGGATGCCGAACCTGAAGTTGATTGCATCAATACCGGCCTACAGTGAAACTTAGTATAACCTAACCCCCTGTCCCATCAAACTGGTGTTGTGCAACAAACGCCTTGTTTGAACATATATATCAGTTGAGCCCTGTTCGCGACCAGGAGATGAGATTTGGAGAGATGTGGTTTTAGATATAAGGGTGTAGATCAATGTCCCATTAAACGCAAAAAGCCACGTCCGAAGACGTGGCTTTAATTGCGTTGGCGGGAAGTACGGGGCTCGAACCCGCGACCTCCGACGTGACAGGCCGGCGCTCTAACCAAACTGAGCTAACTCCCCAGGCAGTCGTTCGCGTTTGTTTCCGCTCGCGTGCGCTGCGGGGATTAGTATACACAGAAGTCTGTCCGGTGCGCAACAACTTTTTTGAAAATATTTTTTGGGTCCCTCCGGGAGGGTTTCCGGGGCTGAGGGCGGGGGTTAAGTTTGCTGCTCTACAGTCCTGCGCAAGACGGAAAGCACATTAAGTGCTTTCCTTTGCGTGCGGAACTCGCGACAAACTTAACCCCCGCCCTCAGCCCCGGAAACCCTCCCAGCCGTCACATTGTTCAATCAGTTTTGCGGGCGTGCGCCGCTGCGCGGCTAGCCCGCGTGCTCCTCAGCGGGGTTGGTCTGATGAATCTTGCTGAACTTCTGCCTTTGGCTCAAATGGAAACGGGAGACGCATCTGCATCCCCCGTTTTTGTTGCGGTTAGTCTAGGTCAATAAATTTGGTGCTTATGATCTTGCCGTCTTTGACGAGCATTCTGGCCATGGTGGGGCCTCGGGTGCCTCTGGGGTAGCTGGCGCTGCCCGGGTTGAGGACTAGGCAGCGGCCTACTTGAGCTTCTTTGGTTACGTGGGTGTGGCCGTTGATGGCTACGTCTACGGATCCCACGGGGAGGTCTTCGCGGTAGTGGGCTACGGCGAATTTGAGTCCTTCGTAGGTGAAAAGGGCCAATCGATCCACGTCGGGCCCGTAATCGCGGTAGTAGTCGTTGTTGCCCAGCACGGCTCGCACGGGGGCGATAGTGCACAGGTGCTCATAGTCCATCTCGGACGTTAGGTCTCCCGCGTGGATGATTAGATCTGCGCCCTCCAGCTCGTCCAAGAGCGCGGGAGAGAGATAGCCGTGGGTGTCCGAGATGATGTCGATGCGCTTGGCGTCTGCACTGTTCATGGGATCCCTTTCGCAAAACCGGTTCGATATCCAACATCTACATACAAAAAGGCCCCACGGCTCCGCAGACTTTTTTTGGGTCTACAGGGCTGCGGGGCAAATGTTCTATAGGCTCAGGGCCTTCTTGAGCGGCACGACGCGACGGCGCGAAACCGGCACGTGCTCGTCAACGCCGGTAATGCCCAGCTGGATGGCGCCCGAGGGCACCGTCTCCACATCCGTGACGCACGCCAAGTTCACGATGTAGCGGCGATGCACGCGGAAGAAGCCAAAATCGCACAGCTTGGCCTCGAACTGTGCCAACGAGGTCGTCGATAGAAAACGATCGTCGATGGTGTAGATACAGGAGTAATCGTCCTTGGCCATGATAAAGCGGATATCGTCCACGGGGATAAGCACCTTGCGGCCGCCCTTTTCCACCGGGATGCGCTCGATGGTCACCTTGCTGTCGGTAACGGGCTTGCTGCGCTGTATAACCTTCTCGATGGCGCGATCAAGACGCGCCTCCTCGACAGGTTTCATCAGATAGTCGACAGCATCGACATCAAACGCCTCGACCGCATGGTCGCTATAGGCAGTCACAAAAACAATCGCCGGCGGGTTTTTGAGCTTATGTAGCGCCTCTGCAAGCTGCAGACCCGATGCGCCGGGCATCGAGATGTCGAGAAACACGACATCGACCCGACTTTCCATAAGCATCTCGATGGCGGAGCGAACGCTCGACGCCTCTGTGATCGTGCCGATCTTGCCCGTCTGCTCGAGCAAGAATCGAAGCTCCGAACGAGCCGGCGCCTCATCATCCACAATCATCGCACGCAGCATAGGGATAAAACCTTTCGTCAACAAACTACGCCGGGCATCCGCCGCAAGGCGTTGAACCCGTAGCCTTTTATTTTACTCTTGGATGTCAAAGATACTCTCTGACAAATCAAGATGCAGGAGCACCTTCGTGCCCTTACCCGGCGCCGATTCGACGCGCGTATAGGAATGCGGTCCATAAAAGCGATGGATGCGCTCCGAGATGTTGTGCATGGCCACGCCGGCACCGCCGCCCTGCGGGGAGCTGGCGTCGGGGCGGGCGGAGCGCTCATCAAACAGCCTGGCGGCGGTGCCCTCGTCCATGCCCACGCCGTTATCGGCAACGGCGATTAGAATCGCGTCGTCGCCATCATCGTCCACCGTGACGTCAATCTTGAGCGCCCCATCGTCACCCATGCCGTGACGCACGGCGTTTTCGACAATCGGCTGAATTACAAAAGCCGGCACCAGCGTGTCCTCGACATCCTCCGACACATGGAAGGTCGCCAGCACACGGTCCTCGCCAAAGCGCGCCTTCTCAAAGGTGAGGTAGCGCTTGGTCTGGGCGACCTCACGCGAAACCGGAATCAACGAACCCGAGTTGTCGAGCGTGGCGCGGTAGAACGACGAGAATTCGCGCAGCAACTCGCGGGCGCGCAGCGGATCGGTGCGCGTAAAAGACGCAATGGTATTGAGCGTGTTGAACAGAAAATGCGGATTGATCTGGGCCTGCAGCGCGCGCACCTCGGCGCGAGCCGTAAGCTCCTTTTGCACCTCGAGCTCGTGGATGGCAAGCTGCGTGGACAAGATCTCGGCAAAGCCGGAGGCCAGAGCGTACTGGGTGCGGTCGACGGCGCGCGGCGTTCGATAGTAGAACTTGAGCGTGCCGACGGTACGGTCGCCCACCTTAATAGGTGCGATGATGCCAGCGGGGACCTGATTGTGCGAGCCGTCCGAACCCACCACGTCGACCACACGATTGAACGACTGCACGATGCCGTGTTCGATCACGTAGCGCGTGGCAAGCGTATGGATGGGTGCATCGGGCGGGAGCTTTTCCTCAAACTCGCCCGCACAGGCCAGCACGTTTTTCTCGTCGGTGATTGCCACCGTCATGGCGCGCGTCTCGGGCAGAATGCGACGGCACACCAGCAACGCCGACTCCTGCGTCAAGCCGCCTTTGATGTCCTCGAGCATGGCAGAGGCCACCGAGAGCGTCTCCTCGGTGTACTGCGAGCGCACCGAATCGGGATTAAGCGTCAAAAAGATAAAGATACACAGAAAGATGCAGAGCAGGGCACAGGCGACAACCGTCGCAATGGGTTCGATTCCGGTCGCCAGCGCAAAGATGAAGTAGGCCATCACGCAGATGGCACAGAACACGGCAACGATGCGGAAGAACGAAATTGAGCTGTCGCGCCCGTCACGGCGGTCGGCCATTACTTCCCCTCCAGAATGTCAATCAGTTGGGCGTCACGCCAAAGCCCGTCCATAATCTTGGGCCAGAAGCTCTGGAAACGCAGATAGCTCGCGGCGTTTTGGCGCGCATATGCCTGGGCCTCGGCAATACCGTGACGCCAGATACGCAGGTAGCCTTCGTGCTCGTGGGTAAACATGCTGCGCACCATAGCGGTCTTGCGCACGCGATCGTCGAGCTCGCGCGAAATCCACGGACCCGGATAGGGCATGAGCGACGCGGCCGTAACGGGAATGAGCTCCTGTTGGTGCGCGGCAAACGTCAGCTTGGCCCGCTCGTAGTACCAGCGGTACACGTCCTGCATAAAGCGCGGCGAGCGTTTCTCGGACTCGGGCGGCAGATGGCGTACGGTCCACTCGTTGTCGAACCACACGTCGTAGCCAAACATGCGCATGTTAAAGAGATAGTCCAGGTCCTCGCCGCGGGTAATAAACGGGTCGAATGCCACGCGGGTAAACGCGCGGGCATGCAGGGCCATAAGGCCGCCGCACACGTAATTGGAGCGTGAGATGCGGGTGCCCGAGAGCGCCTTTTTCATCCAACGGTTGAACTCGATGCGCTTGGTCCACCACCGATGGCAAATGCCCACTTTGTCGGTGGGGGCAAGCGGCGATCCATCGCGGTCGTAAAAATAACCGCTCTTGACCAGAATCGGCAGGCCCTGGCGCGTCTGCTGTCCCAGCGCATACGTCGCTCGCTTCATAAAGTCGGCATCGATGACGGTCTCATCGTCGTCGACGAAGATGACGGCATCGTGACCCAGCACGGCGGCACAAGCCAGCCCCATGTTGCGGATGGCACCATAGCCGCGAAGGCTCACACACTCGCCCGAGCCCTTGGGTGCAATCTGCGCCACGCGGTCGGCAACACGCGAAGCCTGAGTATTGGTAACGACGGTGACCTTAAGTGTGGGATGCGCATTAACGATTTCGTGCACGCGATGGGATACGTCGGCCGTGGCAGAAACCGGACAGACCACCAAGAGAATGATGCGCGGAATGTCGCGCACCTGTTCGAGTGAAGTCAGGCAGCGATCGAGTTCCGGGTTGGCGGCATTGAGCGACGTCGAGTGATCGTAGGTGCCGGGAGCGTTTGCTTGGGTATCATCGCCCGCCCAATATGTTGGGATCACAACCGTGGCGTTCATACCTTTACCCTCCTTGCAACACAAAAACGGGGCGCCGCCAAACACAGGCGACGCCCCGCGACCTAGCTGATTCCATCATACCCACTTGGGCTAAACATTGCTCGGAAGTCAGAATGATTTATGCGGCTACTTCCAAAAGAGTACTGCAGATAGGCACAATTGCTGTACTGAGCCCGGTTGCCTTACGCCGCCGCCCGAGCCATGCGGGACAGACGGACCAGCAGCACAAAGCCAACGACCAGCAGCACGCCAATGGAAAGGACGCCCAGCGACGGGTTGCCGGTCAGCGAGGTAACGACCGACACCAGAAAGGTGCCCATAACGCTTGCGTAACGACCAAAGATGTCAAAGAAGCCATAGTACTCGTTGGACTTTTCCTTGGGGATAATGCGGCCGAAGTAGCTGCGGCTCAGCGCCTGCACGCCGCCTTGGAACAGGCCGACCAAAATGGCAAGCACCCAAAACTCAAAGGCGGTCTTGAGGAAGAACGCGGCAAAGAGCACGATGCCCATATAGGCGGCGACGGCCACCAAGATCATATTGAGCGTGCCCACGCGACCGGCAAGCTTGCCGTAGATGATGGCGGACGGGAAAGCCACAAACTGCGTAACGAGCAGAGCCAGCACCAGTTGGGTCGAGTCGATGCCCAAAGCCGATCCATAGCTGGTTGCCATGGAAATGACCGTGTGCACGCCGTCGATGTAGAAGAAGAACGCGATCATGTAGACCAGCACGGTCTTGTTGTGGGCGATCTCGCGCATGGTGTGTCCGACCTCGGAGAACACGCCGCCCACGATGTGGCCGATGGTGTCCTGGGGACCACGCTCGCGACCGTACTTTTGCTTATAGGTGCGAATGAGCGGCAGGGTAAAGATGAGCCACCAGGCACCGGTGATGATAAACGACAGACGCGTTGCCAGCATGGTGGGGACGCCGAGAGCGGGGCCACCCATGATAAGCGCCAGGCAAATGATGAACGGCACGGTGGAACCGATGTAGCCCCAGGCATAGCCCGAACTGGACACGGCGTCCATGCGCTCGTCGGTGGTAATGTCGGGCAGCATGGCGTCGTAGAACGTCATAGAAGAGTTAAGGCCGATGGTGCACAGCACGTACACGGTCAAAAATGCCATGGCGGACATTGGGATAGCCTGCGCCAGGCAAAGGACCAGGCCCGTGAGGAAGAAGCCCAAGAAGAACTTGATCTTGTTGCCGGCGTAATCGGCAAGCGCGCCCAGAATGGGCATGAGCATGGCAATGACTAGCGAGGCAATCGTCTGAGCGTTGCCCCAAGCGACCACCAGGTCTGCCGAGGAAGCACCGGTATTGATGGCGTTAAAGTAGATGGGCACCACCGAGGTATTGAGCAGCACGAGGGCCGAGTTGCCCACATCGTACATAACCCAGTTACGCTCGAGCTTGGTGTATTTCATGGACAGGGCCCCTTCGTATTCGCCCGATATGCAGTTAGTTCATCGTACCCCAATTGTCCAGAGGCGCCGGTAAGGATTCGGCAAAGGGGCCGTGAGCGACGCCTGAGACCCTTGCCCGCAACAAACCCCCGCACCCCAACGCAGTTGCGGTGAAATAGTTCCTATTTGAAGGCTTCAGGAGCCCAAACAGGAACTATTCCACCGCAACTTATTGGAGAGCATGGGCGAGGCAGTTTGTTACTCCTCACGGTCGAACTCTTCGTCGGCACCGAGCACGCGACCGCTGTAATTGACGTGGTTGGTCACGGCTTCCATATCGCCGGTCTCGATAAAGCGGGCGACCGTGCACTCGTAATCGACCAGCGCGCGGTCAAAGACCTCGGGGAAACTCTCGTTCGAGACTTCATCAGTAAAGGGGTTCTTCCATGCCAAGTGGCCCAGGTTGCCGGTACGCTCGGGCAGCTCGGTCGTCACGCGGTGCGCAAGGCCGTCGAGCAGCGAATAATCGTGCACCAAGCCCTCGAGCAGGGCAATCGCGCGCGTCTTGGCCGAACCGGCCGGCTCGATAGTGCGGTAGAGCAGCTGCATGTCGGCTACGGCGCCGGCGTACTCCCCCGCCGGGATGTCGATACCGTACACGCGCCCGGCGACGTAGCTCATCAGCACGCCGGCAACACGATTGATGCGGTCGGTAGTGACGATCTCGCCCGCCGGCGGATAATCCTCGACCGTTGCCCCATCGCGCTTGAGCTGCAGCATCAGCACGTCCAAGTCGCTTTCGAGCACGGCGTGAACTTGACCGCCCGAAGCCTCGAGCTCGGGGTCGGACTCAACAATGCCAAACTGCTGCTCGTAGACAAAGGGGTGGGCATTGCGGTCGAGCACATAGTGCGACAGCAGGCCCAGCGCAAACGCGCGACCCAGATTGGCATCGCGCGGCTGCAGGTGCGACACGCCATCGCGCAGGCATGAGAACTGGCGCGACATGCGCGAGCGGTGCATGACCTGCGCCAGCAGCGTGCAGCCGGAAACACGCGGTGTCAGAATGTGAAAGAAAAACGGGTCGGGGCCTTGGTTGCCCAGGATAAAAGCGATGCGCTCCTCGTCGGACGCGATGACGCCCTGCGGAAGACGGTCGATGCTTTCCTCGCCAAACAGATGATGCGTAATGAGCGCGGGCATATTGTTCCTTTCGATTTCATTCGATGTCACCCATTATGCCCACCGCACGGCCATGCCAAACCTACGCCGGTAAACGTTGGCATGCGAACCGCCTACGCAAGCCCCAGGTGCGACTTGACCTCGGCGGCACGACGACGGGACACCGGCACCGTCGAGGTTACGCGATCGAGCCTGAGCTCCATAAGACCCGTGGAACCGATCTCGACATTATGCACGTCTTCCAAATTGACCAGATAGCTGCGATGGACGCGGATAAAGCCCTCGGAGGCCAAGCGACGCTCGAGCGAAGAGATCGACTCATTGATCAGGTACGTTCCCTCGGCGCAGATGGCGTTGCAAAAATCGGCGCGCGCCTCAAAGTAGCAGACGTCTGCGACGGGAATGAACACCTTTTTGCCCCCGCGGTCCACCGTCAGACGCAAAGGCTGGCGCGGAGCGTGGATAACACGACGGACACCCAAGGCCGCCTCGATCTTGTCGAGTGCCTTTGACAGGCGTGCGTCCTCAACCGGCTTGACGACATAATCGACGGCATCGAGGTTATAGGCATCAGCCGCATACTCGGCAAATGCCGTCACAAACACCACGACCGGCGGCGTCTTTAGGTTCTGCAGCGTCTCGGCAAGCTCAATTCCCGAGCGACCGGGCATGGTAATGTCTAAAAACAACACGTCGGGCTTGTTCGACAGAATCGACTCCACGGCTTCGGTGACATTGCCCGCCTCGGCAATCTGACCCACACGCGTATCCTTTTCCAACAGATAGCGTAGCTCAGCCCTAATTGGGGGCTCGTCATCAACCACCAAGATGTTCCAGCCTTCGGACATATGTGCTTCCCCTCTTTTTCTCTCAATCCAACCGCGTGCTACGCCGTCAACGGCGCCGGCTCATGCGGCTCGCCGTTCAGCTCGACGATGACCTGCGTTCCCACGCCCTCCTGGGACTTCACGCGCATGCCGGAATCTTCTCCGTAAAAGAAATGGATGCGCTGAAGCACGTTGAAGAGCGCCAGGCCGCAACCTCGCTTGACGGAGCCGTCGGCGGTAATGCTCTCGGGCTCCTCTCGGCGATGCTGCTCAAACAGATGCGCGCAGACTTCTTCGCTCATACCGATGCCGTCATCTTCGACGATGATCTCCAAGCCGTCATCGGTCTCAAAAGCCCTAACACGAATAGAAAGCGGCTCGGTCTCGCGCTGCGCATGCTTGATGCAGTTTTCGAGCAGCGGCTGCAAGATAAACGGCGGCACCAGGCTGTCGCGCACCTCAAAGTCGATGTCGACCGAAACGCGCAGACGGCCGTCGCCATACCGGGCCTGCATAAGATTGATATAACGAGTGCCCTGTTCCACCTCGTGCTCGAGCGTGGTGAGCGTATCGGAATCAGAAAGCGTCTGACGATAGTAGTTGGAAAAGTCGATCAGCAGCGATCGTGCCTTGTCGGGCTCGGTTCGAACGAGCGACACGATCGTGCTAATGGTATTGAATAGAAAATGCGGGTCGACCTGCGACTGCAGGGCGCGAAGCTCAACGCGGGCCGTGAGCTCGTCCTGGCGCTCGAGCTCAAAGCTGGCGAGCTGCGTGGAAATGAGGTCGGCAAAACCCGAGGCAAGGGCCGTCTGGCGCATATCGATGCTGCTCAGGCGGGGGTAATACAGCTCGAGTGTGCCCACGCAATGCCCGCGCACGGTCAGCGGCGCGACAATGCCGGCACGCAGGCGGGGAAAATAGCCGCCCGTCTCATTGGAGGCGTCACGCGAAAACACGCTCTGCTCGCCCGTCTCAATCACGTTGAGCGTGGTCTTGAGCACCACCGGGGTGCCGGCAGGGCACTTTGCCGAGTCCTCGCCCCAGCTTGCCAGCACCTGCTTGCCGTCGGTAAAGCAGATGGCAGAGGCGATGGTCTCGGACAGAATGATTTTGGAGGCGCCCAGGGCAGCTTCGGGCGTAAGGCCACGCGACGTGTAGGCGAATATTTTTGATGCGATGGCGAGCGTACGGTCGGTTGCGCTCGATGTGAGGTCGTCGGGGACCACAAAGACATACGAGAAAAAGAAGCACAGCATGACCAGGCCGGCAATAACGACAACGCCCGGAACGGGATTGGGATTATCGGTTAAATCCCAGATAAGCAACAGGATAAGCGCCGGAACGACAACACCGAGCAGGATGGCCTGGACCACATGCTGGGCCGTACGAAAGACCTTGGTAGAGTTGTAGCTCTTGCCCAGAATCAGTCTGTTTAAATCCACCGTCATCCCCTTTTGTCTACCGCACCCATAGCAATAAAGAGGGCCGCAAGCGACCCTCTCCATTGCATTATGCAATCAAAAACTGTGTTTTACATCCAGCCATCGACAAACGGTATCTTAGGCGCTGTATTTGTTGGCCTCGCCAAAGGTGCCAGCCTCGACGATCCAGCCGTCCTTCATGATGACGTCCATGTTGTCGGTGTTGAGCACGTGGATGTCGGCGGCGACGTCACCGTTGACGACCAGCAGGTCGGCGCACTTGCCGGCCTCGATGGAACCGGTCTCGTCCTCGATGTGGCACATCTTGGCACCGTTGAGGGTGGCGCAGGTGATGGTCTCGACCGGGGTGAAGCCGATCTTGTCGACGAACTCGTACATCTCCTCGATGGAGCAGGTGCCGTACGGGGTGACGAAGGAGAAGGAGTCGGAGCCGATCGTCATGACGACGCCGCGCTTCTTGGCCTCGCGCAGGCAGTCGTAGTTGCGCTGCAGCTCCTTCTCGACCAGGGTGCCCTCGTACTTGTCGTGTAGCTCGGGGACGTAGACGGGCGGATAGGTGGCGTACCAGGTAGGCAGGAAGGCGATTGTCGGGGTGAAGAAGGTGCCCTGCTCGGCCATGAGGTCCATGGTGCGCTCATCGATATCGAAGCCGTGAATCAGCTGCTCGCAACCAAAGCGAACGGAATCGTAGGCAGCGGCGTGGTTGTTGTAGCAGTGGCTCCACACGGGAATGCCGACCATCTTTGCCTCTTCGACCACGGCCTGGATCTCCTCGGAGCAATAGTGCTGGTCGCGGCCGGAGTCCCAGCGCCAGATGCCGCCACCGGTAGCCCAGATCTTGATGGCATCGGGGTTCTCGCGCAGGCGACGACGGACGGCCTTACGCAGATCCCAGGGACCGTCGACCTGGTCGCCCCAGGGGTGGGATTCCTTGTTGAGCTCCTGGCTGCAGTGATGGGAGTCGCCGTGACCGGCAACGCGGCAGAAGCCCAGGCCGGTGGCCAGAACGCGCGGCCCCTTAAAGACGCCCTTGTCGATGCAGTCGCGGATCTGGATACCAAAGCGACCGATCTCGCAGACGGTGGTGAGACCGTGGGTGAGGCAGTCGTAGGCCTGCTTGACGGCGACGGCCTGCTTCTCGAGGAGCGGCTGCATGACCCAATCGGTGTCATCGTCGGTCAGGTTGCCCGAGAAGTGCAGGTGGGTGTCGATCAGGCCGGGAAGGACGGTCTTGCCGGCGGCGTCGATAACCTCAACGCCCTCGGGAAGGTCCTGCATGACACCGGCGTACTCGATCTTGCCATTGTCGTCGACGAGAACGAGGGAGTTCTCGACCGGCTCGGCACCGGTACCGTCGATGAGCTTGCCGCCAACGATTGCATACTTAGTGGACATGGTTCCTCCTTATGGATCCATATAGTGGGCGAGGCCGCGTTGGGTTAAGGCCTCACAAAACTACCCAAGTGGTGCCGGGTTCGGTGCGCGGGAGAGAGGGCCCCGCGCACCCGATCCGCCCCGGCTAGGCGTTATTTTTTGCGGGAATTGGTGAAGGCCATGAGGGCCAGGCCAATGGCCAGCCAGCCGATCACGATGCTCCACTCCACCATGTTGAGGGAGGCGGGAGAGAACGGGATCACGAGCAGGCCGATGATGACGGCGCAGGCAGCGACAGCGAGGCAGATGCCAAACTTGCCGCCGGGCACCTCGTAGGGACGAGGCAGGTCGGGCTCGGTGAAGCGCATGCGCAGGCAAGCGAGGGCGACCATGCCGCAGGAGAAGATGAAGGCGAGGGCCGACACGTTGGTCAGAGGAATGAGCATGTTCTTGCCCAGGAACGGACCGATGACGGTGATGACGCCCAGGACGACGCAGGCGAGCTTGGGAGCGCCGGACTTGGGATCGACCTCGGCGAACTTCTCGGGCAGCTGGCCCTTGCGGCCCATGGCGAGCATGATGCGGCTCGTGGCGCCGTAGAAGGAGTTCATCGGGCCCATGGGTCCAAGCGTGGCGATGACGAGCATGGCCAGGTACAGGAGCATGTTGATACCCTTGAGGCAGGCAAGCGCGGGAACCGGGCTCTTAACAAACTCATGCCAGTCGAGAATGGTGCCGAACGAGTAGATGCAGACCATGTAGAAGCCGCCGGCGGCCAGCAGGGCCAAGGAGATGATCTTACCGAACTTGTTCCAGTTGAGGCCCTCGGCTGCTTCCTCAGCCTGCTGAGGAATGGTGTCGAAGCCGGCGTAGAAGAACGGGGTCAGAACCAGGACCGAAACGATACCGGCGAACAGGCTGGTGCCCTCGGTAGCGGGCTTGCCGCCACCAGCACCGGTGACCTGGGAGAACACGGGCATGGCGTTGTCCGGCGAGCCGGTGAACAGCGAGACGCCCATGGCGAGCAGCATGCCGCAGAGCAGGGCCTTGGTCAGGAAGGCCTGCAGCTTGGCGGCCGAGCTGGCACCGCGGAAGTTGAGGAAGATGACGTAGGTTGCAAAGCCGAGCGCGATCAGCGTCGGGAACAGGTAAACGTCGGCGCCCAGGATGGTGTAGAGCTTGACGGCGCGCAGCCACTCAAGGCCGGGCAGGCTGCCGAACATCTCGGACACAAGGGTCGAGATGGCGATGGCCTCCCACGGGCACAGGATGCCGTTGCCCAGGGCCAGGAGCCAGCCGGTGATGTAGCTCATCGTACGGCCAAAGCTACGATCGACATACTCGACGATGCCGCCCGAGATGGGGATAGCAGCCGTGAGCTCACCGAAAACAGCTCCGACGGGCACGAGAAAGATTGCACCCAAGAGGAATGCGATCATAGCGGGAACGGGACCGCCGCCCACGACCATCCAGTCGCCGACCTGCAGAACCCAGCCAGTTCCGATGATGGCACCGAAACCGATGGTGAAGAAGTTCCAGAGCGAAAGCGTTTTCTTCATGCCGCCGTTACCTTCGACTGCAACTTCTGCGTTCTTGTCCGCCATTGTTCCCCTCCTTTCCTTATTGACGCCTCTTTGGCGTCACCCCTTGCGCGGTCTGTTTTGCCGCGCGCTTTTATTTCATGGCTTTAAGATACGGCCTTGGCACAGCAGCGCCGCTTGTGGCTCGACCGAAGGCAGAACTGCAAAACGAGCGGCGCCGTTTTTGGGACGAACGGCACGGTTTGCCGCTCATTGTTGTCGCCCGTCCGACGGGCGTACGCTCATCGGACGCATATAGAGATGTTTTTGAGGCCGTGTGTTTTGCGCCTTTCGTACCGTTTACCGAGCTTTTGACGCGCGGACCCATTTGTTGCACATCTTTTTTGTAGGATAGATAGGTTATACATGAGACAAGGCGGTACGAATGGCATACGGATACAACGACGGTGATCAACGGCGACAAAGCGTTCGCCTTGCTGGCCGCACCACGCCGACGCCCAGAAGTGCCACGAGCAGCAATCCGCAACGCCCTCAAGAGCAACCCAGGCCTTCGTCTCGGCAGCAGACAAACAGAACACGGCAGAGTGGCCGTCCGAGCACGGGCACAAGCGCACAGCAAGATAGCCGCTTGGGCGCGCGCACTCGACAGCGCCAAGCCGAGGTTCCGCAACTGCGCCGCAACGGCGCACGTCAGCCCGGCAGCCATATCAACCGCTTCTTTTCGCATCCCCAAGGCGGACGCGACGGCAAGCCCTACCGCTCGACATCGTACGTGAATGCCCCCGCCCTGCCGGCTCGTCGGCTTTGCCTCGCACTGTGCTCTATCCTCATCTGTCTGGTCTTTGTGCTTATGAGCTCCTGTATGTCCCACGGCTCGGCCGGTCTCGAGCCCACCGCCGAGGACAAGCTGCTCAAGGCCCCCGTCGCGCCCGGTTATTCTTTCGCCTTTTCGACCCCGCGCTCGCAATGGCAAGCCGGCACGATGCCCCATATCTATCAGATCGACCCTGCATGGTCGGAGCTGCCTTACGCCGGCGGTACCATCCGCCAAAATGCCTGCGGGCCTACGTGCCTCACCATGGTCTATATCTTTAAGACGGGACGCACCGATATGACTCCCGTCGATATGTGCGCGCTTTCCGAGGCAGGCAATTACGCCCCCACCGGTGCAACCGAATGGTCGTTTATGACGAGCGGTGCGTGGCAGTTGGGACTTAACGGAACGGAGCTTCATAACGATCGCGACTCGATGACTCAGGCGCTGCGTTCGGGAGCGCCCGTCATCGCCGCCGTTCGGCCGGGCACCTTTACCAACGTGGGCCACTACATTGTACTTTACGGTATTGACGACGCCGACCAGATTGAAGTCTTCGATCCCAACTCGGCCAGCCGCAGCGCCCGCCGCTGGGGCGTCGTAGAGGTCCTCAACGAAGTCGAAGCCATGTGGGCCTACTACTAGTCATTGGGGACAGACTTAAATGAGTGGTCGTCGGGGACAGTCTTACGGACGCCGGCCGAGAGCAGACGAAAAGGGCCATCCCGAACTGCTTGGAACTGCCAGCACGGAAAGCGCATCCTGCTTTGGGGCCCAATAGCGGGGTGCGCTTTCCGTTAGCGGCCCGTTTGGGAAACTAGGGACCGCTTTTCGACAATAATCCGGGATGCATTTTCCGATTGAGGGCCTCAAGGGAAACCGCACCCCATGTTGGACGCTCATTCTGGGATGTGCTTTCCGCAGTTGATCGATGCGGCCTTTAAGGACTGTCCCAAGCTGCCGGCAGGAAAGGAACGTCCCCAAGTGCCGGGTTTCCGCAGCCTGCAATGCTCCTCATGAACAGCCGCCTCAATAACAAAAGCCCCCGCGGCCGAAGCGGACCGCGGGGCAACAGACCTGCAAGAGTTAACTCAAGTCCTCGCCATTTGATGCAATGACCTTTTGGTACCAGCAGAAGCTGTCCTTTCGGTAGCGATCGAACGTGCCTTTGCCCATATCATCGGCATCAACATAAACAAAGCCATAGCGCTTCTTCATCTGCCCCGTCGAGGCCGACACCAAATCGATACAGCCCCACGGCGTGTATCCCATCAGGTCAACACCGTCCTCGACAATTGCATCGCGCAGCGCAAGAATATGCCTTCGCAGGTAATCAATATGATACGCATCGTGGACTTTGCCGTCTTCCAGCGCATCGAGTCCGCCCACACCGTTCTCGGCGATAAAGAGCGGAAGATGGTAACGATCGTGGTAGCCGGCAAGCGTCACGCGCAAACCCAGCGCATCGATCTGCCACTTCCAGGCAGTCTCTTTATCCTTGAGGTACGGATTGCGCAACGTCGGGAACACGTTGCCCTCCGCCTTCTCGGCGATCACCTGATCATCGGCGCACACCAAGCGCGAGCAATAGTACGAGAACGAGATGAAGTCGACCGTATGCTCTGCCAGATACTCCGTATCGCCCGGCTCAAAGGGCACGTGAACACCCTCTTTCTCGAGTGCACGCAGCTTCCAAGCAGGATAGGCGCCCGCAGCCATCACGTCTGTGTAGAAGTAGCGGCCGCGGTCCTCCTCATACGCAAGCCATACGTCCTCGGGCGCACAACGGTACGGATAGGTCGCACCGGCAGCGACCATGCAACCCACCTTGTTTGCGGGATCGATCTTGTGCAGAATCTCGACAGCGCGAGCGCTCGCCATAAACATATGGTGCGAGAACGCCGCGGTCACGGCTGCACGGTCACGCTCATCCTCGAGCGTGACACCCGCGTTGAGATAGGACAGCGCCACGCTGTTGATCTCGTTGAACGTAAGCCAATAACGCACGAGGCCCTGGTACGCGCGTCCGACGGTCTCGACGTAGTGCGCATACCGCTCGATCATCTCTCGGCTTTGCCAGCCACCATAGCGCTCGACCAGAGCCAACGGATAGTCGTAGTGCGACAGCGTCACAAGCGGCTCGATTCCATGCTCGCGCAGCGCCTCGAATACCTGACGGTAAAACTCCAAGCCCTCGCCGTTGGGCTCGGTCTCCATCCCTGTGGGAAAAATACGGCTCCAGCAAATTGAAAGACGCAGGCACTTAAAGCCCATCTCGGCAAAGAGCTCGACATCCTCGTGCCAATGATGGAAGAAATCGTTGCCCCAGCGGCATGGATACAGCCTGTCCGGATCGTCCACGGGCTTTTGCCTGCCAAACATTACATCCCAGCGGTCGGAACCCTGTGGGATCAGGTCGGAGTGCGACATGCCGCGGCCGCCCTCGTTCCAGCCCCCTTCGGCCTGGTTGGCGGCGAGGGCACCACCCCACAAAAAGCCCTCGGGCATACCGGCGGCAGACGTTCTGTCAAAGTAACTCATGCTACTCAGCATCCTCGGCAGAAGCTGCCGCGGCGTTCTCCTGCTCCTGAGCCAGGAGCTGGTTATCGTACACCTTAAAGAACGGGTACCAGACCACAGCCATGACCACGATCAAAACGATCGTAAACACCCAGATGCGCGGGTCGAGGCACTGGACAAAGCCCTGAACGAAGATGGGGAACGTGCCGCTCACCAAGATGTAGAAGTTAGAGACAAGACCCAGTGAGACCGCACCCCAATACAGCAGGGCCGAGATCATGCCGCCTAGCACAAACGGAATCATGAGGATCGGGTTGAAGATGATGGGCGCGCCGAAGATCGCGGGCTCGGAGATACGGAAGAAGCTCGGCACGATCGATGCCCTGCCAAATGCCTTGAGCTGCTGCGACTTTGCCCTAAACGCGCAGAGCGCCACAAAAGAGAACGTATTACCCGTGCCGCCGATGAGGTTGATGGCCAACGACATGAGCACCGGGTGGAACTCAAGCGGCTGCCCGGCAGCATAGAGCGAGGCGTTGGCGGCAAAGGCGGCAAGCGAGACCGGGGCGGTGATGGGCATTACGATCATGTTGCCGTGGACGCCAAAGCACCAAAACAGCAGCGTCATGAAGCAGATAAGCAGTGCGCCGGGCACAGAGTCAACTGCGACGGAAAGCGGGGCAGCGAGCAGCTTCTCGATAACCGAGGGGATGGACAGCGCGGGATCGATCATCTGGATCAGCAGGTTGCCGCCAAAGAAGATGAGGATGTTGGCGAGCATAGGTACGATGGCGCCAAAGGTTTCGGACAAAAACGGCGGCACGCCATCGGGCATCTTGATGGTGATGCCCTTGGTCTGGCAGAAGCGCGTGACCTCGACGGAGACCAAGGCAACGATGATGGCGGTAAACAGGCCCTGCGCACCCAGATAGGTGCAGGGGACCGCCTGGAGCACGGACTCGTCAGCAAGCTGGTAGTAGGACGACGGCGCCGCGGCGATCAGGAACATCACCAGCGAGGTCATGCCGGCGTTAAGCTTGGGCATCTTGTAGGTGCCCGCCAGGTTATAGGCGATTGCGAACGTCACGATCACCGACAGTATGCCCATCGTCATATTGAAGGGGATGAGCAGCGTGAGCTTATTGGCCGTCGCAAAATCGAGCCAAGGGCCAAAGACGGACCAGAACCCGCCCTGCGCCACCAGGTCGGCCGTGACCGGCGGGTTGGCGAGGATCATAAAGACGGCAGATACCAAGATGAAGCTGATCGCGCTCATAAAGCCCTTTTGCATGGAGGCAAAGTGGCGCTCGGTGCCGCAGAAATTGGCGATAGGGGTCAGTTTTTCCTGAAGCAGGGTCATGAACTTCTCCATGGTTGCCTCCTAACCCAACAGCGACTGGGCGAGTGCCAGCACGTTGGCGGCGTTGCCCATGCCGTAGTCCTGTGCGGGGATGACCGCGGTCGGCTTACCGCTCCCCTGCTTGACGGTGTTGAGCTGGTAGGACACCTGCGGCCCCAAGAGCAGCACGTCATAATTGGCGCACGTCTCCTGATACTCGCCGATACCCACCGCATCGATATCGAGCTCGATGCCGTTTTGCTCCGCATATTTCTCGAGTTTCTTCATCAGAATGCTTGTAGACAGACCAGCTGCGCAAACAAGAAGGATCTTCATAAGGGATTCCCTTCGCATTGATTGGTTGGATAGTCACCGCACGCCGCTAGGCGTTCTTGGTTGCAGTGCACTCATACAGGCAGATCAGCTCCTGCACGAGCTCCTGAGCAAGCATGGAGCACATGAGGTGGTCCTGAGCATGGACCAGCAACACATCCACCGACAGATGCTCGCCCGCTGCCTCAGTCGAAAGCAGCTGCGTTTGGATGTGGTGAGCCTTGATTCCCGCATCCTTTGACTGCTTCATGAGTTTGGCGGCGGCGTCAAAATCCCCCGCTTTTGCCTTTTCAAGGGCTTCGAAGGCAAGGCTGCGTGCCTCTCCCGCTGCAGCGACCAGCTGAAACGAAACCATCTCGGTTCCCTGATCGTCCATAACGGTCTCCTCTCCCGTGATGTTTGGTTTGTACTTGAATATTCGAAACGCCTATCTCCCGCCCGCAATCCTCGAGGTTTATTGCAGGTAGACAGACAGGGTTATCGACAAAAGAAGTCTTAAGCCGTATGCGCTTGCACAAGCGCCATCAGCTCATGCCAGGACCGGCGCTCGCGTAGGCGCTCGACCCCCTGGCGGTCCATAAAGATCTCGGCGAGCAGTGAGCTCAAGATCCGCGCCTCATCGCCGCCCGACCGGGCAAACGACACCATAAAGACGATATCGACCTCATGGCCGTATTCGTCCCAAAGAATGGGATGTTCGAGCAGGCCCACGGTAACAAAGGCCTCGGCGCTCAAGGGATGCATCCCATGGGGCATGGCTACCCCATTGCCAAACGAGGTGGCACTCGCGCTCTCGCGCTCGGCGACCTCTTGGGCAAACTGGGCATCGACACGGCCGCTCTCGACGGCGCGCTCGGAGAGATATCGGAGAACGGCCTGCTTCGACGGCGCCTCAACGCGGTTGAAGAACAGGGCACGGCTAAAGAAAGAGCTTACGGAGTCCGATTGCGCAGTGTCGTCGCTCAGCACCTTGCGGATAGCGTTGACATCGCTCGTCTCCAAGAAGAAATCGGCCTCGCGGACGGGCACGGGCAACTTGACGTTGAGCGGCACCGTTGTGAACACGTAGTCGATGTGCGAAAAATCGAACGTTCCCACGCGGGCGACATCGCATGTCTCAATCGAATCGATATACATGCCAAACTGCTTGCGGTACTGGTGCTCGAGCATACGGGCGCTTCCCGCTCCCGAGGCGCACACGATCAGGATGCGCTTGCGACGCGGCTGGTCGGCTTGCTGCTCGAGGGCCAGGGCAAATGCCATGGCGATGTAGCCGAGCTCTTCATCAGAGGGCTGGCTGCCAAAATGACGCTCGAGTACCTGCGAGGTGCCAGCTGCCATCGAATAGGCCAACGGAAACCTCGTCTTGATATCGGGCAGCATGGGGTTATCCATATGCATGTGATATTCAAGGCGATAGCCCAGAGGGCCGATATGCCGAGCAAGGTTCATGCGAAGTTCAAGATCGCCGCTAAAGTCAAACCTAAACTCATCGTTGACCGCACGTACCATCTCGGAAGCAATCTCCCACATCTCGTCCGAGATAACGGCAGAGCCCTTCTCGGGCACGCCCGTGCCCCTGCCGAGCAAATGGATTGCGATAAAGGCAACCTCTTCTCGGGGCATGCTCACGCCCAGGGCATCCTTGATGTTTGCGGCAATCTGGAAAGCCGCGGCGTATTCGCGCGTTCCCTCCAGTTTTTGAACGTCCGATTCTGCAGCTGGGACATAGCAGCCCTGCTCGATGCGGCCAAGAGCAATGTAAAGATGCATGATGAGATTGCGGGATGCCAGCGAGCTCACCGTGACGGGCGAGGCCGTCAGGGCATCGTCCACACATGCGGCGATGGCCCGCAGGCGCTCGGCGAGCTTTGCATCGTCGGTGTCGGGCAACACGGGCCTCACCAGCGAGGCCAGGCACAGGCGCCGTTGTGACTCCCCGCCCGCAACGCGGATTCCGTAGCGTGGGCGCTTTTCGAGCGTTAAGTCAAATTGGGCGAGTTTCTGCTCTACCAGACGCATGTCATTGGACAGAGTCCGCGCCGAAACGTAGAGTAAATCCGCATACTCCTCAATCGTCACCCACTGGGACCGCATGAGGAGGTCGTTAAGAAGGAAGGACACACGGCCATCGCGCGTATCAGGAATGCCCGGATGGGCCAGAGCCACACCGTCTAGCAAGCGAGCAAGCTCATCTGCACGTGCAACATCGATACGATACTGCCCCTTGCTGCCAACGATGCGTGCAACCCCTGCAAGGCTGTCGTTTGCGCGATGGATATAGTTTCTCACGGCGCGCTCGCTTACCTCGAGACGCTTGGCAAGTACCGCGACAGCGACAGGCTGAGTGTCCTCGATCATATTTACAAGCTGCTTGACGCGAGCATCCATGTCCTCCTCCTTTCCCTGCGTCTAGTCTAACGCGGTAAAGAATGACACTCCACGTCGCGCTCGTTCCGCCAACTCGGAACAGGTTGCGGGGAGTCCAGCTGAGCTATGGAGAGCCTGGGAAGAGGGCCCGAAGGCAATGCGTCGGTGTGGGATGCGCCTTCCCAGCCATTGGGCAGTCATTGGGGACAGACTTAAATGAGTAGTCGTTGGGGACGTTCTTGTTTGACTAGTCGTTTAAGAACGTCCCCAATGACTATTAAGGACTGTCCCAAGCTGCCGGCAGGAAAGGACCGTCCCCAAGTGCCGGGTTTGTCCCCAATGACTAGGTGAATAGCAAAAGCCCCGCAGTCGGAGCGGACTGCGGGGCTCGTGAAGAGAGGCTAGTTTGTGGGCGCTTTGCCTGGCGCCCACGAGAGAGGCAACGGAGCAGGGACTACTCGTGGATGCGGGTACCGGAGAGGCCGGCCATGGTCTCGGCGGCCTTGTCCAGGGCGCCGATGATGCAGGTGCGGCCCTTGCGGGAGCGGGCGAACTTGATGGCGGCGCGGACCTTGGGCTCCATGGAACCCTTGCCGAACTGGCCCTCGTCGGCCAGGCGCTCGGCCTCGTCGGCGGTGAGGTCCTCGAGCTCCTCCTGGTCGGGCTTGCCGAAGTTGATGGCGACGTGCTCGACGGCGGTCAGCAGGAACAGGACGTCGGCGTCGCAGTCCTCGGCCAGCAGCTCGCCGCCCAGGTCCTTGTCGATGACGGCGGGAACGCCCTTGTAGCAGCCCTTGTTCTCGTAGTCGCGGACGACGGGGATGCCGCCGCCACCGCAGGCGATGACGATGAACTCGTTGTCGAGCAGGTTGAGGATGGAGTCGGCCTCGACGATCTTCTTGGGGTCGGGGGAAGCGACGACGCGACGCCAGCCGCGGCCGGAATCCTCGACGAAGACCTTGGAAGGATCCTCGGCCATGAACTCCTTGGCCTGCTCCTCGGTGTAGAAGGGGCCGATCGGCTTGGTCGGGTTCTTGAACGCGGGATCGTCCGGGTCGCACTCGATCTGGGTGACGACGGTGGCGGCGTGCCAACGCTTATAGCGCTTGTGCATCTCGCGGCCGATGCCCTGCTGCAGGTGATAGCCAATGTAGCCCTGGGACATGGCGCCGCACTCGGGCAGCGGCATCTCGGGGGTGCCGATGGCGTCGTGGGCAGCGGCGAAGGCGTTCTGGATCATGCCGACCTGCGGGCCGTTGCCGTGGGTGATGATGATCTCGTTGCCCTGCTCGATAAGACCAAGGAGAGCGTGGGCGGTGTTGCTCACGGCCTGGATCTGCTCGACGGGGTTGTTGCCGAGGGCGTTGCCGCCGAGGGCGACGACGATGCGGTCGGGCTTACCGTACGGTTTACTCATAGTATTCGTTCACTTCCCAGCTACTAGCGAAGCGTCGCGTACATCATGGCCTTAATGGTATGCATGCGGTTCTCGGCCTCCTGGAACACACGAGACTGCGCGCTCTCAAAGACCTCGTCGGAAACCTCCATCTCGGTCACGCCGAACTTCTCGGCAATCTCGGCGCCGATGGTGGTCTGCGTATCGTGGAAGCTCGGCAGGCAGTGCATAAAGATGGCGCCGGGGTTTGCCTTGGCCATGACCTCGGGCGTTACTCGATAGGGAGAGAGAAGATCGATTCGGCTCTTCCACAGCTCCTCAGCCTGGCCCATACCGACCCAAACGTCCGTATAGATCACGTCTGCATCCTTGACGCCCTCGTCGATATCCTCAGTGAGCTGGATCGTGCAGCCATTCTGAGCGGCGATCTCCTGGCAGCGCTCAAGAAGCTCGGGATCGAAGTGCGTGGCGCCCTCGACATCGCCCTTGGGTCCGCAGGAGCAGAAGTTAATGCCGAGCTTGGCGCAGATAACCATCAGGGAGTCGCTGACGTTGCCCTGCTCCTTGCCCATATAGGTGAGCTTCATGCCGCGCGTGTCGCCAAACTCCTCACGCATGGTAAGAATGTCGGCAAGGGCCTGGGTGGGATGGTACTCGTTGGTCAGACCGTTCCAGACGGGAACGCCAGCCTTGGCGGCAAGCTCCTCGACGATAGACTGATCGGAGCCGCGATACTCGATGCCGTCATACATGCGACCGAGCACGCGGGCGGTATCCTCGATGGACTCTTTCTTGCCCATCTGCGACGAGCCGGGGTCGAGGTAGGTCACACCCATACCCAGGTCCATACCGCCGACCTCGAAGGCACAGCGCGTGCGCGTTGAGGTCTTCTCAAACAGCAGGACAATGTTCTTGCCCTCGAGAAAGCGGTGCGGATAACCGGCGCGCTTCATATCCTTGAAGTTCTTTGAGAGGTCGAGCATGTACTCGATTTCCTCGGACGTAAAGTCAAGCAGGGTAAGAACGCTTCGACCAGAAAGATTAAGAGCCATGATTTGAGTCCTTTCGGTTGTTGGAACACACAAGGAGGGATGGGCGGCGCAGACGCACACGCGCCGCCCAGATACGCTAACGCTGACTAGATTTCCTCACGCCAGAACGGCATGGTCATGCAGCGCGGGCCGCCGCGACCGCGAGAAAGCTCCTCGGAGGGGGCGACGAGCAGCTCGACGCCGGCCTTGTAAAGAGCATCGTTGGTGACAACGTTGCGCTCATACACGCAGACCTTGCCCGGTGCGACCGCAAGAGTGTTGGAACCATCGTTCCACTGCTCACGGGAAGCCTCGATCGGATCGCCACCACCGCACTCAATCATGGTGATGTGGTCCATACCCGTCGCAAGCTCGAGAATATGCTGCAGGGTGCCCTCGAGCTCCTCGATATGCACCTCCCCCTCCGAATCGCCCTTGGTCAGGCGGTAGGCACGAAGCGTCTGGTAGATGCCAGGATAGACCGTGAACTTATCGCGATCGACCTGCGTGCAGACGGTGTCGAGGTGCATGTAGGCGTAGCCGTGCGGGATCTTGATGGCATAGATGTTCTCGATCTCGGCCTCATCGGAACCCCAGAACATATTCTTGGCGAGCTCATCGATGGCCGCAGTCTGGGTGCGCTCGGAAATACCGATGGCGAGCGTCTTGGCGTTGATGTTGAGGATATCGCCGCCCTCGATATGCCACTCGCTGTTGTGGTCATACCAAATGGGGCTACCGGCGTAATCGGGATGGTTGCGGAGCACCGTTTCGTAGAAGATTACCTCGCGATTGCGCTGATTCCAGTACATGCGGTTCATGGTAGCGCCCTTGCCCACGACAGCCAGAGGGTCACGGGAGAAATACGAGGCCGGCATGGGGAACAGCACCATATCGTCAGCCTTCAACTCCTCGCCGTCCATACTGGCAAGAGAACCGCCAACCTTGGGGATCTCGAGGTCGCGAACGTAGAGGCCGCCCATGGCAGCAAGGACAAACTCCTTGTTGTCCTTAATCGAATCAAGCTTCTCGACAACGGCCTGGCGAAGGGCCGCGTTGGAGATGCCGGACTCACCCATGAACTTCGTCATGAACTCTGCGCGAGTGCCCTCGACTTTGTCAAACGTCTCAGCGAGCAGCTCTTCCATATAGACGACCTCGGCGCCAGCGCCGCGAAGAAGGTCGGTAAACTGATCGTGCTCTTTCTGGGCATAGTCCAGATAGAACGCGTCGTGAATCCAAACGCGGTCGAAATCCTCCGCCTTCATGTTTACAAGATCCATACCGGGGCGATGGACGCACACCTTCTTGAGGGCGCCAATCTCGCTATGAACGTTCAGTCCTTTGTTCATCTCTATCCTTCTTTCTCACAACTTGTATGTGGGGTTTTGCATTTACGGCAGGGGGATAAGACCCGAAACCGCAGTGAATGCCATGCAGATAACGCTTACGACCAGGAAGAATTTCCAAGCGACCTTCCACCACTGGCCAAGCGGAATCTTACAGACGCCAAGACCGGCAACGAGCATCGCGCTTGTCGGCGAAATGAGAGACATGGCAGCACTGCCCATGGAAAGGCCGGTAACTGCAGCCTCGGGGTTTAAGCCCATCAGCTCAACAAGCGGGCCGAAAATGGGAATCGTAAGAGCAGCGATGCCCGAGGAGCTCGGAACGAGGATCGACAGAAGGTTATCCACGACGTAGAGAATGCTCGTAAAGATAACTGCCGGAACTCCAGAGAGAGCCGTGGCGAGCGTGTTGAGAATCGTATCGATGATGAGGCCGTCATTGGCGATTACGAGGATTCCGCGGGCGAGGCCAACAACGATGGCAGAGAACGCGAAGTCTGCAATTCCCTTAACGAACTCGCCAGCGATCTCCTTCTCATTCATCCCGGAAACAACACCCGAAAGAAGGGCCATGGCCAAGAAAATCGCAGAGATCTCGTTCATGTACCAGCCCTGGGTTACCAGACCCCAAATGATAGCGCCAAGTCCAAGCACGAAAAAAACCATGACGGCTTTTTGCCTAGCGGTGAACTCGCTATCGAGGAGATTCTCGTCCGCACCAAACTCTTTGCGCTTCTCGATATCATCGTGGAAAGCTGGGGATGCCTCGGGATTCTTCTTAACCTTGAGGGCATACATCACAACCCATGCGATGGCAACTGCAGTGAGCACGACAAGGGCGATAGTACGCAACCAAAGCTGGGGGTTGCCCTGGATACCGAGGATGCCCTGGGAAATCAGGACGTTGAACGGGTTTACGGTAGATGCGATGTATCCGATACGGGCACCCACAAACACCGTCATGAACGCTGTAATTGAGTCGAAGCCCATGGCCATCATGATCGGCATAAGAATCGCAAAGAACGGAAGCGTCTCCTCTGCCATACCAAAGGTGCTGCCGCCCAAGGCAAAAAGCACCATTAGGATCGGAATGATGAGGACGTCCTTGCTCTTGAACTTCTTCACCACTCGGGCGACGCCGCTCGTGATGGCTCCGGTCGCCGTGATGACCTGGAAGGAACCTCCCACGATCATAATGAATGCAACGACCTCGACCGCTTGCTGGATGCCGATCGCAGGGGCCTCAAGTACTTCGAAGATGCCTTGGCGAAGATCGACCTCGTTGCCGTCCTCGTCCGTATAGACCTTATCGACAGGCTCATAGGTGCCCGAGACCGTTACCTCGCGACCGTTAACCTCCTGGCGCTCAAACGAACCCGAAGGCACGACCCAGGTCAGAACGGCAAATACGGCCATCAAGACGAGAGTGATGGTGTACACGTGCGGGACTCGAAGAGTGCGCTTCTTTTCTGTCTCTGCCATCTCTCCTCCTTAATTCAGGGGTTTTTCGTTGCCGGCAAAGCCATTGTGTCATCGCGCAAAACACCCTTCCGTCTCTTCGCCCGCCAACGAAGCGCATCGACCCGTAAACGGCCTTTAGATTGATGTAATTCGTCAATTTACTTTGCTAATTGATGTAATTCGTCAATTAGCAGCTCGGCTCGTGCCATTCTCCTGTGACAGATATGATGTAAATTGAAACAATCTCGTAATGTGCCACTATGGAACCAATAAATACTCACCGCCAAAGCGAGGTCATATGTCCGCACTGCATGTTCAAAACGAAATAGGAAAGCTAAAAAGGGTCCTCCTGCACTGTCCCGGCCCCGAAACGTGCAACTACCCCGACGGCCAGTTCAATCAAGTCTTTACGCTGCGCCCTTCTAGCAACTCTTTTGATCTTGAAAAGGCTCTTAGGGAGCATCATGCTTACTCGGCAATGCTCGAGCACGAAGGAGTAGAGATTCTCTATCTCGAAAACCTTCTTACCGAAGCCCTTGATGCGACAGGGCAGGCGCGTCACTCTTTTATCGATAGCTACATTTCAGAATGCGGCGCGCGGGGCATTGAGCTCGAATCTGCCATTCGCGTGTATCTCGAGCGCATCGAAGGCTCCCGTGCCCTGGCTCAAGCAGCGGTCAATGGCATCCGCTACTCCCAGGTCTTCGATACGGATAAGGAAGTATTCAGCCTCGCAAAACTGACGGGCGATGCATACTCGCCTGACGACCTTCTCGTAAGCCCCCTTAACACCATGTGGTTCACTCGCGATCCGGCGAGCGTCATCGGCGAAGGCGTCACGCTCAACCATATGTACTGGCCAGAGCGCAACCGTGAGGTTATCGCCTATAAAACGATTTTTACCTATCACCCGGATTTCCGCGAGACTCCCCAGTTCTTCAAGCATGAATCGACTTTCCACATTGAAGGCGGCGACCTGCACAACCTCAACAGCGAAAACATAGCCGTTGGAATCTCCCAGCGAACCGAGCCGGCGGCGATAGACACCCTGGCAAATAACTTGCTCTGGGATGAGAACTCGACTATTGAGTCCGTATGGGCCATTCAGGTCCCCTACGATGACCTCTGCATTCATCTCGACACATATTTCACTCGCGTTGGCTACGAGACATTCCTCGTTGCCCGTGAACTTCTCGACCAAGCGCGGGTCTACCGCATCACACGGGGCAGATTGGAAGGGACAACCCGGGCACGCCATGTCGAAGGCGGACTGAAAGAAGCGTTGCGATTAGCCCTAGGTTCAAGTTCGTTGCAATTTATCCTTTGCGGTGGCTCAAATCCCGGTGCAGCAGAGGTCGAAAGGTCCAACAATGCCACAAGCACCCTTTGTTTGGAGCCCGGCAAGGTCTGCGTATACGAAGAAAACGCCGAAACCAACAAAGCACTGGAGCAGGCAGGTATTGAACTTGTCCCCATCTCTATCTTCGAGCTGACAAACGGCTTTGGCGGTCCCAACTGCCTCTGCCTTCCCCTCGTCCGCACTTCATAACATGGGAACGGGTCAAAACATAAAGGCGCTTCGCAAGCGCGATCAGCTAACACAGGAGGAGCTCGCGACACTCGTCGGCGTCTCCAAAGAAACGGTATGTCGCTGGGAAAAGGATCGTTATGCAATCCGCCGCTCAACGTTGCTCAAGATAGTATCGACATTTAACCTGCAGCTCGACGACCTCACATCTGAAACCGCAGGGCTAGCCGCAAGGCTCGACCACGAGGAGCGGAAGGGGGAATCCAGAGAAGTTATTACTGATTCCCTTTGCGATGTATTTAAAATCCAGATGAATGGAGGCAGAACGGGACTTAAACAAACCGGAACAACCGCGCTTCCCTCATCCGTATTCAAGAAACATCGCGGGTGCTTCTTTGTTCAAATGGACACGTCCGCCATGTCCAAATGCTATCCGATTGGATCTCATCTCCTCGTGGATCCCAGTCTGAAACCCTGGAACGGATGCTCCGTCCTCGCTTTGGCCGATAATTCAAGAATCGTCATACGGCGTTATAGCACCGGCACAAACACCGTGATGCTCTCATCCCACTCATATCGCACATCGGAACCGGATATTGTGCTGGACAAACGCCGAATTAGGATTCTAGGAGTCATCGTTTGGTTCCAGGCATCTCACGATCTGAGCGTCTAATCAAATTGAATCTTGCCCGCCCTCCATTTGCTCACCCCTCAACAGCAAAAGCCCCGCAGCCGGAGCGGACTGCGGGGCTCATGAAGAGAGGCTAGTTTATGGACGTCTTGTCTGGCGCCCACGGGAGAGGCGATGGAGCAGGGACTACTCGTGGATGCGGGTACCGGAGAGACCGGCCATGGTCTCGGCGGCCTTGTCCAGGGCGCCGATGATGCAGGTGCGGCCCTTGCGGGAGCGGGCGAACTTGATGGCGGCGCGGACCTTGGGCTCCATGGAACCCTTGCCGAACTGGCCCTCGTCGGCCAGGCGCTCGGCCTCGTCGGCGGTGAGGTCCTCGAGCTCCTCCTGGTCGGGCTTGCCGAAGTTGATGGCGACGTGCTCGACGGCGGTCAGCAGGAACAGGACGTCGGCGTCGCAGTCCTCGGCCAGCAGCTCGCCGCCCAGGTCCTTGTCGATGACGGCGGGAACGCCCTTGTAGCAGCCCTTGTTCTCGTAGTCGCGGACGACGGGGATGCCGCCGCCACCGCAGGCGATGACGATGAACTCGTTGTCGAGCAGGTTGAGGATGGAGTCGGCCTCGACGATCTTCTTGGGGTCGGGGGAAGCGACGACGCGACGCCAGCCGCGGCCGGAATCCTCGACGAAGACCTTGGAAGGATCCTCGGCCATGAACTCCTTGGCCTGCTCCTCGGTGTAGAAGGGGCCGATCGGCTTGGTCGGGTTCTTGAACGCGGGATCGTCCGGGTCGCACTCGATCTGGGTGACGACGGTGGCGGCGTGCCAACGCTTATAGCGCTTGTGCATCTCGCGGCCGATGCCCTGCTGCAGGTGATAGCCAATGTAGCCCTGGGACATGGCGCCGCACTCGGGCAGCGGCATCTCGGGGGTGCCGATGGCGTCGTGGGCAGCGGCGAAGGCGTTCTGGATCATGCCGACCTGCGGGCCGTTGCCGTGGGTGATGATGATCTCGTTGCCCTGCTCGATAAGACCAAGGAGAGCGTGGGCGGTGTTGCTCACGGCCTGGATCTGCTCGACGGGGTTGTTGCCGAGGGCGTTGCCGCCGAGGGCGACGACAATACGATCGGGCTTACCAAGAGGCTTAGACATTGCTGGAATCCTTTCTGTAAAAGGCCTACAACCCATTAATAACCCGCGTCCGTGCAATACGCGAGTTTATTAAGGTTTATATTCTCTTTATCGCTCATTTTATTCATTTTGAAAATAGTTTAACGGTGAACGGTCGTTTTTACCCGCTCAGCGTAAAGAAGCCCAGCTCACACATGTTTACGTCATCTACGTGCGACTTTATTTAATTAGAGCAGAGATTAGGCTGGATTATGCAAACTATATCTTTGCTAAACACATAACGGACACTGCAATTATTTACTCGCACTATACGAGATTCTATGCACTTGCAAGACAAGTATGCACCCCTGCAATAACACGGGGCTTTTCATCCAACAAAAGGGATAGCCGAACGCGCTTCACTTTGCGGCAAGCGATTGTGAGTTCGCAGTATGGAACTTTACCGTCGGATACTGCATGAACGCCGCTGACGCACTTTCGCTCCTGCCCACCCAAGCAGCCGAGAACGCTAACGGCGTCCCCAGCGTTTTCGCATGGCACCGCGCCGACTCGATGGCTTTGAGACCTAAGCGAATCTTTGCTATCTGCCAATTTTTGTATGATTTGGGTCAAATCTATTTGCCAATTTTTGTATGATTATGGGCAAATCTATTTGCCAATTTTTGTCAATGAGGTGTTTTAATGCTGCGCCGTAAGGTCACTGACAGGCTTTTGAGCTGGAAGAACGACTCCGATAAAGCGTTGCTTGTTACCGGTGCGCGTCAGATTGGCAAGAGCTATGCGATTCGCGCGTTTGGTAAAGACAACTACGCGTCGTATTTTGAGGCCAATTTGCTGCTCGATGCCGAGGCAAGAGATGTGCTCATTGGCGCTAAGAACGCCGTTGACTTTATCAACCGCGTGGCCCTTCTTGCGGATGCACCGCTTGTTGAGGGAGATGCGCTTATCTTTGTCGATGAAATACAGGAGTATCCGCAGATCGTCACGCTCATGAAGGCGTTGGTCGAGGACGGGCGCTTTAGCTATGTCTTCTCGGGGTCTATGCTTGGGACTGAGTTTAAGGGGATCTCTTCTTTCCCGGTGGGGTATGTCGAGCACATTGTTATGCGGCCAATGGATTTTGAAGAGTTTTGTTGGGCAAACAGCATCAGCGAGAATGTGCTTGCAGACATCCGCAGCTGCCTTGTCGAGAGGCGTCCCGTCGAAAACTATATTCATGAGGCGATGCTCAAAAACTTTAGAGCTTATATCGTTTGCGGCGGCATGCCGGAGGTCGTGCAGAACTATATCGATTCGGGTTATTCACTCGTGAGGACGCGTGAGCTTCAAATTCAGCTGGTCGATCAGTACAAAAGTGATATCTCTAAATATGCATCGACTCGAGCGTTTAACGTTCGCGCGATTTTCGAACAAATTCCCGTTCAGCTTGAGGCGGAGTCCCATCGCTTTGTTGTTTCATCCCTGGGCGAGGGGGCTCGCCTTCAAAAATACGAGCAGGATTTCCTATGGCTGGTGAACGCGGGCGTCGGTTTGATGGTCGCCCAGGTGACGGAGGCCCGAAGTCCTCTTAAGAGGACAGAGAAGGCGACCGCCTTTAAACTATACGAGTCTGATACAGGCATGCTCGCATCACGATATCCCGGCAGCACGGCACGCGCTGTCTACCTTGATATGAAAACCCCCAACCTCGGCGGTCTCTATGAGAACGTGGTCGCGCAGGAGCTTGTCGCCCTTGGAACTGATGCATGGTACTACCAGACACGCGAGGTCGGCGAAGTTGACTTTGTGATCGAAGGCACTCGCGGGCACGTTGTCCCAATCGAGGTCAAATCGGGCAAGAAGGTTCGAGCCCATGCGGCCCTCGACCGTCTGATGAGCGTGAGCGAGTGCAAAATCCCCGAGGCCGTTGTGCTAAGCCACGAGAACCTCAGCAAAGAGGGCAAGGTTCTGTACGTTCCAATCTATATGACATTCTGCCTCGATGAGTTTATGGAAAAGGACGACCCCAACAACGATTTCTCGTTTGCACCCATATCCCTCTAGGCCATCTGGGTCCACAACCTGGTCCCCCTCTATGCCCAAAGCAGCGCGTGGTTTCGCGGCAAAGCCGCGAAACAGCGACCGGGACAAGGCACCCCCACAGCCACGTCCTTCATTCAGCCCCACAATCCGAGGACGTAGTCGTAGCAGGACCTGAGGGCCAACCTTCGCGGACACTCCGCAGGACGAAAGAACCCCCGCCGCACGTAGTGCGCAGCGGGGGTTCTTTCATGTCCGAGGACGTCCGCGAAGGTTGGCCCTCAGGTCCTGCGGTGGGAGACCTAGGCCTCGTTGTACACCGTCTTGAGCTTCAGCAGGTGAGCGTAGCGGTCCATAGCGGCCTGCTCGTTCTCCTTGAAGAGCTCCTCGGCGCGCTCGGGGAAGGAACGCGTCAGCGAAGCGTAACGGGCCTCGTTCATCAGGAACTCCTGATAGCCGCCCGCGGGCTCCTTGGAATCGAGCGAGAACTTCTTGCCGGCAGCAGCCTCGGGGTTGAAGCGGAAGAGGTTCCAGTAACCGCACTCGACAGCCTTCTTCATCTCGGCCTGGCAGTTCTGCATGCCGCCCTTCTTGATGGAGTGCATCTCGCAGGGGCTGTAGCCGATGATGAGGGACGGGCCGTCGTAGGCCTCGGCCTCGTGGATGGCCTTGAGGGTCTGAGCCGGGTTGGCGCCCATGGCGACCTGCGCCACGTAGACGTAGCCGTAGCTCATGGCAATCTCGGCCAGAGACTTCTTCTTGGTCACCTTACCGGCAGCGGCGAACTGAGCGACCTGGCCCAGGTTCGAAGCCTTGGAGGCCTGACCGCCAGTGTTGGAGTAGACCTCGGTGTCGAAGACGAAGACGTTGACGTTGTGGCCGGAAGCCAGGACGTGGTCCAGGCCACCGAAGCCGATGTCGTAGGCCCAGCCGTCGCCGCCGAAGATCCAGAAGGACTTCTTGGTGAGGTAAGCCTTATCGGCGAGGATCGCCTTGGAAGCGTCGCAGCCGCACTTCTCGAGCTCGGCAACGTAGGCAGCGGCAGCGGTCTTGGAGGCCTCGGCGTCGTTGACGGAGTCGATCCAAGCCTGGCCGGCGGCCTTGAGCTCATCGGACGGACCATCGGCAGCGATGATGTCCTGGGTAGCGGCGATCAGCTTGTGCTGAACGGCCTCATAGCCAACGGCCATGCCCAGACCGTGCTCGGCATTGTCCTCGAACAGGGAGTTGTTCCACGCCGGGCCGTGACCGTCCTTGTCCTTGCAGTAAGGAGCGGTGGCAGCGGGGTTACCCCAAATGGAGGAGCAGCCGGTGGCGTTGGAAATGAACATGCGGTCGCCGGCGACCTGGGTCACCAGACGTGCATAGGCGGTCTCGGCGCAGCCGGCGCAGGAGCCGGAGAACTCCAGGTAGGGCTGCTTAAACTGGCTGCCCTTGACGTTGGCCGCGATGAGCTCCTTCTTCTCGGAGACGTTCTCGACCATGTAGTCCCAAACGGGCTGCTGGTCCATCTCCTGCTCGGTGGGAACCATCTCGAGGGCGCCCTTGGGGCAAACCTTGACGCAGTTGGTGCAGCCCATGCAGTCGAGCGGGGACACGGCCATGGTGAACTTCATGCCCTTGGCCTTGGGGCCCATAGCGTCGAGCGTGCGGGTAGCCTCGGGCGCGGCGGCAGCCTCGTCCTCGGTCATCGCGAACGGACGGATGGTGGCATGCGGGCACACGTAGGCGCACTGGTTGCACTGGATGCACTTGGTCTCATCCCAGTGGGGAACGACCACGGCGACGCCGCGCTTCTCGTATGCGGAGGCGCCCAGCTCAAACTGGCCGTCGGCACAATCGACGAAGGCGGAAACAGGCAGGCTGTCGCCATCCATGCGATCGATGGGCTCGAGCAGATTCTTGACCTGCTGGGCGATAGCGGACTTGGTCTCCTCGGAAAGCTCGACGGGAGCGGCGTCCTCGGCGGTAGCCCAGTCGGCCGGAACCTCGAACTTACGGAAAGCGGTAGCGCCGGCATCGATGGCCTTGTGGTTGGCGTCGACGATAGCCTGGCCCTTCTTCATGTAGGACTTGGTAGCCGCGTCCTTCATGTACTGCAGGGCGTCCTCGGCGGGCAGGACCTTGGCCAGCGCGAAGAAGGCGGACTGGAGCACCGTGTTGGTGCGCTTGCCCATGCCGACCTTAGCGGCCAGGTCGATAGCGTCGATCAGGTAGACGTTGACGTTGTTGTTCGCGATGTAGCGCTTGGCCACGGCGGGCATGTGCTCGGCGAACTCCTCGTCGCTCCACTGGCAGTTGACCAGGAAGGTGCCGCCCGGCTTGACGTCGCGGACCATCTTGAAGCCCTTAACGATGTAGCTGGGGTTATGGCAGGCGACAAAGTCGGCCTTGGTCACGTAGTACGGCGAACGGATCGGGGAATCGCCAAAGCGCAGGTGCGAGACGGTGACGCCGCCGGTCTTCTTGGAGTCGTACTGGAAGTAGGCTTGGACGTACTTGTCGGTGTGGTCGCCGATGATCTTGATCGAGTTCTTGTTGGCGCCGACGGTACCGTCGCCACCCAGACCCCAGAACTTGCACTCGATGGTGCCGGGGGCTGCGGTGTTGGGCGCATCCTCGGCCTCGGGCAAGCTCAAGTTGGTCACGTCATCGACAATGCCGATGGTGAACTCGCGCTTGGGCTCGTCCTTCTTAAGCTCCTCGAAGACAGCGAACGCGGACGCGGGAGGCGTATCCTTGCTGCCCAGGCCGTAACGGCCGCCGACGACCTTGATGCCCATCTTGCCGGCCTCGTAGAGAGCGGAGACGACGTCCTGGTAGAGCGGCTCGCCGATGGAACCCGGCTCCTTGGTACGGTCCATAACGGCGATCTTCTGGACGGTCTCGGGGAGAACGTCGACGAAGTGCTTGATGGAGAACGGACGGAACAGACGAACCTTGACCAGGCCGACCTTCTCGCCGTGAGCGTTGAGGTAGTCGATGACTTCCTCGAGCACGTCGCAGAAGGAGCCCATGCACACGACGACGCGGTCGGCATCGGGAGCGCCGTAGTAGTTGAATAGGCCGTAATCGGTGCCGAGCTTCTCGTTGATCTTCTTCATGTAGCCCTCGACGACGGCGGGAAGCTCGTCGTAGACCTTGTTGCAGGCCTCACGGTTCTGGAAGAAGATATCGCCGTTCTCGTGGCTGCCGCGGGTGTGCGGGTGCTCAGGGTTGAGCGCGTGGTCGCGGAAAGCCTGGACGGCGTCCATGTCGCACATCTCGGCAAGATCCTTGTAGTCCCACATGGCGACCTTCTGGATCTCGTGGCTGGTGCGGAAGCCGTCGAAGAAGTTGAGGAACGGGGTCTTACCCTCGATGGCGGCAAGGTGAGCCACCGGCGAGAGGTCCATGACCTCCTGGACGTTGCCCTCGGCGAGCATGGCGAAACCGGTCTGACGACAAGCCATGACGTCGGAGTGATCGCCAAAAATGTTCAGGGCGTGGGAAGCGACGCAACGCGCGGAGACGTGGAAGACGCCCGGGAGCTGCTCGCCTGCGATCTTGTACATGTTCGGGATCATCAGGAGCAGACCCTGAGAAGCCGTGTAGGTGGTGGTCAGAGCACCGGCGCCCAGCGAACCGTGAACGGTACCGGCTGCACCTGCCTCGGACTCCATCTCGACGACCTTGACCGGGGTGCCGAAGATGTTCTTGCGACCCTGGGCCGCCCACTGGTCGACATGGTCGGCCATCGGGCTGGACGGCGTAATGGGATAGATTCCCGCTACCTCGGTGTACGCATACGAAACATATGCGGCCGCCTCGTTGCCGTCCATAGACTTAAACTTACGCGCCATATACCCCTCTCCTCTCATATAGGTATACAGGCCCCGGCGATCGCCGGGATGTTGGCGTGATGGGATTTTCGCTGTTGCTTCCAATCATCTGGCAGGCAGGCTCAGCAGCAGGTACATGGCGTGGAGAGAAGGCATGCCGAGGCGAGGAGGGCTGCACGCGCTCCACAAGCCCAGCTACCCGTCTTGCACATGACCGAGCGCCGCAAAGGCCGCATGCCGGATGCTCCCGGGCACGCCCCGGCGATGGGAAGCGCCCGCAACGGAAATCCGCATGCGGGTTTATTGTACCCCGCCGTCAAGTGTCATTTCGGCAAATATAGGCGGGCGGTAAAGGTTTACCTTGGGTGACCATCAAGGGCAAAATTGATCCTTCCGTCACCGAGGGACCAAATGGCAGCTGCGGTGAAATAGGAACTGTTTTTGCCGGCCGTAGCCTTAAACAGCCCCTATTTCACCGCAACTTATTTAGGAGATGAGTCAGAGGGCGCCGAGGAGGATGGCGTAGGTTGTGGATTCTCCGAGCTTGAGCTCGTCACCGGGGTTGAGCTGGGCGGAGCGGCCGGGCTCGACCTGGGTGCAGACGTTCGTCGCGTCGTTTACCACCACGGTTCCGTTGGTGGACGACAGGTCCTCAACGTACCAGACATTTTGGTCATCGCACCACACGTGGGCATGGCGAGCCGAAACGTCATCGCCCACATCGGTGATGCCGCCCTCCCCCGTTGCCAGCGCGCCGATCTCGACGCCTTCCTCACTCGGCTGAATCCAGCGCGGGACGCTCACCGCGTAGCCGTTTTGCACGCGCAGCAGTCCCAGCGGATGCGCCGGCGCGACCTCGTGCTCGCCCGACTTGGAACCAAGGCGGGCGTGAGAGCAAACGGCATAGGGAACGAATCTTGCGGATGTACTCCTCGACGTCAGGCAGGTAAGCCCCACGAAGTCACCGGGGAGGCCCAAGCGGCCCGGCACCACTTCCAGATTCTGACCAGGGCGAGTCGTTCGCCGGTGGCTGAAGGCTCGCTCCCACCCAAAAGGGGAGATTCGCGTTGTTCCCCAATCGCTCTCGCATCTTTCATTTTGCTCGAGGTGGGCTATAAAAACTTTCCTGGTGAAAGGCGGCGATTGGTTTCCTTTCTTTCTAGAGGAGCGCGCCTGTAATCTGTTTTCATCCTAAATCAAGTTGAGATCGGACCTTCCAGAGGCAAGTCGACTCAAACTGCGAGGCTCCATGTTGGAATAAAGAGCGCTGTCGAAGTGCCAACAACACAAAGCTTGCCAGTCTCAAATAGAACCTTTTGGGAGTCCGATTGGGCCGCACACCGAATCCCCGCTGGTGGTTTTTTATAGCTGCGTAACAATAAACAAGGTTAGTGCCAGTCCAGCATGAAATTGAGGAACGTATGCATTTTTTCTCAGTAAGTGATCGTCGTTACTGCTTCGATGAGGTCACTCGCAATTGCTTTCAGGTTGACCAAGCATCAGAAGATGCGCTTCGCATATTTGAAGCATCGGGAAGAACGGTCAACTCGAAGTTGCTAACAAAGTCACTTGCTGCGAAAGGCTACGACCAAACGACCATAGCAGAACTTGAAGACGACATTGATGAGTATCAACGATTGTCTGAGCGGACTTTCTTAACAAAAGACACGCCTCGAAAACTTAGATCCATCGAACTCCACGTTTCACATGCATGCAACCTTGGTTGTAGTTACTGTTTTGCCGGTAAAGGAGATTATGGAACGTCTCCTCTGCTGATGACAGACGAGATAGCCTTCAAGGCGGTCGACTACCTCGTCGCAAGTTCATCGGAAAACGAAACGCTTGCAATCGTCTTTTTTGGTGGGGAACCCATGATTAACGAGCCGCTGATATGGAAAACGGTCGACTATTCAAAAAGAATATACCCCAATAGAAACTTTACCTATTCTATTACGACCAACGGAACGCTTTTGAATGACACTGCTGTGAATTCTTTCAAGGAGCACGGGTTTTCTGTTCTGATTAGTCTCGATGGTACAGGATGCAAGCACGATGCATCGCGCCCGTACAAGACGGGAGGCGGCTCTTTCTCCGATATCGACAAAAACGTTCGTCGTTTTTCCGAGTCGTTCCCCTTCGGCGCAAGAGCGACCTTAACAAATAATAACTGTAACCTTGTTGAAGACTATCTTCAGTTTAAAGAGATGGGCTTCAGAAGGATTTACTTCTCGCCCGTGAGCTCATTCGATGAGAATATCAAACTCGACGAACACTCATTAAACAAAATCAGGGCGGGCCTAATAGATTTGGCGGATCAATATCTCAAACAGATTGATCAAGGGGAAAAGCCCTTGTTTAGAACATTGAAAACTGCAGTTGATTTGATTATGAGCAACAGGATCGCCTTTGTCGGATGCGGGGCTGGCAGGCGTTTTATTTCCGTGACTCCCGAAGGGGACGTATACCCCTGTCACAGGTTTGTCGGGATGATGCGATTCAAAATGGGCAACATCGTCACCGGAATTGACGAAACTAGGTATATTGAAAACTGGAGTCAGGGTGTCGAAAAAAGAATTGACTGTACGGACTGTTGGGCTCGGTCTTTCTGTGGTGGGGGCTGTAGCTGGGAGGCTGCAGACGAGCACGGCTACTTGCCCAAGAGTCTACACCCTGCATCATGTGAATATAGAAAAATGTGCTACGAGATGGCTTTTGACCTTATTTCCCGCCACTCATCTTCGCAGGAGAAAAATCAACGAGAAGCTACTGTATCGGAATAAGCGGTTCAGCGCATTGCTGTCACCATTGTGGAGGTGTTCGTTCTTCTGATTACCGTCTGCGAAGCTTATTGCTACGTTCGCCGAAACCATTCTAGAAATATGGTGAACTAGACATCTTGGTTTGTTATACACAATATTGAGGTTTTTCTGCACTCAAAGGGAGGTAGTCGTGAAGCATATTCATCCGATTAATCCAGGAAGTGGCGACGAGGCAGGCGTGAAGCCGATGTCTTTTGACTGCCTCTTGGGCATTACTGACATCTGTACTGTTTATGATAAAGCAGATGGCTGTGGTGCATACGATTACTGCGACTATGACATGGATGGCGGCAGCATCTGCGTTGTAGATCACTGTGGCATTGATCAAACGTAGTCTCTAATTGGATTAAGGTGAGGAGCTGTTATGAAGCATATCCATCCTGTTGGTTCAAATGAACATACTCCCGTTGAGCCTTGTTGTCTTGGAGTTGATATATGCAATTTTTACGACATCGCCGAGTGCCCTGTTGCGGATTGGTGCTATGTCGATAAAGAATCAAGCTGTGTTTTGCCAGCAGATTGGTGCGATCCAGTTGACGAGTAGTTTTTGTGTCTAGGAACTATTTGGTCCAATTCAAAATAAGATGGGGACAAATACCAAAATCTCGTGTCTGGGAGGAGTTATGCCATTATTGCAAGGTCTCGTTGGATTAACCTTTGTATTTGCTTTATATCTGGCACCTTTTTTATTGTTATTCTTCATTATCCGATTCTTTCTTCGGAAAAAATAGGAGTATCACGCAAACATTAGCGTAGCTTTCTTCCAATATGAGCCGAGCATTGGCAAGTGGAATAAGAAGCCCGACCGTTCGTCACATGAAAGTGATCGGACGGGCCTCTCAATTTAACCCGGGCCGCCACCCATAGCGGCTTTCCGGGCGTATTTTCGGTGCAAAGCAATCGTCAGTTTAATCCTATGCGTCGATACCGCATTTCATTTGTTCGGCTCGTATTCTACGGCCTTGTAACCCTCGCACTCTCCGGCAAACGGATTGAACACGAAGGCAGAGATGATGTGTGCGTGGACATCGAGGCTGCTGTAGGCAACATACTGGGGCATGGACCCCCGCTGCGCGTGGCATGCGGCCCGGCATATTCATTGCCGTCCAACCCCGTGTAGTTGCAGCAAAGGGTGGAACCTCAATGCTCAGCTCATGTTGTCCGTGGGACACGAGAATTGTAAGTACACTTTGGTGTGATTCTCACGATGATACTGAGCCACCTGGAATAAGATACGTCGCGACAACACTTCGCTTCACCTCTGTCTCGACAAGACAACGTAGACTAAAGTTTCCTTTAGTAAGAGAATGAGAACTATATCTGAAAGCGTTGCGATGGCGTGAAGGCACCGAGTCCGAACCGACTGAATGCTACGTGCATCTGCATCGCTTTTTTGTTATCTCTGTCAGTTGGGTAGCACTACACTTGTCAGCATTTACCCCGGTACATGCTGCCTAAATCCACTACCCCTTCTACCGCGCCGACCATCTCGTCATCGTGAGAGACAATGATGATCAGCTGGCTTTGCTTGTTGCGCTTAACATAGGCCGCAAGCTCGGCGCGGCTTACAGCGTCTAACCCAGTCGTGGGCTCGTCGAGTACCAAAACTGACGACTTGCGTGAAATCGCCGACCATAAGTACACTCGGCGCAGCTCACCGCCCGAAAGCGCGGAGCAACGTTTCCCGAGCAACTCCTTCACGCTGTTTTCCAGCGAAAGTAGGCCATCTACACCCCGGTGATAGGAAGAAAAGGGCGTGTCGAAATACTCTAACAGCTCTTTCACCGTTTCGTCCGGCGCGAAGCACGACTGTGGGCAGCACGATATCTCTCTCGCACGTATGTAATCCAAGTCGCATTCTTCGATTGGCACGCCGTTGTATTTTACTTTGCCTTTCGATGAGTATAGCCCGAGCATCAAGTAAAGAAGTGACGTCTTGCCTCTTCCGTTTTCCCCAACTATGCAATATGTACCAGGACCGGAAAACTTGAAAGAAAACCCGCCGAGGACCTCTCGGACAGATCCGTCTGGAAGGGCAACCGAGAATTCCAAATCAGATACCGAAATGTCATTTATTTCATCGAGTTTAGCTAAATCGGTCCGATTCCACCCCGATCTCTCCTTTTCTCTCGTCGCGATAGCCGTCCTATCCCATGATGCTTTGGCATCTTGATAGGATTTGAACAATGACATCATACTTTTCAAAGTCTTAAAGAGAACCGCGAAGTATGTACCGATGATAGTGTACTCGCCTATTGACATAGTTCCGTTAATGATTCGTACTCCGGAAACAACAAGTATCACCGCTTGAAACAACGCTGCGAAAAGACCATCGAGCGATGTCAGAGAATATGATAGCTTTCCGGAGCGCAAAACTTTGGGAAAATAGCTCTTAAACCCAGCGTCGAGCGCTTGTTCGCTCTTGCCGTACGAAGATGTCAGTTGAATGTTGAGAATCTGATTAAGCTGCGATGCAATTGCGGCGTAAAAGGCGCTGTCCGCCTCTTTCTTCTCATACGTGACCCTATACAAAAGTTTCCTCAACCCAGTAATTACACAGAAATACACGATGAGGAGAATGATGGAAAACACCGCGAGAGTTGAATCAATTGACCATATGATAAGCAATACGATGGGAATGGCTACAATGGACAGCGGCGCACTGATAAAATTCGCCAAAACGAAGGATGAGACCACGCTAGAGTCGGAAATAATCCGTTGCGTTGTATAGGCTGGATCGATGGTCCGACTCACCAAGTAATCGTCTCTTTCAAAACGCAAGACGGCCTCCCTGAGAAGATCAAAGGAAAGTCTCGTGGTTATGCGAATGGAAAGTGTTCCTGCAAAATAAGTAAAGAGGGTGGAGAAAACTCCTATTGACGCAACCAGGAGCGCGAAGAGTACGGCGTCTCTTTCGCTGCGGTTACCGAGAAGAAAATCTAAGAATTTCCCGTTCACGTATGGCATGGCATAGGAGAGAGCGGTTCCAATCACCGTGATAGCAATGAAGACGAAAGCCCCTTTTGCTCTGATGAACCTCGAGAGAACGCATCGAATCAAGGAAGGCCCCAATCTACCCGCCACAAAACATCAATCACTGATACCTTACACCTCAACACAACAGGAGCGAAGATTTGCCAATGAGACTGCTTTAAGATTGCCTTGGGCCAATACGATCTCAAGCTCTTCCTACAAGAGAGTCGGAATCGGACATCTCCTCCGACGAACCTGGCAATCGGGCGGTTGAAATATCTTTTTCAACCGCCCGATTGCCACAATAGATTTGAGCATCCGCCCACAAACGTCCGCGTTTTATACCCATCAAATCCTTTGCCTTTTGTCGTCTAGACTAGAAAAATCGCTCGAAATAACGCAACCGGCCTGCTCGCTTGAAGAAACCTAAGCCCGTAACGTAGATGTGCAAACTTCCGAAACGCCTTGCGCGGCATAGTGCGTATAAACTTCGTCAACCGCCTCAGAAATATCTGAGTATCGCGCCGGGTCAAAAGCATACGATGTCGCAGCTATACCCTGCACCCATTCGGAACGCGGATTAATTGAATAGCCACACAGCATCATCATACATGCATCTAGACCTGATTTCCCAAGTATCCGACGTATTGATGAGAGCATCGCGGGTCGCCCCCGCACCATCGTCGTCACCCCTATTAGCAGTATTTACCGTTTTTCTCTAAATGCGTATCGCCACCCTTAAGAATACGAAGTGTTTTATCCAGACCCGATTGTCCTCCATCTCAAACGAAGGGATAAGGAATCTCATCCGGAATCGGCAGTAACGGAGGATTCACAACGACAAGCGAAAAACATGAGTCATCTCTCAGAGGGGAGTAAAGGCTCCCCTCAAGCACCCTAGTTTCGTCATCCAAAGAGTTGATGGCAGTGTTTTTCTTATAAAGGTCGACAACAAAAGGGTTGATTTCTACAGATGTTACATCCATGCCACAGTTGGTAAGTATCAGGCCCTGTATTCTGGGGCCAGAACACAAATCGAGAGCCTTCCGTGCGCTCTGCGGTGTAAGGCGCCAATCTCAGCAAATCTGTCCCACAATACTGCGCTGAAGAACAACACGGAACCCCTGAGCCAAACTCCCCTATACCTTATTAAGGCTAAGACAGGCAAGTTCACGCACCCGGCATATTCCAGAATAACATCCTATTGTTTTAGATGCTCTACAAGCATGAACAGCCGCGAATCGGAAAGATCTTCTAGTTTCGCCCCGACTGACCGCCAAGGGCCAAAATGGCCTCTCCATCCCCAGGCGACCGGCTCTGGCGCGCCGAGGAGTGTCCCCAAGTGCCGGCAGAAAAGAAACGTCCCTATCTGCCGGCTAGAGGGCACCGAAGAGGATGGCGTAGGTAGTGGATTCGCCGAGCTTGAGCTCGTCGCCGGGATTGAGTTGGGCGGAACGGCCGGGCTCGACCTGAATGCAGACGCGCGTGGCCCCGTTTACCACCACGGTTCCGTTGGTGGACGACAAGTCCTCGACGTGCCAGATATTTTGAGCATCGCACCAGATATGGGCATGGCGGGCCGAGACATCGTCGCCGACGTCGGTAATATCGCCCTCACCAGTGGCCAGCGCACCAATCTCAACACCCTGCTCACTCGGCTGAATCCAGCGCGGGGCGCTCACGACAAAACTGTTTTGTACGCGCAGCAAGCCCAAGGGGTGCGCCGGAGCGGGTTCGCGTTCGCCCGCGGTCATCGACATGCCAAGCGAACGCGGCGTGGAGGTGCCTCCGCCACAGGTCGCGTGCGCGTAGTCGATGGCATAGTTCACCGAGGACCGCACATCCGCCGAACAACCGACGGCGACAAACAGCACCAGCACGGCCTCGGCGCGCTCGGCGGGCATGAGTTCCGCCGCCTGGGACAGGCGATCGAGCGCGTTGCGATAGAGATTCGTGTCCTGGTGGCACTCTTCGAGCGCGCGTACCATCGGTTCACCTGCAGGACCGCACACCATATTGATCACAGCCGTGGAGTCCATGGGATTGCGCTGGCGCAGGGCCAGTTGCGACATAATACGCGCAGCCGAGGTACCGTATTCGGCAAAGTAGCGCTGCTGAAGCGTGCCGACCGGCGCGCGAACGATAAAGCGGGAAACCCAAGAGCGATCGGCGGCTCGGCTCTGCGGGCTGCGGCCGTCGGCGAGCGGACGGGACGAAAGCACCAAGCCGCACAGCTCGATATGGCTCAGATGCGCTGCGCGCTTAAAGATGTCAAACATGGCCCCGCATGGGGTGAGCTCAACTTGAGATGCCATGACCTAGGCCTCCTTGGTCGTAGAAATAGAATCGGACGATACTTCGACAGGTCCGCCAAAAGTACGGACAGCTGCGGCTCCACCGGCAAGCGGAGTCGCCATCTGGGCTTTTGTGCGTCGCGGTGCCGAAACGGGAAGTTCAAAGGCAAAGCCCATCGCAAGCAAAAACCACGTAAGCGTATAGGTTGCAACCAGAGCGGCAACAAGGCCGCCCATCACGGCGCGTTGGGAAAATACGCTACATGCAGCCACAACCAGCACCGGAACCTCGCAGGCAGAAAGCGCAAGCACACCCTGCAGGAAGCCCGAGCGCCGATCGCGCGCAAGTGCCCCCGCGGCAACGCCGGCTATGCCTGGCAGCGCCAACGCCAGTGCGGCAATAATACCCGGTAGCGACCCAGACCACACGAGCGATCCCAAAGTCGCCGTCACGCGAGCGCCCGACGCCAGCAGCGCGGCCGAAACCACGACCACAGCCCAAACCACGCCACAGACGACCGTCGCGCCGACCATCAGCGCGCGACGAACCGCGCGGCCAGACGCATCCATGGGGCACGGCGTGAGCGGCTCGCCGCGGAGCGAACGACCGACATTTTGCGCATAGTGGTCACAAAACGCCGAGAGCGCCGCCTCGACCGCCGCCGGCTCGGGACGATCTTTTTGATGGCTGGACAGACAGGCCATCACCACGTCGAACAGCTGGGCATCGACAAACGCCAGCGCATCGCGTAGCTCCTCGGAATCCGGCTCAAGCCCCAGCTGCTGGGCCTGCTCGGCCGCAGCGAGCGCCACATCGGGCTCACGACGAAGCAGCTGAGTCAAATCGCAACCGGGCGCATGGGCACCAATGGGATAGTCGGGCAGCGTGTCCATCTTGAGACGGTAGGGGCTGGCGATGTCGCGCGTCTTTTTGCGCGAACCCGAGGTGCCCGAAGTGCTCGGCGCGGCTTCGTATGGCGCGGCGCCGGCAATGAGCTCGTAAACCGTGCTTGCTGCGGCATAGACGTCGATCGCCGGCGACATACGCAAAGCGCGCAGGTCGGGAATATCGTCGGTGAGCATCTCGGGCGGGGCATAGGCAACCGTCGCGCGACGCAGCGTGGCATAGCGCTCCGTAAACGACGCCTTGCCGCCGGTACCGGCCACGGCCGACGCAGGCTCAAGCGCCAGCGACGAGCCAAAGTCGATCAGGCACAGGTCAAAGGTGCCCTCGGCAAGCTGCCGGTCAAGCGGTAGACGCGCCGTACGCACCATAATAATAGCGGGCGAGATATCGCGATGGACAAAGCCCTCGCCCACCAGGCTCATACGGCAGAGCAGATCGAACAGGTCGCGACCCAGACGCGCCGCCACAAGCGGCGATAGGCGGCCGGCATCGTCCACGGCAAAGCGCGAGCGCAAGCGGGCAAGCGTCTCGCCCTCGACCCATTCCATGACAATTGCAGGCACACCGTCGACCTCGCCCCAGCCATAGAGGCGGGGAAAGCCCTTAAGGCCCGAAAGGGCGCGATGGCATTCGTATTCCTCGCGAAACGCCGCTTTGAACTTGGCGACCAGCGCCTCATGGGCGGCGGCATCGTCAAACTCATCGCACGTTGGCAAGATGAGCTGCTTGAGTGCCACGGCCTCGCCTTGGGCGTTGACGGCACGCGTCACGCGGCCGATACCGCCACGGCGCATGGTGGCATCGTCGGCAAACAGTATCGTAAAACGACGCAGATAGGCAGGCAGTTCGTCCCGACCGAGCGCAATGGCCGGCTCAAACCCGTCGACACGCGCCAGGCGCAGGCCGACCATGGGATCGCGACCGAGCGATTGTGGTGTGGTGGATGCAAGATCGGTCATCATAGGGCAAGCGCCGCCACGTTATTGTTGAAGTTACCGAGCGCGACGTCATCATCGCCGTAATGGCCGACCCATTGACATAGGTTGGTGTAACAGCCCCACAGATTGGCATACTGCTGATACCACTTTGACCGGGGCGAGAATGTCTGACGACCGAACTCGGCTCGAATGACAAACATCTCCCCGACCAGGCTGTCGCACGGCCTGGGATCTCCCGTAGAGTTATAGGTCGAGACCACGTCATTGGCACGAGAAACATAGCCGTCGAGCATGTTGTACTTGGTCACAAGCCAGCTGTGAATGCTCTCTTCCTCAGCAGCGGAAAGGCCACCGGAGTTTGCATCGTTGTCAGTGTTGCCGCCCGTCGAGCCGCCGTTTCCAGACCCTCCGGCAGAGGAACCCGACCCAGAGCCACCGCCCGAACTCGACGAATCCGAGCCGGAGCCAGAAGTATCCGAGCTACCGGGCTTTCCGGACTGTTGGGCGTCCTGCTCCTTCTGCTGCTCGACCTTATTCACCGTTGCCGCCACGCTATTGTTGGACAACCGATCGATGATCTTGGTGTTGGTGAGCACGATGGTTTTGCCATTGGCAAGCGTGACTTCGTTGTCCGGGGCCTCGGCGCCGTCCGCGTCGCCGGTGCCAAACACAATATGCGCGACCACACTTGCCCAAGCATATCCAGTCGTGGTCCCCAGGTCACTTTTGACCTCATGCCCCACGCGCGGTTCGCGTGCGGCATGTGCCTGCATCATGGACGGCACGGTCATGCCATAGGCAGAAACGCCAGCTATGACCAGCACCAGCGAGCAAGACAGCAGTGCGTACGCCCGCGGCGCCAAGCCCAGTCGGCGTCGCATGCGCACCGCGGCGCCGCGCTTTGTCTGAGTGCCACCGGGCCGCATGCGTTCTCCTCCAACAAAAACACGCCGCTCGGGAGCGGCGCATTCATTCGAATCCATATTTGAGTGTATCAGCGAACCCAAAAGGTTGCGCAACGAATGGGCAAATTAAGGATGCGAGTGGAAGCATCCATGCGATAAGCGGATACAAAGCATCTTTGTTGCACAACAAACTTACAGTCGCACGGGGAAATTATGGCTACCCCGTGCGTCGCGATGAAGGCATACGGCAGGAGCAGGCTCGCCACCTAAATCGTGCGACGGGCCTCGATGGCGCGCCCAAGCGTAAGCTCGTCGGCATACTCCAGGTCGCCGCCCACGGGAAGGCCGCTCGCCAGACGCGATACCTCAACGCCCAGCGGCTTGATAGTGCGGGCCAGGTAGCTCGCCGTGGTCTCGCCCTCGATATTGGGGTTGGTGGCGATGATGACCTCGTGGATGTCCTCGTGGCCCAAGCGTGCCAGCAGCTCACGAATGTGCAACTGCTCGGGACCAATCTTGTCCATGGGACTGATCACGCCGCCCAATACGTGGTAGAGACCGTGGTAGCTGCCCGTGCGCTCAATCGCCTGGACATCGCGCGGCTCGCCCACCACGCAAATGCGAGTGGTATCGCGCATCGAATCCTGGCAGATGGAGCACTCGTCGGCCGTGGCGTAGTTAAAGCAGCGGCTGCAAAAGTGAACCTCCTGCTTAACCTCCAGGATAGCCTCGGCCAGGCGGCGCGCCTCCTCGGCATCGGCCTCGAGCAGGTAATAGGCGATGCGCTGGGCCGACTTGGGACCAATGCCCGGCAGACGGCCCAGCTCATCGAGCAATTTTTGCAGACTATGGTTGGCACTCATATATATGCGTGTCTTAGAACGGCATGCCCGGGATGTTGAGGCCGCCGGTGATGGCGCCCATCTGCTTGTTGGCGAGCTCGTTGACACCGCGGACGGCCTCGTTGACGGCAGCCATGATCATGTCCTGCAGCATATCGACGTCCTCGGGATCGAGGGCATCGGGGTCGATGGTGAGGTTGACGAGCTCCATCTCGCCGTTAACGGTCACCTTGACCATGCCGCCGCCGGCAGAGGCGTCGACGGTCTGGGACTTAAGGTTTTCCTGCGCGGCGGCAAGCTGCTCCTGCATCTTGCGAGCCTGCTTCATCATTTGCTGCATGTTCATACCGGCCATGATGGCTCCTTTACGTGCGGCCGCGCGACAAGCTGCAAGGGCAGCCGGAGCGCGACGGGACTTTCAAACTCAAAAATCGTACCACGGCGCGGGGCAAGCAAGCGGGGCGGACACGCTACCTCAGTCGATATACATGTCCTGGAGTGCAAACCGCACCCAAAGATTATGCGAAGTTGAATAATTCGCATCTGCATAATATTGAAAGCTAAATCTTGTAGAGCCGGAATCCGACATTTTCTGCATCCAGCTAGATAACAAAATGCCGAACCGCTGCTCGAGGCGGCGCTCATGATGGCAGGGTATAATTTGATTGTCACAGACAGCAATTTGGAGGTGCCCCCATGAATGCCCCCGACGCGCTCCAAAACATCCGCTCAAAACACCCCGTTGCATATGTGGTTCTCTATCTCTTTGTCGGCTGGGCATTACTGGTTGTCATCACCCATGCTATAGCCTTTGGAGCAGAACTGCTGATAGCCAGCTCGGACCAGCCCGTCGTCAAATGGGAAGCGACCGATGAGTGCACCGACGGGACCCGGACCGTTTACTACAACAGCCCGTCCCTTTACCAAGAGCTCAAGGTCAAGATAAAAGATTCCAAGATTGTCGATGCCGAGCTAGGCTCTTTTTTGACAATCGGAGCAACCGTCAGCGCCGAACAAGTCGAGTACTCGGACAGCCGTGCGACGTATCGTGTCGACCTCAGCACCCTAGGCCGGCCGTCACGTACCTGCCTGCTCGAATGCGAGATACGTGGCACCACGCTACACATGTACGAAATACAGATGCGCCCGGACAAAAGAAAGTGATATATGGCCGAGTCGGAAAAGACTAGGCATAGACTCGTCCGCCTTCGTAGGCAAAACGCAGGATGAGCGGGGCATTGTTGCGCACGAAATCATCGAGTTCTTTAAGGTTCGCTTCGCTAAAGCCCTCGTGTGACACCCAATTGAATGCCGGCAAGATACACTCCGCCGTGTCAAAACCCCAATCGCGCGGGCGCTCCACAACAACCTTCACCGTGTTGTCCTCCCGGACTTCGGAATACGAAACCTGCGTATCGTCCTCAAGGCGGACATATTCCCACATCATAAGCTCGCTCCGTTCAAAGGGTTCTCTTCTTGAGCAGTATACCCGCCTGCGCAGCTACTCCACCGGCTTGAAGATGGTGGACTGGCCGAAGACGCTGCGGATGAGGGCTTTGGCCTCGTCCTCGGTCTGCGGGATGTTCGGGGCTGCGCCCTGATGGCCGAAGGGGCTGCCCGCACCGGGGTTGGACTCCCAGGGAGCCGCGGGGGCGTCGTCGCTTGTGGGGGCCGCGGATGCCGTCGCGGCGGGCTTGGGCGCGGACGCCGCACCCGGCACGTCGAACGGGGGCAGATCGTCCCCGCCGGCATCGGCAGAGAAACCGCCGACCATGGCATCGTCGTAGGGCACCTGCTCGGATTCCCACGGAGCGGACTGTGCGGACGGCTGAGCCTTGGGAGCGGACGCGCGCTCGGGCGCACGGGGCGCAGGCTCGGTCGGGAGCTTACCTGTGGCAGGAGCGCCGGCGGGGTTGTCCGAGCGCAGCCAGGGAGCTTTGCCCAGGTCGGATGACTTGGGCGCAGGCGCGGCAGCGGACTTGGGCGCTGGCACCGGAGCGACCGGTTTGTCCGCGACAGACTTAGGCGCCGACGGAGTCGGTGCCGCTACCGGTGCCGTTTTTGGCTGCGTCGCGCTGGCGCTCGAGGATACAGGGGCCGCCGAGGACACGGGTTGCGGGTCCGCAGATGCCGCAGCCCGTGCAGATGGAGAATGCTCCTCATGTTGAGGAGCCGGCGTGCCACCCCCATCCAGGACATAGTCGACGGTACGACGACCGAAGACCGCGCAGACCGTCGGCAGGACCACCGACTGCGTGTCGGCGCGACCGAGCATCTTGATGGCAAAGGTCGAGCCCGCGGGGAACGAGACCGTAAGCTTGGAGCCATCATCTGACGTGGCGCGGGCATTGAGCAAAAGCCCTGCGTAGGAGGCCTGACGGGCCTTGACGCGTTCGACGACCTCGGCCCATTTGCGCTGGAGCTCACCGGCATCCTCGACCGCGGGGGTCTCGGCGGCGCCGGCGGCAGCAACCTGGGCGGCATTGTTGGACTGGGGCTTAGGTGCCGCAGCGGCGGCAGGCGCGGAGGCCGCAACGGGCCGAGGCGTCGGAGCCGGCACAGACTGAGGTGCAGGCGCTGCAGGCTTGGAAGCCGACACGGACGCAGCACGAGACGCCGGCTGGGCCGCCGGAGCGGCAGCACCACGATCCCAAGGCGTAC
>DXZN01000001.1:26041-45150 GCA_019419645.1 Collinsella sp. | reverse complement strand
TCCCAAGGCATACCGCCCTGGCGCGCGAACGTAGCAGCAGGGGTAGCAGATGCCGCCGGAGCGGCAGCTCGGGCACCCGAGATAAGCGTCGGCTGCTGGGCGGCAGCGGGTACGGATGCTGCAGGCGCGGCGGCCTGAGCAGCAGCCACGCTCGCCGGCACCGCGGCATTGGCAACCATGGCCTCCAGGCGTGCCACGCGCTCGGCCAATGCCTCAATCGTTATATCAGCCTCGGGACGTGCCAGGCGCGTGCAGGCGATCTCGAGCACCAGGCGCACATCGCTCGCGCCCCTCATCTCCAGTGCGGCATCGTCGAGCACTGTCAGCACACGGGCCAGGCGGTCGGCAGGATGCTCGCCAAAGGCAGCGGCCTCGGCAGCAAGCGCCTCGGCCTGCTCGGAGCCGCCCTCAAACAGCTCGGCACGGGCACCGGCAACGCAGGCAACGTACACGTCACGCACATGCGCCACCAGGTCGCGCGTCAGTTCCAGCAGGTCGTTTCCTTCCTCGACCTGCGCACGAATCAGTCCATAGAGCTCGGCAACATCGCGATCGGCAATGGCACGGGAAAACTCGCCCAGAATCTGGTCCGAAACCTCGCCTAAAAGCGAGCGGGCGTCGTCCGCATGCACAGAACCGTTGCCAAAGACGCTCAGCTGCTCCAGCGTGGACAACGCGTCGCGCATGCCGCCCTTGGCATGACGCGCCACGATAGCCAGCGCCTCGTCGTCGTAATCGAAGCCCTCCTGCTCGCACACGTATGCCAGGCGATGCTCAATATCCTCGTTGCCGATGCGATGGAAATCGAAACGCTGGCAGCGCGAGAGGATGGTCTCCAGAATCTTTTGCGGGTCGGTGGTGCACAGCACAAAGATCACGTGTGCCGGCGGCTCCTCAAGCGTCTTGAGCAGCGCGTTGAACGCCGCCGTCGTGAGCATGTGGACCTCGTCGATGATATAAATCTTGTACTTGCCGCGCACCGGGGCAAAGTTGACGGAGTTGATGATCTCCTCGCGCACGTTGTCCACGCCCGTGCGGCTTGCGGCATCGAGCTCGTAGACGTCCGGATGGTTGCCCTCGGCGATGAGTTCGCACTCCTCGCAGGTGCCGTCGGGCATGCAGCCGCTTGCTCCCTCGGCGCGCGCCGCCTCGGCATTGCGGCACAGCAGCGCCTTGGCCAGAATGCGCGCCATGGTGGTCTTGCCCGTGCCGCGCGGTCCGCAGAACAGGTAGGCGTGGGACAGGCGCCCCTCGGTGATGGCGTGCTCGAGCGTCGAGACGATATGCTGCTGGCCCACCACGGAGTCGAAGGTGAGCGGGCGATACTTTCGGTACAACGATTCCATGGGTGCTCCCCCGGGTATACTGAGTCTTGTTGCCGCGGCGGCCATGCGGTCGCACGGCATACTGCATTCCATAATAACCCGTACGGCGAGCCCGCCGCGATAGGAGTCCAAAGAGCATGGCAGACGCAGAGAGCAACCTCATTCCCTCCGAAGCAGCCGACCAAGTCGAGGTCGCGCTCGAGGCGCAGGCCGCGGCCGATGACGGCATTCTGTACCTCAACGAGTATCAGTACGAAAACGACCTCGTCACCGACTTCGCCCGCCTGGTCGCCTCGCCCAGGCGCCGTGGCTCCCTGTACGTCGCCGCCGCGATTGCCGTGCTCATCGGCATCGGCATGCTGGTGGCCGGCGGCAGCTGGATCAAGTTCGGCGTCGTGCTGATCGTGTTCGGCGCCTTTTTGGCCTGGTGGAGCAAGAACCTCCACCACACGCTCGCCCGCGACTTTATCGATGCCGTCGAGGCCGACGAGTCCATGGGCGGCCGCTACCGCCGCGTCGCCGCCAACGAGGACGGCCTGATGGTCTGGGGCAAGAGCGGCAAGTCGCAGTTCTTCCCGTTTGAGAAGCTCGACCACGTGCTCGACGGCGAGCGCATCTTTGTGGCCATGTTCGCCGACCAGGGCGTGACGATCCCCAAGGACACCTTTGTTCGCGGCGATGCCGAGCAGTTTGGCCCCTTCCTCAAGGCGCGCATCAACAAAAAACTCCGCATCGAGACCAAACGCAAGAAGATGAAGGCCGAGAAGGCCGCCGCCGAGGCCAAGCAGGGCGACAAGCCCCAGGAGACCAAGGGCAAGCAGCGCAAGCAGAAGAAGAACAAGAAGAAGCGGTAGGCCGGCCGACACCGAAGGCGCCTCGTCCCGCGCCCGATTCCGGGCCGGGGCGCCTGGAATCGGGCGCGCGTACCGCCGATGGACCCGTTTTGCCTAACTCTCGAACTGCTTCACTTCAAACCTTAAGAGCCTTCGCTCCGGCAGATCGGTCATCTTCATCGTGTAAGTCCCGGGAAATGCTTTCTCAAAACGGACGGTCTCGTAACCTTCGAAATAGTCGTTGGTGTTTTGCATCATGAATGGGACGAGCAACTCGTTCTCCGCCCCAACCTGTACAGCAAACGCAGCAGAACCGCCCAGAGCCGGCATTGCCTGCGTTATCAGATCGGTATTGACCACAAAGTCATAGTTTGGCGCAGACTCCGGCACCAAATGCCAAACATACGTTTTGATTCCGCCTTCGACATTGTCCTTATTCCTGACACGCATCTTTACGGCGATAACACACGTGATGTCGGCGTCCTTCAATTTCGTTTTCGTATCCACGATGCCATATTTTGAATAATCATCATGCGCACGCTTGAGATACTCGCGCGGCGTGAGCAGCTCTGCCCCGTCTATGTAAAACGAATACCCGTCAGTCGCCACATCCTTCGAACCCAGAAACGCCCCATCCATCGAGAGCCATTCGCCCTCCGCATAATATTTCTCAGGAATGACCGTCCGGTTCCCGTTAACGACGCTCACCCTCATGCCCGCAAGGCCGGTAGCAGCACAGCCGAAAAGAGCAAGCACCGCCCTTCTTGTCCACAGGGTCTTCTTCATCGCGCTCACGACCTTTCCCGAACTTTCACAACGGCACCGTCGCGCATGCAGTAAACCCGATCGGCCAGCTCCTCGAGCACCTCTCCGTCATGGCTGGACAGAATAACCTCGCGACCCGTTGAGGCCGCCATCGCCACAACGCGCTTGAGCATTTCAACGCCCGCTTCGTCGAGGGCATTTGTTGGCTCATCGAGAACAAGCAGCTTCGGCTTTTCCATAATTGCCGCAGCTATCCCCAGACGTTGCTTCATCCCAAGCGAGTATGCTCGGAACTTCTTTTTTTCGTCTGCATCGAGCCCCACGAGCCGCAGGGCAGAGTGAATGTCCTCGGGGGTGGCAACGCCCTTGATCTGGGCGATGAGCTCCAGATTGTCGTAGCCAGACAGATATCCTAAAAAGGAAGGCGCCTCGATCAACATCCCCAGACTCGGCGGGAACGAGATGTCCGCCCCAAGCCTCTGGCCATCGATAGAGATCTCGCCTTCGGTAGGCTTGATCAATCCGCAGACCGCTCGCATAAGCATGGTCTTACCCGAACCGTTTATCCCCTGAAGCCCAACCACAGTCCCAGGGTCAACCTCGATGGACACGTTGCGCAGAACATCGTTTTTGCCCATGCGCTTCGATACGTCCCTAACGATCACGCTCATATCTTGTCCCCCTTTTCTATAAGGTCGGCCCTTCGAAACCACAGTCCACCCAACGATAGGCATAACGACATAATCACAATTGAAAACAAGACGCTCGAGCCCGTCGCGATTCCCTCTTTGACAATTCCGCCCCAGCGCAACAGCATTAGGGCGTTGCCTAACAGCACCCAATGCCGCGCAAATGCCGAACAGATCAGGTAGCTCATTAAAACCACAAACGAGACCGACGGCCCAAGTACAAAGCCAATCACTGCCTGCGCAAACGCAAGCGCCTCGAAAGCAAAAAAGAGACCTGTGAAAAACGGCAGCGCATCCGCCTCGCCAGCTTTGAGAAACCACGGCGCCAAATTAGCCAGCTGAAGCGACTCACCATGAATGACCGCGCTGAACGAGGCGCTCACCATCAAGCTCCAAATCACAACAGAGCAAACCACCACGAGCAGCGAAAATGCCGTTACCGCCGCCACCAAGATAAAACGCGAGACCCACCAAAGGGTTCTTGACCGGCATCGAACAAGCGCTTGCAAACCAAACCCGTGCAACGATTCGGTCGGATAATCGAGTGTTGTATAGAGAATAAGCAGAATGACAAATAGCCATCCTAACGGAGGCACAAACATGAGCCCGGGCCTAGGCTCAAACGGAGCGGATCCGGCAAACACGAGCGCGAGATTATCAGCAACCCCCAAGGCATTCGTCCGAACCCCATACACAGAAGACAAGCCGTAGGCGTACACCAAGTTCGCAACGGTCACTGCCGCAATCGCAATAAAAGCAAGGATGTTCTTCTTCAAAACGGTCCTCAGGTCCGCGGCGACCAGCCTAAACAGCATCAGACCACCTCGCGTCTTTTTAAGAATCTCGCGGAAATCAAAGAAAAGACGAACAGCAAAATGATTTCTGCAAACCCTGCTCGAATGTCGGGCCAGTTATTTAGTGATTCCGACCTGATGCTGTTAAGAATGTTGCAGTTAAAGCCGACGCATGAAAGGACGCTAAAAATCCAATCGTTAACAAAGTGCCATGCAACCATAATCAGATATGGAACGACCATCGCCTTGATTCTGCTGCGAAACACAACCGACAGACCAGTCACGGCCATGGATAGAGCCCCCAGCGTCACCGCATCGAACAGTGTATAAACCAGCACATATAACAGAGGCCGGGAATAAAACAGACCAGAAAAATAGCTATGCAGATAGAGCCCGACGTAAGTCGATTCATCGACCCGGGGGAGATACGCTGGAAACAGCATTGAGACAATCAGGAAGTTCACGAGTAGCGGAATAGCCGTGACCGCAAACGCAGAGAGAAAAGCAGACAGCATCTTCACGTTCACGCATGCATTTCTAGAAACACGTGTGCAGATTTGCGCCTCGTAACCGCTCAAACGCTCGGACAGGCATGACCACGACCCGGCCAGCATGGCAAGCAACGGCAGCGCATAGAAAAACACTGATGCCGATAGCGGTGCATTTGCACTCACAACGATCCAGTTACCAAAGCTACTTTCACGCGTTTGGCCGAGGTATGCCTGGGCTTGCAAACCAACGCCATAGCCAAGCGATAACAGCTGCTTGCGCTCAGTCTCGAGCGTCCACCATGCCTCAATGGCAGCCGCCATCGAAATTGCAGTTGCAACCATAAGGGTCAACGCAAATATAGGATTGCCAAATATCTTGGACAACTCGTGCCGCATTAGATTTCTATTCAAGCGACATCACCCTCCCTTCGGCCGGGCCGAGCAGCAACACTCGGCCCGGCCCTAATCACAACAAGAAGCTGCGGATTGGCTAGGAGGGAAGTTTGTTAAAATGGCCGAAGCAATCGGGGCTCCACTTTCCATAGACCGTGCCGTATCCGGACTCGGCCCATGCAGTCAGACGAGCATAGCTGCGTTTATTCTCACGGACGAGATTGTATATCTCCCATTCACGCTCATGGTTGGAGCGATACACGCCCTGCGTGCAATTCAAATTGCCCGTTCCTCTATTGTCATAGGCACCGTCCACGTACAAACGTAACGGCTTTCCTGAATAGCCTTTGATCCAAATGTAGACTGAAGATGAATCTTCTTTCTGGCGATAGCCGGTTGCGCTCGTGCCAGAACATTGAAAAGCGAAATCTCTATCTTCGTTGTTCTTGCATGTGGCAATTCCGGCATCCGCGCTCTGCGAAATGCTAGAAACCTGGGAAGTGTCAAACTCCTCTTGAGCGAATGATGCGGCAGGTGCACCCATCGACAAGCCCGCAACAATCGCCAAGCCGACTCCGATTCGAGCAATAGCGCTCCTTGGCTTAATCATGGCCTTCTCCAATCAAAAGCGGTTAACAGTGCGTCGACGCACGGCAACCTTTGCATGAATAGAGAAAGATGTCTGTAAACACCCGCTATTGAGTTGATCGCTCAGGCGTTTACACGTTATCTACCTGCGATAACAATGAAACAAGCTCCGCTTTATTCTTGATCTTCAACTGGCGGTAAGATGCAGACCGCAGTGCTTGCACCGTAGATGCAGCGTAACCGACATCCTCCGCAATGGTCTTTGTCGTTGCGCCTTCTGCCGTCATCAGCAAAATTTGCGACTGAACATCAGAAAGGGAGCGCGACGCAAGCAGGGCAAGCTGACGCACGCGAGCCGTTTCGGTGGACCCGTTCGCGCGGTACTCCAAGACGGCCTTCTCGTTCTCAACCGAGCGGGTGAGCGCGATGTGCGTGACGAACATGGGCGCAGACCAGCAGACGATCACCGTTGCCACGACGACATTGACAGCCGAACTTTGCCCCAGCAACGACGCGAGGAACAACGGCTCGAAAACCGTCAGATCCTGCACCATATTGAGCAAGGCAACCCAAACAGGAGCCATCGCCCCGAAGCAAAGCATCCATATTCCAAGCATTCTGCACCGAGGACAGCTTCGCAGCACCTTATACGTGAGCAACATCCCCGTCAGCACCGCAAGCCCGTGGATTCGCCCCCTAGCGACCGCATAGATTAAGGCAACCATGCCCATTGACACCAACGACACGATAGCCCGGGTACGAGCACGCACCTTAAACGGACGCAGCTCAACGGCAAGCGAAGCCATAGACGCCACGCCGCAAAACAGGACCGGCACAGCCATCAACGGATCGCGTACGCACCTCCATGCCGCGATATAGACAAAAGACCATTCCACAGCAGACAGTATCACCCACACGCACGGGCTTCCGAGCCCAATCGCTTCACCTGCTCTATCCAGCGCAGCGCCACGATTCGGTTTTCCACCCGCGTAGCGTAGCGACAGAAGCAGTCCGAGACCCAATGCGTAGCTTAAGAGGGAAAAGGCGACAGCCAGCGAAACACCGGACCCCCAATCGCTATCCGCCATTACCAAGGGGCCAGCCGCAAGGAGGACAAAAAATAATGTGAGCAGGTATCGAAACAGCCGGCGCGTTCGAGCTGATGCCACCATATCGTCAGCATGCCGCTGCGGCAGCTCATGCCCTACAGTATCGCCCTCACCCGCAAACAACGCCACGAGCTCGCGCGAGCCCGCAACCGACGCCTTCCCGTATGCTCGGTGAAGCGTTGTTCTCACCGTCGATGGCTTCGTATCCGTCTCCCCGGCAATTTCCGCCGGCGTTTTCCCTTTGAGCAGCAGTCGAACAAACTGCTCTTCTCTAGGCGACAGGGCGGGGGAAAACGCCCCCGCATCGAATGGGTCGGACGCGCAGGCGATATCCGAATCGTTGTCCCGTTTCCCCCTTAGCAACATGCATACGAAGGCAGCAGCGATAGCGGACCCCATCGCCAGCAATGCAATGACCGCGGCATCGTTTGCGAAGTATGCCACCTCGACAGCCGGAATAAGACCGATAGGAACTGCCACGAGCACAGAACGGGCAGACACGTCGCCCTGCCCCCGACCAAAGGCGCGGGGACAGCAAAGCAGCGGGACCGCAGCCAATACGAAATAGGCTAGCGGAATTAAAAGCGCAAGACCAATTGGTGCGGCCGATGCAGAGGATATTCCCCATGGCTCGGGGATGACTCTCCATGAAACTCGACAGCAGAACAGCAGACAAGACATGACGGCTATTGTTTCTGTAAAAATCGCGTCCTGCGGATGACGAGTTTCTCTTTCGTCAGCCCGCGTCGCCCCCTGCGTCAAAGGAGAGCCCGCCGTATCCCAAATTACATATGAGAGGAGCAGCGACCCAGCAAAGCACGAGGCGCATGAAACGCCGCGCAACAGCCAGATAGGCGCAAACACGAATGGAATAGAATCTCCGCGAGCATAGAAAGCAAGGTCAGCCCATTCGGGAACCGTTGCAATAACACCGAGGAAAACACCGATGGCACCGAGATACCTCGGCCTTCTCATTCCCCCCTTGCATAGCGCAGTACCATGAACAAACGCCGCGAGGCATGCGCCAAGGATAACGAGCCAGGTCATTGCACCTGATGCCAAGCCAAGTGAAGATGAAAACCGGTGATAAGGGGTGACCGACATTACGATAAGCACAATGGCGCAGGCAAATGTGGCAGAACGGCGGGAAAAGAGCATATGGCCTCCATAGCATGTCATTATATCGCTCGATCCGCTCATCTATCTCCATGCCCACACCGGCCAACATCAACGATTCACGCTAACTCCAATCCGAGCCAGGTCACGGTCCGGCTTTTGTCCGCAGCCCCCGCCCCAAAGCGGGATGCGGTTTCCTTTTGAGCGCCGATTCGGAAAGTCCGTCCCGTTCCAGGCCAATATTCTGGGATGCAGTTTCCGCAGCCCACCCCAATCGGAAAGCGCATCCCATTATTTGGATGAAAACTGGGATGCGCTTTCCGGACGCGTCGAAACGGAGTCGGGTCGATCGGACCACCTCATCCCCGTTTCCTCGCCATCTGCCCGAGCGTGCTACACTAGCAGCATCTATGCCACCGCGAATGGCTCGGCTCCGCGCCCGCCGCTCGCAAACGAACTTTAAACGCACGAGGGTTGGCCATGCCGCTTTTCTCGCAACATACCGCCCGGTTCTCGCCGGACGTTCCTTTGGAGGGCACCAGCTCTCGCGAGCTGCTCAAGCGGTACCAGCCGCTCGAGACACTTGCGACCGGCGGTTTTGGCTCCATCGAGATCTGCCGCGACACGCACCTGCGCCGCCGCGTCGCCATTAAGCGCATCCCCCTTATCAACGGCGCCGGCATGCCCGCCAGCGACATCATGGATGTCCTGCGCGAGGCGCACACTGCCGCCATGCTTCAACATCCCAATATCGTGCAGGTCATCGACTTTACGCATGACACCGCCTATGCCTACCTGGTCATGGAGTATGTCGACGGTATGTCGCTGGCCGAGTTTTTGCATCGCGTGGACGGCCACTCGCTCACCTTTGACGAGGCCGCGGCCATTGCCGATGCCCTGGGCCAGGCGCTCACCTTCGCCCATAGCAATGGCGTACTCCACCTGGACATTAAGCCCGCCAACGTGCTCATCGACCACTCGGGCAATGTAAAGCTCACCGACTTTGGCATGGCGCGACTGTCGTCCGCCGGTGGCTTTGGCGGCTCGCGCGGCGGCACCATCGGCTACATGCCGCCCGAGCAGCTCGATATCGAGACCGGCACGGTCGACGAACGCGCCGATGTCTTTGCCCTTGCCTGCGTTATCTATGAGGGCTTGTGCGGCAGCGCTCCCTTTATGGCGGCCACGCCCGCCGACTCGCTCGACCGCATCATCGGCGGCGCCACCTATCCCAGCGAGCTGATACCACACTTTCCCCCGGGAGCCGAGGCCGCGCTCATGAGCGCGCTCTCCCCCATGCCGCAGGACCGCCCCAACAGCATCGAGGCATTTTGCGACCAACTCCTTGCCGGTCTGGGCAGCGTGCGCGAGGGCCGTCGCAGTCTGGAGCAAATGGTTGGCGAGCTTTCGGATGACGAGCAGGAGCTCGACGATATCGAGCCGTCGTACTACGAGGACGACGCCATCGAGGTCGACCCCGCACTCGGCTGGGCGGGCACGCGCTGGAGCCATGCGCGCGACTACGCCATGCGCGCTATCTCGGCGCTAACGTGCGGCACCTTTAGCTTTTTGCTGATGCAAACGGCCGGGGTCGCGGCGCTTCCCGGCCTGGTCATTGCGGCCATCGCGATCGGAGCGGCGGCTGGCCTGGCCCCCCAGATCGGCTCGGCCATCTCGGCTGTGGGCTTTTTGGTGCTCATGGCCAACGCCACCATGCAGGCGCAGGGCATCCTGTCGATGTTGCCCGTCGCGGTGATCTTTGCCGCCGCCATGTCCGGTTGGTGGATCGCCTGGGGTCGCACCGAGGCTGCCGCGAGCGCCGCGCTCACCTGTGCACTCGCGCTTGGCTGTCTGACTGGCAACACCTTCCTGGCAGCTGGGGTCGCCGCCGGCGTCGCGTCATTTTGGCTTGGCCCGGCAAGCGCCGCCGCGGCAACGGGCATGGGCGTGCTTTTTGCCCGTCTGGCCACGGTCGCGCTTTCAGCCGGAGGCGTGCTGGGGCTCGGTAACGTTGCCGCAGCGCTGGGAGACCCACTCCTTTGGGCTGCCTTTGTGCTGGTAGCGGCAACTGCCGCGGCGTCATCTGCGCTGCTCAATGCCCATGCCAAGCGTGCCGATCAGGGCTCAAACCTTGCCGCAATCGCCGCCATCGCTGTCGCCGGCATCGGCTGCGCAGCGGCGTCCTGTCTTGCACACCATATGGAAATTGCCAGCCTTGCAGCCGCGGTCGTCGCCAAGGCGGCGGTTGCGGGAACCCTATCCTCTATAATCGTTGGGATATGCCTATATTTGCTCGGATACCAAAGAACCTATACGGAGAGTGATCTTTCGTGAACTTCCTGAACATCTTCGAGGACCACGTGGCCGGCATCTTCGGTGCCACCCGTGCCCCGTTCTCCTTTAAGAAGCTTGCCAAGCAGGCCGCTCGCGACATGGAGGATCAGACTCTGGTGATCAATGGCGTCAACACGGCGCCGGCACTCTATACCATCCTGATCGCCGCCGACGACGATCCCATGCTCGCCCCGTTCTACCCCGAGCTTTCGCGCGAGGTCCGCGAGTTTGTGAAAGCGCAGGCCGAAAAGCGCCGCTATGTCTTTGTCGGCGAGCCCCTCGTGCGCTTTATGATCGATCCGCAGCTGCGCGCCGGCAAGTTCTCGGTCTTTGCCGAGAACGTCGATGCCCCCACGCTCGGCCGCCTGTACGAAGAAGAGCGCGCCTATCAAAACGGCCTGGGCCAGAACAACTCCGCGGCAAGCCGTGCCGCCAGCGCCCCGCGCGCCGGCCAGCAGCAGTTTGCTGCCCCGCAGCAGCAGCGCCCCGCCGCCATGCCCCAGCAGCAGCCGACGCCTCGCGCCGCCGCTCCCGACCCGCTTGCCATGGCAGACCCCTTCGCGCCCAGCGTCCCCGACCCCGCCGCCGCACCCATCCCGGTGCCGCAGACCGTCTCGCGCGACGCGCTTGCCGGCATGGGCGGAGCCGCCGCGACCGGCGCCGCCGTGGGCCTAGGCGCCGCAGCCGGCATCGCCTCCAACATGGCAAGCACTCGCGCCCCGCAGCGCCCGCTCGCCCAGCTCGTCGACGTCGTGAGCGGCGAGAGCCATAGCATCACCTCCGCACAGGTGACCATCGGTCGCGAGCGTTCGGTTTCGGACATCGCCCTGCGCGACCCCAACGTGTCGCGCCGCCACGCCCAGCTCACCTTTACGGGCTCGGATTGGTCGATCGAGGACCTCAATTCCACCAACGGCACGCTCGTCAACAACCGCCGTATTACGCGCTGCCCGCTGCGCAACGGCGATCTGCTGACGTTTGGCCTGAGCACCTTTGAATTTAGGGGATAGTCGCTTATGAACATCGATATCGTCCTTTTTGCAGGCCGCATCGTCCTGGTCGCCCTGCTCTATATCTTCCTGTTCGCCGTCATGAAGACCGGCGTGGGACTTGTGCGCGGACAGCGCCGCGACTCGGCTATCTGGACGATCGATGTGGACAAGGGTCCGCGCGGTATCCGCGGCATCCACGTAGATATGCTCGGCCCCGTCATCGTCGGTCGCTCGCCATCTTCGGACATCTGCATCAACGAACCATTCGTCTCGGCCTCACATGCGCGCTTTTCACTGCAGGGCCCGGCGCTCATCATCGAGGACCTCAACTCGCTTAACGGCACGCTCGTCAACGGCCGCCAGCTTGTGGAGCCCGCAACGCTGCGCGAGGGCGACGAAGTCCAGATTGGCGATGTGGTCATGAAGGTGAACCGTCGATGATCGACGAGGAGAACAAGTCCGCGACTATGACCGAGGCACCGGCTGCCGCCACAGCTGCGCCGGCCCACGCCGCTCCGGCGGGCTCCGCACCTGTGGAACCCGAGGACACCGTGTTCTCCCTGCCTCTTTCACATGTAACGCATGATATTTCGGATCTCGCCGATAACGGGGACGAAGAGGATGCCGTAGCGGCGCCCATCGGCGCACATGCCGCGGAACAGCCCACAGCGCCCGAAGCAACCTCGGCGCCGGCTCACTTTGCAGAGCCCGTCGCCGCGGCAATCAACGAGAGCGCTGCGGTGTTTGCGGCACCCGAACCCGCCGCGCCGGCGTTTCCCATAGCCCCGGCATCCGAGGTTGCGCCCACGTCTACGCCGGCGCCCGAGGCAGGGCCATCCCCCGAGGACGGCCCTGCACCCAAGACCCCGCAGCCTGCGCCCGCAAGCGAGTCCGATGCCGTGACCGAGCCCGCCGCCCAGTCGCAAAGCACGCCCGCGCCGTCGCACTTTGCGACGCCCGAGCCTATAGACGTCAGCCCGCAAGACGACGAGTCGACCGCCCGCGCGCCCGAGGAGCCCGGCTCCCCGGACACCGGCGATTCCGAATCAAACGCCGAGACCGACACCGTCTCTCCCGGTGACACAGCCGAGATCGACGTTGCCGCCGTTGAGACCAAGCTCAAAGACCCCGGCTCGACCATGAGCTTTGAGCCCCTGACCGAGGAGCGCATCGAGACCGACTCGACCTATGATGCCGGCACCACCACGCAACTCATGTGGGGCGCCCGCTCTGACGTTGGCTGCGTACGCCCGCACAATGAGGATTCCTACCTGGTGCAGTCGCCGCTCTTTTGCGTATGCGACGGCATGGGCGGTCACGCCGCCGGCGAGGTAGCCTCTTCCATTGCCGTCGAGACTATTGCCAAGACGGCCCCGCAGTCCGCCGACGCAGCACGCCTGGCCGCAGCCGTCGAGGCAGCCAACGCCGCCGTAATCGAGGCGGCCCTGAACGGCCTGGGCAAGCCCGGCATGGGCTGCACAGCCACTTGCGCCTATATCGAAAACGACACGCTCGCCATCGCCCACGTGGGTGACTCTCGCGCCTACCTGCTCCACGAGGGCACGCTCATCCGCGTGACCCGCGACCACTCCTACGTGGAGGAGCTCGTGGACGCCGGTGAGATTACGGCAGACGAGGCTCGCGTCCACCCAAACCGCTCGGTCATCACCCGTGCGCTGGGCTCGGACCCCGCCATGTATGCCGACCACTTCACTCTGCATATCGAGGAAGGCGACCGCCTGATCCTGTGCTCCGACGGCCTTTCGAGCATGATTCCCGATAGCGATATCGAGAACATCGCCACGCAGTCCTCAACCGCGCAAATCTGCGTCGACAACCTAGTGGACGCGGCGCTTGCCGCCGGCGGCCACGACAACGTGACCGTAGTAGTCGTTGACCTGGTTGACGATGGCGTTATGCGCGAGGCGCAACGCGTGCGTCGCCGCAACGTCACCATCGGCGTCGTCTTAGGTCTCGTCTTGGTGCTGGCGGCTGCCATCTGGGCCTACACGGGTGTCACCGGCTCGTACTACCTGGGTACCTCCCAGGGCAATGTCGCCGTCTGGCGCGGCCTGCCCGGCAAGCCGCTCGGACTCAAGCTCCACTGGCTCGAAAGCGAAACCAGTATCAAGCTGTCCGACCTGCCCGAAGACACACAAAATCGCCTTAAGGCAGGTATTCAGCAGACGAGCATCGACGACGCACAGGACACCATCTCCAAGTACCGCCATCAGATCGACGAGGAGCAGACCCGTCAGGTGATCGACGCGCAAACGATCCGCAATAACACCGACCAGGGTTCGACCTCCGAATCGGATTCCGAGAATACCGCCGAACAGTCCGCCGAGGCCGAAGCCTCCGATAAGAATTAGAAAGGGAGTGCCGCTTATGAGTCGCCGTAATACCGAACTGCTCTTACTCATCGCCTCGGCGTTCCCCGTCATCCTGCTGTATGCGATGTACGTGCTCACCGCAGGCGCCGCCATCTCGTTTGAGACACTTGCCGTTCCGATCGGTCTCTTTGCCGCCTTCGCCGCGGCGCATATCGCCGTGCGCATTCTGGCACCCGGCGCCGACCCGGCCATCCTGCCCGTCGTCTTTGTTCTTTCGGGCATTGGCATCACGTTTGTGACGCGCTTGGCGCCCACGCTCGCCATCTCGCAGCTCGTCATCCTGTTTATCTCGGTGGCGTTGATGGTAGGTACGCTTGCGCTGGTCAAAAACCTCGACGTAGTCATGCGCTACAAGTACACCTTTGGCATCATCGGCATCATCTTGCTGATGCTGCCCATCTTTATCGGCACCACGATCTCGGGCTCTAAACTGTGGATTCGCATCGCCGGCTTTACCATTCAGCCCGGCGAGTTCGCCAAGGTCTTTATCGTGCTGTTCCTAGCCGGTTACCTGGCCGAGAACCGCGAACTGCTCTCTATCTCCAACCGCAAGATCTTGGGTCTTAAGATTCCGCGTCTGCGCCTGCTGCTGCCGCTGTTCGCAGTCTGGGGCGTATGCCTGCTCGTCGTTGTCTTCGAACGTGACCTGGGCTCGGCCTTGCTGTTCTACACCATCTTCTTGCTGATGCTCTACGTTGCCACGGGTCGCTTCTCGTATGTCATCATCGGCCTTGTGCTCTTGGCCGTGGGGGCCGTGGGCGCTTACAAGTTCCTGTCGCACGTCCAGGTTCGTTTCCAGATCTGGGCCGATCCCTTTAAGGATGCACAGGGCCAGGGCTACCAGATTGTCCAGTCCCTCTTCTCGCTGGCCGACGGCGGCCTTGTTGGCGTCGGCATTGGCAACGGCATGGCCAACAACATCCCCGTCGTCGAGTCCGACTTTATCTTCTCGGCTATCGGCGAGGAGATGGGCCTTTTGGGCGGTGGCGCCGTTCTTATCCTGTTTATGCTCTTTGCCGTACGTGGCCTGACCACGGCAGCCCGTGCCAAGTCCGACCTTGCCGCCTTTAGCGCCACCGGTCTTACGGCCGCTATCAGCTTCCAGGCGTTCTTGATCGTTGGCGGCGTTACCCGCCTGATCCCGCTGACCGGCGTCACCCTGCCCTTTATGAGCCAGGGTGGCTCCTCGCTGCTGGCAAGCTTTATCATCGTCGCGCTTTTGCTGCGCGCCGGTGACGAGGCAACCGGTCGCGAGGCCGAGCTCACCGGCACCGGCACCATGGCCGCCATCACCGACGACCAGGTCGCCTCGGCGTCCTCCCCGGCCGGCACGCGCTTCGCCACTTCGTCTTCGTATGCCCGCGGCAGCCACTCCGCCGGCTCGCGCATGCGTCGTCGCCTGCTCGACACGCCCGAATCCGGTGTGCTCGGCCGCGTGGCGCTCGCCAATCGACTGACCCGCGCCGTGCTCGCCTTTACGGCACTATTCGCCATCCTTATCGGCAACCTCACCTATGTCCAGGTCATCAAGGCCAAGGACTATCAGGACATGCCGACCAACAACCACACCATCGCCCGCTCCAAGTACATCCAGCGCGGCTCCATCATCACGTCCGACGGCGTGACGCTGGCCGAGTCGCTGCAACAGGAAGACGGCACCTACGCCCGCTCCTACCCCAACGGAAACATGGCCGCTCACGTGGTGGGCTATGTAAGCCAGCAGTACGGCACCGCTGGTGTCGAGAGCGTCATGAACGAAACGCTCACCGGCTCCAAGGATTACTCCAGCTGGAACAACGCCCTCGCGTCGCTCGCGGGCCAAAACCAACCGGGCAACACCGCCAAGCTCACCATCGACTCGCGCATCCAGACGGCTGCCGAGCAGGCACTCAAGGGCTTTAAGGGTGCCGTGGTGGTTATGGATCCGCGCACCGGCGCGGTCCTCGCATGCGCAAGCTCGCCCACCTATGACAACACCAACATCGATGCCCTGATGCAGTCGGGCGGTGGCGAGGACGGCTCCATGTACGACCGCGCCATGGACGCTCTCTATACCCCGGGCTCGACCTTTAAGGTCGTCACACTCTCCGCGGCGCTCGAAACCGGCACCGCCAGCCTTACCAGCACGTACCAGGCGCCCAGCTCCATGGATATCGGCAACGCGCCGGTCACCAATTACGCCAACGAGAGCTACGGTACCATCAGCCTGCAACAGGCCTTTGCCGTGTCATCCAACGTCGTCTTTGGCCAGGTGGCCAACGAGATCGGCGCCAGCTCGCTCGTCCAGTTTGCCAACGCCTTTGGTTACGGCCAAAAGCTCGGTCAGGACCTGACCACCGCGGCCTCCATCATGGCCGACCCCTCGCTCATGACCGAGTGGGAGACCGCCTGGGCAGGCGCCGGCCAGCCTGTCGGCATGGACCACACGCCAGGTCCGCAGACCACCGTCATGCAAAACTGCGTGATAGCAGCGGCCATCGCCAACAGCGGCGTGGTCATGGACCCGTTCTTCGTGGCCCAGGTGCTCGCCCCCGACGGAACCGTGGTCAAGACCACGCAATCCCGCTCGCTCGGCCAGGCCGTCAGCGCCACCACGGCCGATCAGGTCAAGCAGGCCATGCTCGCGGTTGTCCAGTCCGGCACCGGCACCGATGCCCAGATTCCGGGCGTCAAGGTCGCCGGCAAGACTGGATCGGCCGAGACCGGCGGCACCAACGTCAACTCGATGTTCGTCGGCTTCGCACCTTACGATTCACCCACGGTCGCCATCTCGGTGGCCTTGGAGGATTACGACAAACACGACGTCAAGGCAGCCAAGATCGCCGGCATCGTCCTGACCGCGGCACTTGCCGCCCAAGGAGCGTGATGCCTGTGATCGAAGCGGATACTTGGGGCGCGCCGCGGCCGATGAGCTAGCGGCAAGGCGCCACGCGGTCCCAGCGACCATAGATTTGGTACTACACACATCGTTGAGCGAATAAGTTAGTTAGGAGCAGGAATGGAACAGAGGGTCCTCGGGGGAAGATACCTCCTCAAGGATAAGGTGGGAACGGGCGGCATGGCGACCGTCTTCCGTGCGCAAGATCAGGTCCTCGACCGCACGGTTGCCGTCAAGATCATGCTGCCGCAGTATGCCGGCGACGCCACCTTCGCCGCCCGCTTTAAGCAGGAGGCCCAGGCAGCAGCAGGTCTCTCCTCCCCCTATATCGTGGGCGTCTACGATTGGGGCAAGGATGGCGATACCTACTACATCGTCATGGAGTACCTGCGCGGTACCGACCTTAAGAGCGGCATCAAGAGCCACGGCGCCCTCGATCCAAAGAAGGTCGCGCAGATCGGCTCGCAGATCAGCTCCGCGCTTTCGGTCGCCCACAAGCACGAGATCATCCACCGCGACATTAAGCCGCAAAACATCATGGTGCTGCCCGACGGCAACATCAAGGTCATGGACTTTGGCATCGCGCGCGCAAAGAACAGCCACCTCACGCAGGACAACAATGTACTGGGCACCGCCCACTACGTAAGCCCCGAGCAAACGCGCGGCCAGGACCTCGGTCCCACTTCGGATATCTACTCCCTGGGCGTCGTGATGTACGAGTGCGCCACCGGTCGCGTCCCCTTTGACGGTGACGACGCCATCTCGGTTGCGCTCAAGCAGGTAAACGAACTGCCGGTTCCGCCGAGCCAGATCAACTCCGGCGTCGACGCCGATCTGGAGCGCATCATCCTCAAGTGCATGGAAAAGGACCCGTCGAACCGCTTCCAGACGGCAGACGAGCTGCGCCAGGTGCTCAACAACTACCTGTCCGGCCGCGCCGTCAACGTCTCCGAGCCCACGCGCATCATCGGTGCCGCGGGCGACCTGGGCGCCACCAAGACCCGTGAGCTGTCTGACTCCACGCGCGCTATGGTTCGCCCCGTATCGGGCGTAAGCGGACAGACCAACCCCCGCAGCGCCGTCTCGGGTTCCACCGGTTCCTACGAGGTCGATCAGCCCAAGTCCAACAAGAACAAGATTATCGCCGCCGTAGTCGCCGCAATCGCCGTGGTTGGCGTTGTGGTGGCCTTCGCCACCGGGCTCTTTGGGGGCGAGCAGGTTACGGTGCCCGATGTGCTTAACAAGGACCAGCAGACCGCTATCGAGCTGATCAAGGAGGCCGGCCTTGAGGTCGGAACTGTCGACCAGAGCTATAACGACGATGTCGACGAGGGCAAGGTTGCCGAGCAGACCCCCAACGGCAACACTAAGAAGCCCAAGGGCTCCAAGGTTAACCTGGTGATCTCCAAGGGCCCCAAGCCCTCCGAGAAAGTTGAGGTTCCGCAGCTCGTCGGCCTAACCAAGGACCAGGCCGAGGCCGCGCTGGCAAGCGTGGGCCTGAAGGGCAACGCAACCGAGGAGGCCAACGAGGCCGACGAAGGCCAGGTCTTTGAGCAGGGCACTGATGCCGGCAAGGAAGTCGAGAAGGGCACGACCATCTCGTATAAGGTCTCCAGCGGTCCTGACACCACCTCCGTCCCCGATCTGACCGACATGACCGAGGCCCAGGCACGCAACGCTCTCGACATGGCCGGTTTTGGCGTCAACGTGAGCTACCAGGAGAACGATTCCGTCACCGAGGGCACCGTCATTAGCTGGAACCCCAGCGGCAAGCAGAAGCCCGGCGCCACGATCACCGTCGTCATCGCCAAGAAGTCCGGCAAGGCCAGCGTTCCGGGCAACCTGTACGGCAAGAGCATCTCCGCCGCCGTCACCGCGCTCAACAACGCCGGATTCTACAACATCGCATTCTGCGATCAGAACGGCAACCCCGTGAGTGGCAACGAAAACGCCACCGTGACGGGCGTCTCCCCCACTGGTAAGCAGTCCACCGACAGCACGATCACGCTGACGGTCGCACTTTCTGGCTCGGGTTCGGGTTCGGGCTCGGGCACGGGCGACGATTCCGGTACGGCCAACTAGTCGCCACCCCACCGCCCATTACGGCTCTCGCCGCAAACATATTCACTCACAGGCGCCCGCTTGCTCCCCCAGCAAGCGGGCGCTTCGTTTTTGACATGGCATGAACCAGAAGAGCCCGGCACCGTGTCGGTGTACCGGGCTCGACAAATCTCTGGTGCCCCCGGGCGGATTCGAAAACTCCCCCCGCGGGGAAATTGGTGACGCGGGTGTCGACGGTCCGAATCCGGCCTTTAGACCAGAAGAGCCCGGCACCGTAGCGGTACCGGGCTCGGCAAATCTCTGGTGCCCCCGGGCGGATTCGAAAACTCCCCCCGCGGGGAAATTGGT
>DXZN01000001.1:0-25941 GCA_019419645.1 Collinsella sp. | reverse complement strand
GACGCGGGTGTCGACGGTCCGAATCCTGCCCTTAGACCAGAAGAGCCCGGCACCATAGCGGTACCGGGCTCGATATTCCTCTGGTGCCCCCGGGCGGATTCGAACCGTCGACACCCGCTTTAGGAGAGCGGTGCTCTATCCCCTGAGCTACGGAGGCATGTTGTATTAGTGTAGCAGATTTACGCCGCTGTAATGCAGCGTATACCCACTCTTCGAAGTTGCGGTGGAACAGCCCTCCGGAAAGTGCGTCCCACTATCCAGGCAAATTCTGGGTCAGACTTTCCCCATGAGACCTCGCTGGGAAACTGTGACCCAGAATTTCGGCTCGAAACGGGACACGGTTTCCCAAACGACCCCGTTCCGGAAACTACATCCCGGAATCGACGCTCGAACTGGGATGCACTTTCCCGATCGAGCCACATGGGAGACTGCGCCCCACTTTGAGGGGGCGCTCTTTAATGACTAGTTGCCTTTGTGGAAGAGGTTTTTGATAACGGAGGGGATGCTCTTGGCGCCCTTGGCCGTCACATCGATAAAGTCGGGCGAACGCACGAGCTTATCCTCGTCAACGTACTTGCGGACCGCGCGAAGCGTCTCTTTGTCGTCGCGCGTCGAAAACGTAAAGTGACCGTTGTCCTTGGTGAAGATCGCAAAACGCGTGATCTTCTTGGTGCCGCGCAAAACCTCGGCGGCAATATAGTCGACCTCATCCCACGGGATCTGAATAAAATCCTCGGGATTGCGCTCGTTATAGTACTCAAACGCCTTATTGCCCACCATCACGTTACCGTGGCTGGTAAGCCCCATCAGGCAGGTTGCCGGCGTTGCCAGATCGACCGTGCTGTTCTGAGATTGCGCCATGCGCGCCTCGCCCTCCAAATAAAACAATCGGACCGCATCCAGTGTACCCACCGGGTGCGGTCCGTTTCAATGGCTCAAAAGCCCTTGTCTAGCAATTCTCGGTCTTAAGCCGAAGCGCGCTTACATGAAGCCGCAGACGCGACCGATGATGCCGATGGCGAAGAGAGCCAGGATGATGACGATCGGGCTGACCTTCTTCTTGAGGAGCTTGCAGACCAGCAGGGTCAGGCACACGGCGGCAAGGCCGGGGATGAGCTGATCGAGGTTGGCCTGAAGCGTAGTGACCTTGACCTGATCAAGGGCAGTACCGCCGATGGAGTTATACATCGTCAGTGCTTCCTTGACACCCTCAGAACCGGAGGGCAGGTTAGCCCAGTCGATAAAGGCGCCAGCAGACTGCGTGACCTTGGAGACGACCGGGGTGAAGGAGATGGACACCCAGCGCTCGACCAGGGCGCCGATGATGAACATACCAAGGATGGAAGCACCCTCGGTGACCTTGCCCATCAGACCGCCAGAGAGGTCCTTGGCGATGGAGGAGCCGACCTTGTAACCAAACTCCTGCGTGTACCACAGGAAGGCGTAACGGATGATGTTCCACGCGAAGAAGAACAGCAGCGGACCGGCGATGCTGCCGGACAGGGCCAGGGAAGCGCCCAGTGCACCCAGAATCGGGCGAAGGGTGAACCAGAAGGCGGGGTCGCCGACGCCGGCGAGCGGGCCCATCATACCGACCTTGACGCCCTGAATGGCGACGTCGTCAATCGGAGCACCGTTGGCGCGCTCCTCCTCGAGAGCGAGGGTAACGCCAATGACGGGGGCGGAAACATAAGGGTGGGTGTTATAGAACTCCAGGTGACGCTTAAGAGCGGCAATCTGGTCATCCTTGCTGGTGTAGAGCTTCTTGATCGCAGGGATCATTGCGAAGCACCAGCCGCCGTTCTGCATACGCTCGTAGTTCCACGAGCCCTGAAGGAACTGATGACGGAAGCAAACCTTCTTGCGGTCAGCCTTGGTGAGCTGAATCTTGTTCTCTGCCATATGTATCACTCCCCTCCTACTCGTAATCGTTCAGAATGTCGCCGAGCGGGTCACCGGAGCCACCGCCCATGCCGCCACCCTGCTTGGCCAGATCCTTAAGGCCAAGGTAGATGAGGGCAAGGGAGATGCCGATGAGGCCAAGGGCGATCAGCGTGAGCTGAGGGATGGCAGCAAGGACAAAGCCGAGGATGAAGAACGGCCAGGTCTCCTTGGTGGCCATCATGTTGATGACCATGGCGTAACCGACGGAAGCGACCATGCCGCCGCCGACAGCCATGCCGCCGGACAGCCAGTCGGGCATAGCGTTAAGCGCGTTGGTAACAGCCTCGGCCGGGATGATGCACAGAAGCACTGCCGGGATGGCGATACGAAGACCCTGCATGAGGATAGCAGCGTACTGCCAGCGCTCGATGCCGGCGAAGTCGCCCTTCTCGGCGCAACCGTCCATGGCGTGAGCGATAGCGGTAGCCAGGGTACGGCAGATCATGGTCAGGAACAGACCAGCGACCGACAGCGGGACGGCAACGGCGATAGCGGCGGTAACGGCCTTGGCCGAATCGGTGGCGCCACCGTTGAGGGCGAGCACCATGATGATCGAAGAAGCGACCGAGGCCAGGGCGGCGTCAGGCGCGACGGCGGCGCCGACGTTAGCCCAGCCAAGGGCCATCATCTGGAGCGAACCGCCCAGGAGGATGCCCTCCTGAAGGTGACCGGTTACGAGACCGATAAGCGTGCATGCCACGAGCGGCTGATGGAACTGGAACTCATCCAGAATGCCTTCCATACCGGCAAGCAACGCGACAATCGCAACAAGCAGAATAGTGATTGCAGACATGTATCGGACCCTCCTTTACTATGCTTGAGCGGCCAGTTCGGCCTTAGCTTTCTTCAACATGGCGTCGAGATCCTCGGAGGAATCCGAAGGAACCTTGCGGACCTCGAACTTGACGCCCTTGGCCTTGAGGGCCTCGAGAGTCTTAACGTCGTCATCGCCCATAGCGACGGCGTTGGTGACGACGACCTTGCCCTTGGAGTGAGCCATGGAACCGATGTTGACTTCCTTGATGTCGACGCCGGCCTCGATGGCCTTGAGCAGATCCTGCGGGTTCTCAAAGAGCAGCATGGCCTTGGTGTCACCAAAGCGCGTGTCCTTGACGACCTCGGCCATCTTCTTGATGGGCACGACGTTGGCATGGACTCCCGGAGGGGCAGCCTGCTCGATCATGGTCTTGCGGAGCTCGTCGTGAGCAACGCCGTCGGAGACCACGATGATGCGGTTGGGGTTGATCTGCTTGGTCCACGTGGTGGCCACCTGACCATGCAGCAGGCGCGTGTCGATACGGACGTGGGCGATCTTGATGTGCCCGTCGCCGATCACCGTTCCCGGAGGAATGGCACCCGCAGGAGCAGCGGCGGCCGCAGCCGGCTTCTTCTCCTCGGGCTCCAGAGACTCGGGCTTGACGCGCACGCCGGCCTTAGCCTCAGTCACGAGATGTTTTGCGATCGCATGTGCAGTGTTCTTTGCGTCAAAGCGCTGCGAATATGCCTCGATGAGCATAGGCAGGTTGACACCGGTGACGATAGCCCAGGAATCGTGGCCCTCGATGAGCCCGCTGATCTGGTTGAACGGCGTGCCGCCCCACAGATCAACGAGGAAGAGCACCTGCTCCTGGTCCTCGAAGGAAGCGATTGCCTCCTCGACCTTGGCACGGAAGTCGTCGGGGCCCATGCTCGGCTCGAGCGAGACCACGGCAACAGACGGCTGATCGCCAAAGACCATCGAGCCCGTCTGCTTGATTCCAGCCGCCAAGTCACCATGGCTAGCAAGAACAATACTTACCATCACATAACCTCCTTTTTGTCTACGTATTTCCTACACGACAATAAAGGAGTATACCTGTTCGCCTTGTGGATTTATAGCTAAATTCGCAAACGGTTGCATTATTTGTTTAAACGTCTAAGTTTGTTACAAATTGATTACGTTGCTGATTTACAGCTCATTGCCTACTAAAACGTGATTTCCCAATTACTTTCACAGATATATACAGACACTCTGTTCATTAACGCCGCTTTTAGGTTAATCCCAATGCGCCTGCGTGCCGCTATTTTGTTTAAACAGACATAACTTGACTAATTGTATAACTTATGCTCTAGCGCAAGCAGTCGTTGGGGACGTTCTTAAACGACTAGTCAAACAAGAACGTCCCCAACGACTAGGGGCTAGACGATGTGGAGAGGGTTAGCGGCGTCGACGGCGTCGGGGGCGTCAGAAGGGCCGTCGGGGGCAGCGTCCGCCGGATCCTCGTCGGGGGTCTCGATCTGCTTGATCATGACCTCTTGGCCCTGGAGCAAATAGGTATCGCCACTGCCGCAATGGGGGCAGGTCTTGCCGTGCTCGACTGTCGCATAGTCGCGGCCGCACGCCTCGCAATGCGTCACGGCCTCGACGGGCTCCACGATAAGCTCCGCGCCCTGCGTGATGGACTTTTTATCTGCCGCCCAGCGCCAAGCGTCGAGCAGCAAGTCGGGAACGACGCCCGAGACCTCGCCCAGCAGCAGCGTGACGCTCGAAACGCGACGCACGCCATTGGCGCGCGCCACGTTCTCAACATCGCGAATAATGTGATAAACGATTCCCAATTCATGCACTTTTTCTTCCGCCGTTCTAACGAACGGCGGTCGACTTGACGCTGCGCGAGCCCCAGACGGACGATCTGCCTTTCAATCGTCGGGCATGGGCAAAAGCCCTATGCCCTCCTCTTTCAAGGCACCTCGCCACGCCTGGGACTCGCTCGCTGTCCAACCGTTCTCTGCGCCGTTCTCTTGTTTGTTGCGTTTTTTATTTCTTCCCAAATTTGATTTTGATTGCACGCTTTAAAGCATACTTACCTAGGCTGGGGAGCTTTTGCTCGTATTTGACCATCGTGGAGCACTCGGGGCGGTCGCGATCCAGATGGATGGCATCGAACGCGCACTTGGTGGTGCACAGGCCGCAGCCGATACACTTGTTGGGGTCGACGATCGAGGCGCCGCAGCCCAGGCAACGGGCGGTCTCGGCGCGCACCTGCTCTTCGGTAAAGGTCTCGACGTACTCGCTAAACGGCGCGGCCTTCTCGCGCTCGCGGTCCACATGGGCAACCTCGCGGCTCGCGTTGTCGTAGCTCTCAATCACAACATCGTCGCGGTCAAGCGCGGTGTAGCGGCGCTGGTTGCGGCCGATGGTGAGCGTGGACCCCGGCTGCACAAAGCGATGGATGGACACGGCGGCCTCGTGGCCGGCGGCGATGGCATCGATGGCAAAACTCGGACCGGTGTAGACGTCGCCGCCCACAAAGATGTCTGGCTCGGCGGTCTGGTAGGTCTGAGGATCGGCAAGGGCACCCTGACCGCGGCCAAGCTCCACCTTGGAGCCAGCCAGCAGGTCGCCCCACACAATGGACTGGCCAATCGACATGACGACACGGTCGGCATCGACACGACGCAGATCGTTCTCATCGTACTCGGGCGCAAAACGGCCCTCGTCGTCAAAGACACGCGTGCAGCGCTTGAAGGTGATGCCGCGCACATGACCGGCCTCGTCCAGGTGAACCTCCTTGGGGCCCCAACCGCAGCTGATGTGCACGCCGTCCTCGATGGCCTCGCGACGCTCCTCCTCGCTGGCGGGCATCTGGGCCTCACTCTCCAGGCAGAACATCTCAACGTGCTCAGAGCCCAGACGGCAGGCGTTGCGCGCGACATCGATAGCAACGTTGCCGCCGCCCACCACAATGGTGCGGCCGGGCAGCGCGTCGATCTTGCCGCTGTTAACCTCGCGAAGGAAGTCGACGGCCACGGTCACGTCCTCGGCATCCTCGCCCGGAATGCCGGCAAGGCGGCCGCCCTGGCAGCCAATGGCAACGTAGAAGGCCTTAAAGCCCTGCGCGCGCAGCTCGTCGAGCGTCACGTCGCGACCGACTTCCACGCCATAGCGGAACTCGGCACCCATCAGGCGAATAACCTCGACCTCGGCCTCGATAACATCCTTCTGCAGCTTAAAGCTGGGAATGCCATAGGTGAGCATGCCGCCCGGGCGCTCGTTTTTCTCGAACACGACGGGCTTGTAGCCCTTCTCGGCCAGGTAGAAAGCGCAGGACAGACCGGCCGGGCCGGCACCGATGATGGCAATCTTCTGGTCGAAGCCGCCAGCACGCGTCGGGGTCACCACGGGCGGGACATAGCGGGTCGCTGCGTCCAGATCGCGCTGGGCGATAAACTTCTTGACTTCGTCGATAGCCACGGCGGCGTCCACACGACCGCGGGTGCAGGCATCCTCACAGCGGCGATTGCACACACGGCCGCAGATAGCGGGCAGCGGGTTCTCGCGCTTAATGAGTGCTAGGGCCTCGTCATAGCGACCCTGCGCCGCGAGCTTCAGATAGCCCTGAACGGCGACATGCGCGGGGCAAGCCGTCTTGCAGGGCGCAGTGCCGGACTCATGCGTCTCGATGCGGTTGTCGTTGCGGTAGTTGGGCGACCACTTGGTGTGGTCCCACTTGGTGGCATCGGGCAGCTCCTGGCGCGGATACTCGGGCACCTGTCCGCCAGCCTTTTTGCTACAGAGCTTCTGGCCCAGTTTGGCGGCGCCGGCCGGACACACCTCAACGCAGCGACCGCAGGCCACGCACTTGTCCTTCTCGACCTTGGCGACGTAGGCCGAGCGCGACAGGTTGGGCGTGTTGAACAGCTGCGAAGTGCGCAGGGCGTAGCACACGTTGACGTTGCAGTTGCAGATGGCGAAGATTTTGTTCTCACCGTCGATGTTGGTGATCTGGTGCACAAAGCCGTTGTCCTCGGCCTGGCGCAGGATGTCGTAGACCTCCTCGCGCGTCACATAATGGCCGCGGTCGGTCTCGACCACGTAGTCGGCCATATCGCCCACGGCGATGCACCAATCGGCCGGGTCGTCGGCGCAGCCCTCTCCCATCACGCGACGGCTCGCGCGGCAGCTGCAGGTGCTAGCGGCATACTTACCTTCGTATTTGTCGAGCCAATGCTCGATATGCTCGATCGGCACCGAGGTGCTCGCGGCATCGATGGCCTTCTCGACCGGAATGACATGCATGCCGATGCCGGCACCGCCGGGCGGCACCATCGGCGTGGCCTTGGACAGCGGTCCCTTGGACGCCTGCTCAAAGAACTTGGCATAGACCGGATGCTCCTCGAGCTGGCTCACGCGCATGTTGAGGAACTCGGCGGAACCCGGCACCAGCATGGGCAGCACCCACTGCTTGGCGCGCTCGGGGTTTTCCCAGTTGTACTCGAGCAGACCCGTGTAGCTCATGTCGTCGAGCATTTTTTCGATATCGGCCTCGGGCATGCCGGTGAGCTTGACCATCTCGGGCAGCGTATAGGGACGGCGCATCTTCATCTTGCAGAGCACTTCGGCCTGCTCGTCGGTTGCGGCCTCGGCAAACGACCAGTACTCGTAGCCCAGCAGCTCGTCGCGGTGCAGCAGGCGGTTGGTGCAGTGCTCACACAGTTTGACGATGGCCTCGCGCGGATGCTCCGGTATCGGCGGCACGAACTCCGCGCCGATATCGGGCTCGGTATAGCTAATCCCCGGTCCGTTGAGAATCATAGTCGTCCCTTCTCTTGCCACAGCCCGGCGAGACCGCGGCGCCCCTCTTTGTACGGGTTCGACATGCCCCCATGCCGTTCACCCGCTATTGTTGACATTGTGTCAAAAACAGTATTGACGAACCGTCAACAATATTCAAGACTGTTAGGCGAACGGTCGGGCCCAAACGGATGAAAGGCGGCAAAACATGGGCAACAACGCAGCAGATATCTCTGTGGTCGATGCCGTCCCCGCATCCGATAGCGCGGCAAAACGCCTGACGGGCGACGAGCGCCGTCGCGAGATCCTCGCCGCTGTGCGCGCCGTGAGCGCCGAGCTTGGTGTGTCCCATCTTTCGGTATCGGCCGTGACCAAGCGGGCTGGCTGCACGCGTTCGCTGTTCTACCACTACTTTGCCGATATGGATGCCGCCGTCACCGCCGTTATGGACGAGGCAATCGACGGCTTTATCGCCGAGCTCGAGCAGTGGAACGCCAGCCGCACGGTTGGCGACATCGAAGGCGCACTCGACACCGTTGCTCCGCTCTTTAAGCGCCTGGTCGTGAGCGGCCACGAGTTGCCGAGCACGCTCACCTCGAGCAGCGGCGCGCTCTACGGCGGCTTTTTGCACAACGTGGTCCAGCGCGTGGCGCAGTATATCTGCGATACCACCGTGGTGGATTTTGTCGCCCATCACGAGCTACGCATCGACCATGTCTACGAGACGTTCTACACCCTCATCATGGGGCTGCTGATGTATATCCGCACGCACCCCGATGTGCCCGACGAGACAGTCAAGGAAATCATCGCCTCGACGCTCCATATCGAGGGCTATACCGCCAAGTATCAGGAGCGCAAGCCCCAGAACTGACGACATTTGGCCAAACTGCCCGCGATCAGAAGAGGGGCCGCGGGCTTGTGAAAGGAGAGCAGCATGCTGTTCGATGTTTGGGGTAGCAATACCCTTATCCACTGGGCCGGCTGGGCCATGGTCTTTATTGGCCTGATCGTGCTCAACGAGGTCGGCCGCCGCACCAAGCTGGGCGCGGCCATCATCTTTGGCGTGGCTCCGCTGGCCATGACCATCTACTGCGTCGCTATCGCCATCGGCGTCTCACAGGGTGCCGAGTGGGCGCTCACCAACCCCACCCATGTGTACCAGAACAGCTGGTTCCACTACGCCAAGGTATACGCGGCGCTGGCCGGTTGCTGGGGCTTCATTGCCATTAAGTACCAGTGGGGCAAGATCGGCAAGGCGCATTGGTTCCGCGCGTGGCCGTTTGTGATCGTCGCCATCAACATCATGATCGCCGTCGTGTCCGACTTTGAGAGCGCCTATCACTTCTTTGTCCTGGGCAAGTCCACCTGGGTCACCTCCGAGGGCGCCACGCAGCTCGCCGGCTGGAACAACGTGTTCAACGGCATCGCCGGTATCATCAACATCTTCTGCATGACCGGTTGGTGGAGTGTCTACGCCTCTGAGGACAAGACCGACATGCTGTGGCCCGACATGACCTGGGTCTACATCATCGCCTACGATATCTGGAACTTCTGCTACACCTACAACTGCCTGCCCACCCACTCCTGGTTCTGCGGCTTTGCACTGCTGCTGGCGCCCACCGTCGCCGCCTTTATCTGGAACAAGGGCGGCTGGATCCAGAACCGTGCCTTTACGCTGGCCATTTGGTGCATGTTTGCCCAGGTGTTCCCGTACTTCCAGGAGGAGTCCATCTTTGTGACACACTCCACGCTCGACCCCGCCGCCGCCACCGCGGTCTCGGTCGCCGCGCTGATCGCCAACATCGCCGCGATTATCTACGTCGCCTACCGTGCCAAGAAGCTCGGCCGCAACCCCTACAAGCAGGATGTCTTTGAGGGCACCAGCGATTGGGAGAAGGCCACCGCCCGCCGCGCCAAGGTTGATTACGCTCACGCCGAGTAACGTGTTGGCCGCTATTGGCACTTGGGCATAGGCCCGCTCACCAGGCCTTTCAATCCAATGTCTCACAGAGCCCCCGGAAAGCGATTCGCTCGCTTTCCGGGGGCTTTTTGTCGTTGCGCCTCTATTCATCTATTCAAAAACACGCGCATATATAAAATCGGATTTCAAATCATGCGGCGGCTCTATGGAGCCCCGTTTTTGGGTACATTGTTGTCCCGATATTGAGCTTGGGGGATATATGAAAGATGAGACGAGGGGCCAAGAGGACGCGGCCCAAGATGCAGAAGCTTGCGCTGAGGCCTTGGAGAGCTTAGACCGGATTTCACTCGATGAGATTGCGTTTGACGATTCGGGCGTTGATGTGCAGGATGAGCCGGAAGCCGAGGCGCAGTCCGATGATCAGGATGCAGACGACGTTGAGCCTGCCGAAGATGAGGCAGGTCACGAAGGTACCGAAAGCGAGGCCGGCAATCAGCCCGAATCCGACACGGGCGAGGAAACCGTCTTGCTCGACAGCTTGCCGGCCGAGGATTCGCTGACCCGCGAGCTTCCTGGCCTGGGTTCCGCACCAGCCGTGGACGAGACCATCGCCATGGGCGATATTCCCCTGCCGTCCGTTCCCTCGGCACGCGAGGCCGAGGTTCGCCATCGCAAGATGTCGCCCAAGCGCCGCAATCTGGTGGTCGCCGGTGTCGTGGCCGTCGCGCTCGTCGCCGGCGGTGCAGGCTATGCTGCCTGGAACGGATATCAGCAAGAGCAGGCTGCCGCTGTCGCCGCCAATGCCCACACGATGATGTCGGTGCAGATTGGCGTACATGCCGCGGGCCTCGACTGTTCCGCCGGCTCCAAGATTCCCGTACAAGTGAGTGGCCAGGATTCTGACGGATCCTCCGTGAGCGAAACACTCTATGTTGACGAGCACGGCCGTGGCATCAAACTGCTACCCGGTGACTACACGCTCTCCATCGCTGCCTCCCCCATCGCGTCCGACGGCACCGTCTATACCGTGCCGACCACCAAGGCGCAGGTCACGATCAAGAGCGACGGACAGGACCTAAGCAGCCAGGCCGCCTTTAAGCTCAAGGTGCCTTCGGCCGACACGGTAACCGACGACCAGATCGATGCCGCCGCCAAATATGCCGAGGAGGGAGGCGCGAGCTCCGCCGCCACCGCCAAGGTGCTCCAGCAGGCGGCAACCGCGCGGCGCGACGCCGCCGTCAATGCCGTGAGCGCGCAAAAGGCACAGGCAGCCCGCGATGCTGACGCTCGCCACAAGGCAACCGACCTCTACCAGCTCGATATCCCCGTCGAATGGTACGGCAAGGTCGAGACTTGGCAAAATGGCAGCACGCTATGTATCTATCTTGCCGGCGACAGCGATACACCGATTGTGACGCTCGTCGCAGTGCGCGAGGGCGAGAGCTTTACGCCCGATGAGGGCGATACGATTTTGGGTGCGGCCAATCTAGGCAACGGTTATACCGTCTACGCCAGCGGCCCCGTCTATCCGTACGTGGTGCCCCAGACCATCAACGGACGGACGCAGAATCCCGTGTCAACCTACCCCATGGACACGGCCATTGAGCTTGTCGAGCTCACGACCGGTAACCGCTACACCTATAGCCAGATCAAGAACGTACTGGTCGGCAAAGACGGCAAGGCAGACGCCGCGACCAAACTCGAGACCGACTACCTCGCCCAGATTCTCCTGCCGAGCATCAAGGCCCAGGACTAGCGGACCATGACACCTGAGTCCTGGCCTCGCAAATCCATAGACGATTAGGAAAGGAGCCACTTCCATGCGGGCACAGCATGTACCACGCCGTGTTTGCATGGAATATCGGCCTGCTCATCCATGGTAACGATTACCGACTCGCCAAGATCAAACTGGGCCATCGCGGCATCGAGCGCGGCAATTTCGCGCTCGCGCGTTTTCTCGCTTGTCATATCCACACTTACCTGAATCAGGCCGTAAGCCTGCATGAGCAGTGCATCCCCAGCCACAAAGTCCACCTCATGGCTTTTATTCTTATCTTTAATCAGCAGGCGGCAAACCGAACCGGGCCGCACGGCGGGGGTCCTTCTTCTGAGCGCATTGAACACCGCGGTCTCGAGCCTCTGACCATGATCCAATGCCGATGCGGGGGAGAACGCTCCGAACATCGCAGGATCGACGGCGTAGACCTTAGACGCAGACCGCGTATTATTTGCAAGCGAACGCGTGAACTCCGGCACCGAAAACAGCAGGTAGGCGTCCTCGTAATACTCAAGTAAGTCGCTGAGCGTATTTCGACTGACGGATATCTGTCTGCTCTTGAACTCGTTGTACACTTTGTTCACTGACAGCTCTCGTCCCGAAGATGCCATGCACCGCGCCAGAAACAGCGAGGCCAAACGGGGGTTCTTGACGTCGTAACGTTCAACGACGTCCATGGCGACCGTTCGCGACGCATATTCCTGTAGCAGCTGAATCGCGTCTGCGGGCGTCTGCTCAAGTGTCGCGATGAATCCCCCTCGCTCGAGATATCCGACCAGATGGTGTCGGAGCAACGCTGCAGCGCTTGAGGAGAAGGGCGCGTTCGACTCAGGAACGCCCCCCGTCTTATATCGGACGTATTCCGAAAAACTCAACGGAAAAAGCTCTCGCACAAGAGAACGGCCCCTGAACTCGCTCTTAAGTTCTGAGGACAGCATCTTAGAAGAAGATCCCGTCACGTAAACGGTCGCCTTCTCCGTATCGACCACGCGTCGCAGAAACGCACCCCATTCGGGTATTTCCTGGATCTCGTCAAAGAAAAGGTAGGCGCCCTCGCCTCGAGCAGCAGGATATAGTGCATAGAATGTATCGAGCACGTCCGCTAGTAGCGATGGCTCATACGGACGCAAGCGCTCATCCTCAAAATTGAAATATAGCATCCGGTCAAGCTCGACGCCTTGGCCCTGAAGCCGCCGTATCTCCTGATACAGGCGATACGTCTTTCCACAACGACGGGCGCCCACAATCACATATACGATGTTGTCGCGCTTTGGCTCCTGCGGGTTGCCCAGATCAAGGTCGCGCTCAAAGACCTGCGGAATCCCCTGTTGCTCAAAGTCCTTTATTTTTTGAGCCACCAAGTCGTTGAATGCCATAATTCTCCAATCTTGCTCTCCTGCTAATCAAGATTATAACGATTCTTGATTAGCAGGAGAGCAAGATTATGCGTATCTTGATTAATGGATAAGCAAGTTTTCTATTAGTGGCCCCTCCCGGAGGATATCGAGCGGCCGAGGGGGCAGGCATGAACGCCTCTAGCCGAAAACAAAGTAGCTAAAAAAGCCCCGTCCCAAATGAGCTACTTAACGCCAGGGGTCGGCTTCGAAGAGGGGCTCGCGCTCGGGGCGACGATCGCTATAAGGATCGTAGCCGTCGTCATCCTCGTTCTCGGCACGGATATAGGGGTCGCGCGGCTTGGGCGCCGGTTTAGGCGCAGGCTTAGGTGCGGCGGGTGCGGCATCGGTCGCCGGCGTGTTCGTCTTGTTCTTGTCTGTCATCTGCATAGCTCCTTGCCATGTACTCACGTTCAACACCATCGATTGTCGCACGAAAAAGGGCGGCGGACCCGATTGGATCCGCCGCCCTTGGCGTTTTGCGATGAGGGGCGGTTTTAAAGCCGGCCCAAAATCTACTCGGCGTCGGGGACTTCGTAGGTGGCCGCCGGCGTGTTGTCGCACACGACGGTAAAGCCGCCGTCCTTGTCGACATCGACCGTCACCTGATCGCCCTCGCGCACCGTACCGTCGATGATAGCGGCGGCAATGGCATCCACGACCTCGCGCTGCACGAGACGCTTGAGCGGACGGGCACCAAAGACCGGGTCCAGGCCGCCCACGGCGAGCATCTGCTTGGCCGCCGGGGTGATGGCCAGCGTCATGCGCTCCTTGGCCAGACGCGCGCGGACGTCGGCGAGCTGGATGTCGACGATCTTCTCGATCTGCGCCATGCCGAGCGGATGGAACACCACGATATCGTCGATACGGTTGAGGAACTCGGGGCGGAAGGTTTGAGCCATGGCCCCGTCAACCTGATGGCGCATCTCCTCCTCGTCCTTGCCGGACAGATCGGCGATAGCCTTGGAGCCCACGTTGGACGTCATGATGATAATCGTGTTCTTGAAGGACACTTGGCGACCCTGACCGTCGGTCAAACGGCCGTCGTCGAGCACCTGCAGCAGCACGTTAAAGACATCCGGATGAGCCTTCTCCATCTCGTCGAGCAAGATCACGGAGTAGGGACGACGGCGCACGGCCTCGGTGAGCTGGCCGCCCTCGTCATAGCCCACGTATCCCGGGGGCGCACCGATCAGACGCTGGACGCTGAACTTCTCCATATACTCGGACATGTCGATACGCACGAGCGCGCGCTCGTCATCGAACAGGCACTCGGCCAGCGCCTTGGCGAGCTCGGTCTTGCCTACGCCGGTGGGGCCCAGGAAGAAGAAGCTGCCGATGGGCTTGTCTGGGTCGGAGAGACCCGCACGGCTGCGACGCACGGCCGCGGCTACAGCGGAGACGGCCTCGTCCTGACCGATAACGCGCTTATGCAGCTCGCCCTCCAAGCCCTTCAACTTGTCGAGCTCGCCCTGCATCATCTTGGACACGGGCACACCGGTCCAGGCGCTCACGACCTCGGCGATCTCGTCGGAGGTCACCTGTTCGTTGAGGCCCTCGCCGTCCTGCTGCTTTTGCGCCTCGAGCGCAGCCTCGGAATCCTGAATCTGCTGCTGCAGACCCGGGATCACAGAATAGCGAAGCTCGGACGCACGGCCCAGATCGCCGTTGCGCGTCGCGCGCTCCTCTTCGCTCTTGGCCGCGTCAAGCTGGCCCTTAAGCTCCTGCACGTGGTCGATGGCGTTCTTTTGGTTGAGCCAGCCGGCCTTTTGCACGTTGAGCTTTTCCTGGACTTCGGCAATCTCTTGGCGCAGAGCCTCCAAACGCTCCTTAGAGGCGTCGTCGGTCTCTTTCATGAGCGCCTGTTCCTCGATCTGCAGCTGGGTGAGCTGACGCGTGGTGGCGTCGATCTCGACCGGCATGCTGTCGAGTTCCATGCGCAGGCGGCTCGCGGCCTCATCGACCAGGTCGATAGCCTTGTCGGGCAGGAAGCGGTCGGCGATGTAGCGGTCGGAGAGGTCGGCGGCAGCCACGAGCGCGCTATCGGTGATGTGTACGCCGTGGAAGATCTCGTACTTCTCCTTCAGGCCACGCAGGATTGAAATGGTGTCCTCGACGGTAGGCTCGCTGACCATCACGGTCTGGAAACGACGGGCGAGCGCCGCGTCCTTCTCGATGTACTTGCGGTACTCGTCGAGCGTGGTCGCGCCGATCGCGTGCAGGTCGCCACGAGCGAGCGCCGGTTTGAGGATGTTGCCGGCGTCCATGGAGCCCTCGGTGGCACCCGCGCCCACGATGGTATGGAGCTCATCGATGAACAGGATGACCTTGCCTTCGGATTTTTGCACTTCCTTGAGCACGGCCTTCAAGCGGTCCTCGAACTCGCCGCGGTACTTGGCGCCGGCGACCAGCGCGCTCATGTCGAGCTCGATGAGGTCGCGGTCGCGCAGGGTGCTCGGTACGTCGCCGGCCACGATTCGCTGAGCAATGCCCTCGACGATGGCCGTCTTGCCGACGCCCGGCTCGCCGATAAGCACGGGGTTGTTCTTGGTGCGGCGGGACAGAACCTGAATAGTACGACGGATCTCGTCGGTACGGCCGATGACCGGGTCGAGCTTGCCGGCGCGAGCCAGATCGCAGATGTTGCGACCGTACTGCTCCAACGCCTCAAACTGCGTCTTGTCCTCGGCAGACGTCACGCGGTCATCGCCGCGCAGTTCCTCGTAGACTTGCTCGATGCGCTCCTTGGTCACGCCGGCGTCACGCAGCACGCGACCCGCCTCACCCTTGTCCTCGGCAAGTGCCATCAGCAGATGCTCGGTCACCACAAAGCTGTCGCCCATCTTGGTGGCCTTTTTCTCGGCCTTCTCGATCACGCGAACGAGCTCGTTGGACAGGCCCATCTGCTGACCCTCGCCCGACACCTTGGGCGCATGGTCGATGGCATCTTGTGTGGAGCGTGCGAGCTGAGCCGGGTCGGCACCGATGCGCTCGATGATCACGGAGATATTGCGCTCGCCGGCACCGAGCAGGGCAGACAGCAGGTGGATCGGCTCCACCGCGCCGGCCTGTGCATCGGCAGCCGTGCTCATGGCGGTCTGCAGCGCCTCGCGCGACGTCATTGCTAGCTTATCGATTCTCATGGAATCACCTCTCTTGGGGCGGCCGCCCTACGGGGCGGCTTCACGTTGTTCGAGAAGTATTGTTGCCAGCTTTACGCGATCTTATACACAAATCTAAGTCTCTATATATAAGGTTTTCTGAGTGATTGAAAGATAGGGAGCAGGTGCGCTCACCCGCTACGGCCTCGTCCCCTTACTATCTCAATCTGTAACATCTAGCGACTGTTTATGGCTCTAGATGTTACAGATCGAGATGAAATGACCAGCGGCACCCGTTTATCTAAATCTGTAACATCTAGTCAGCAAATAGAGCTCTATCTGTTACAAATCGAGACAAACAGAAGACACCCGAATCGAAAATCTAAATCTGTAACACCAGGCCCACTTTTAGCGGCCAAGATGCTACAGATCGAGACAGACCGAAAACCACCACAAAGAGGACAGGCACCTTTGTGGTGGTCGCGGTCTCTACTCCTTCGCCGAACCCGTACTTCCCGATTCGACGGTCCAGGGCATCTCATCCTCGAACAGCCATGTACGGGCAGACCCACTATCGCGTGCAGTCTGCGGGTCAGGCAAGCAGGTCTGTTTATAGGCATCTTGGATACACTGACCCATAAAATCGTTGAGCTCGGTCTGGTCGCCCTCCATGACATAGGCGACATCGCCGTCCATGATGTAGATGCCCGGCCCCTCATTGCCCTCGTAGCCCGGATCGTACGAGACATCACATAACTTTGCGCCGTTTGCAGTGTCCAGCTCGATGGAAGAGTGGCATCCGCCAACCATGTCGTTCGCTTTTGCCCGATAGGACGCATATCCATACCAGCGCTTAAAGGTTTTGCCCTTGAGCAGCTCGGACGCCCTGTCGATCAGACTAGAATCCGTGGTATAGCGCATAGCCCCAAGCTGAATATGTGGATAATTACTAATGCCCAGCGCAGCCGGTTGCTCATCAAAATCAACGGTAATGGTCTCGGGCTTGTCGTCGCCGGTCAGAAGTTCGACAGATTGAGTCACAGGCTTGACCACCGGCTCCGTCACCGCAGCAGGTAGAAATGCCATACCGACAGCGCCCGCGCCAACCACAGCGATCGCAAGCGCCAAGACAATCAATCCAATACGGGCAGAACGGCTCACGGCAAAACACCCCACAATGCAAACCTTCGCCACCTGCACTAATGATACCGCCAGCTAACACTATTACCAAAAGAAGCCGCGCGCTCCTCACCACCACAAAGGGGACAGGCACCTTTGTGGTGGTTTTCGACGCTAACGGTCGACCATCTCGCGCAATGAGATTAAACTTGAATTGCTCTCTGAACATATCCATTTCTGCCTATCCTCAACAGATCTTTGTCTCGAGGAGCGCATATGAAGCCGCCTCATTCCACCGGTCGCAACGTCATCGCCATTCTCGCCATACCCATCGTGATGCTCTTCCTTATCGTCATCACGCCCTTTTCCCTTGGTATCACCTCGCCCTTCGATTTATGCGGAATGGTCGACGCCGGCTCGCGTGCCACCTCGCTCTCCTTTATCTGTCGCGGCGTGTTTTACGAAGATGGAATTCCCACCGGAAGTTGGCAGTCAAAGTTGCCACTGCTCGGTCAGATCGACGGATGCTCCCCCTATTTCTGCCTTGGACCTCAGACGCTAAACTATCTAATCGACGACCAGCCACTCGACTTCATCACCCTCGCCTACGACTACGCACCAAACACCGATGAGCGCCACATGAACCAAGTCCTCGACAAGATGCTTGGACAGTGCGGGCTCACCGAGGAGGCCGGTCGAACCATCTATAGCAACCAGAAATTAAAGCGAACAGAACTCCGCCGTGTCGGAAAAATCAAAGGGCGAAACGGGGCCGCCTACTGGGATGCCTGGGCAACACGCGACAAGGGCGAATTCGGACACAGCACCTATATGGTCACTGTCTACACCAAAGACGGAATTAAGGACAATGTTGACGATTTCGCGTCATCCAAACTCGGCATCCCCAAAACAACCAAACCCGCCAGCCCAGATGAAATTCTGTAGAGCCGCCCATTAACATGCCGCTCAACGATCACAACAGCATCGAGCTCGTCCCCACCACCATAAAGGTGCCTGCCCCCTTTGTGGTGGTTTTCAACAAAAAGAAGCCGCCCCGATAACAGAGGCGGCATCAAGCAAGTCTATTTATTAGCGTCCCTCAAGACCCAACGAGAACGCAGAAATGTAGCCCGGGGCTTACCCTTTCCCGAACGCGGCCCTCGCGAAGCGCGTGAGCGGGCGGGAAAGGGTAAGCCCCGGGCGGACAATTAAGTGCGCTACTCGGCAGCGGCCTTGAACTTGTTGTAGTTGATCAGACAGCCGGCCTTGACGATGGCACGCTCCTCTGCCGTCATATCGGCAATGTAGAGCTCAATCTGCTCGAACGTGCCGTCGGCGCGCACCACGTAGGCGGCGATGTCCTTCAGGTCACCATCGAGCGCAGCGCGTATACCCGGCACAAAGACGTAGTCGCCCACCTCAAAGTTGGGCTCGGCCTCCATCTGGAAGGGCACCATGCCCCAGTTCATCACGTTGGAGCGATAGCGCTTGGTGGCGTACTCGTGAACGATATTGGCCAGACCGCCAATCACGCGCTGGCAGCTCGCGGCCTGCTCGCGGGCAGAACCGTCACCGGGCTTCTTGGCATAGAGCATGGAGCCGTACTCGGTCGCCTTGGCGTCTGCCGCGACACCCGCGCCAGCCAGCGCCTCAAACACGCCGGCAAGCTCGGCATCGAGCGCCGCCAGGTCGCCTGCCGCTTCGCCGGCAACGCGGCGCTTTTCCACCGCGTCGACCTCCTTGGAACGGCCCACGTAGGCCGGGTCGCGGCGGCTGAGCGTAAACTCGGCCAAGCCCAGCGGGTTGGAGCGGAAGGAGCTCGTCTCGCCCGAGGGAATGAGCTCATCGGTCGTAGTGACCGGGTCCATGATCTTGGAGCACACCTTGAGCAGGATATCGTCGCCGAGGGGCTCCATCGCGGGCCACGGCTTGATGTTGGGGCCTTCGACCAGCTCGTCGGCAGGCTCCGCCTTGCCAAAGCCCCAGTACACGCGCTTTTTGTACGGCGCGTCGTCAAAGGTGTACTCGCAGGCCTCGTCCCAAGTGTCCTCGGGCAGGTCGGTCGCCGGCGTCAGGACGCCGCCGTTGGCAGCCGTCGCCGCAATGGAGCGAGCGTCCATCAGGGCCACGGCGCTCAGCTGGCCATTACCCGGCTTGGAACCCTCGCGGTTGGGGAAATTGCGCGTGGTGTGGCGGATGGACAGGCCGTTGTTGGCAGGCGTGTCGCCGGCGCCAAAGCACGGACCGCAGAACGCCGTACGCACGATCGCGCCGGCCTCCATAAGGTCGTAGATGTAGCCACGGCGCGTAAGTTCGAGCGCCACGGGCTGGCTTGTGGGATAGACCGACAGCGAGAACTCGCCGCAGCCGGTGTTGGCGCCCTTAAGCACGCGGGCAGCCTGGACCACGGAGTCGTAGTTACCGCCCGAGCAGCCGGCGATAACGCCCTGCTGCACGTGCAGCTTGCCGTCGACGATCTTGTCGAGCAGGCTAAAGTGCGTCTTGCCCTCGCCGATCTTGGCAGCCTCGAGCTCCACCTCATGCAGGATATCCTCGAGGTTCTCGTTGAGCTCGTCGATCTCAAAGCCGTTGGAAGGATGGAACGGCAGCGCGATCATGGGCTTGATGCTGGACAGATCGACCTCGACGCAGCCGTCATAGTAGGCGACATCGGCGGGCTTGAGCTCGCGGTAGTCGTCGCCGCGGCCATGCATGGTCAAAAACGCGCGTGTGTCCTCGTCGGTGGCCCAGATGCTCGACAGGCAGGTGGTCTCGGTGGTCATGACATCGACGCCATTGCGGTAATCGGTCGTCATGCTCGCGATGCCCGGGCCCACAAACTCCATGACCTTGTTCTTGACGTAGCCCTTGGCAAAGACCGCCTTGATGATAGCGAGCGCCACATCGTGCGGGCCGACGCCGGGGCGCGGGGTGCCCGTGAGGTAGATGGCGACGACGCCGGGATAGGCAACGTCGTAGGTGTCGCGCAGCAGCTGCTTTGCCAGCTCGCCGCCGCCCTCGCCCACGGCCATGGTGCCCAGGGCGCCATAGCGGGTGTGCGAGTCGGAACCCAGGATCATCTTGCCGCAGCCGGCGAAGTTCTCACGCATAAAGGAGTGGATGACGGCGATGTGCGGCGGAACGAAGATGCCGCCGTACTTCTTGGCCGCGGAGAGGCCAAAGACATGGTCGTCCTCGTTGATGGTGCCGCCCACGGCGCACAGCGAGTTATGGCAGTTGGTGAGCACGTAGGGCAGCGGGAACTGCTCCATGCCCGAGGCGCGCGCCGTCTGGATGATGCCGACAAAGGTGATGTCGTGGCTCGCCATGGCGTCGAAGCGAATCTTGAGCGCCTCGGGGTCGCCGGACGTATTGTGTGCCTGGAGGATCGAATACGCGATGGTGCCGCGCTTGGCATCCTCGGGCGTCTGCGTAATACCGCGCTCGGCAGCCTCGGCCGCAGGCACAACCTCGCTGCCGCCGCGCAGGTAGATGCCGTCCTCGTACAGCTTGACCATACTGTCTCCCACTCTGCCCAAAAGATTTGGGCGCATAGCATACATTCGTTCAATATCGTGCCATAGAACGGTTGCGAGTGGGTTACGAATCTGCACGTTCACTTTATCTCGGTAAAGCATAGAACGAGCCGGGGACGGGAAGACAGGTTTGGCGCAAGGAGTGTCCCCAAGTGCCGGCACAAAAGGAACGTCCCCAATGACTACCAGAGCGAGCAAGGCAACGCCGCAGGTAGAGGACGGACAGCGAGCGACGTCCAGAGCGAACAAGTTGGCATGAAAAAGGCAAGGCATAGACCTTCTGGTCATGCCTTGCCTTTTGAATGACAAATTGTCGCTCTGGGCGGCGCGCAGCGTCGAGCCGTTACGCCGTTCGGCAGAACGGCGTAACCTACAGATCCCCTCCGGCGCCCAGCAGCTTGCGCATGACTTGCTCGGGGTTAACTGAGCCGTCGCGCGGGGCCAGGGCGGTGATCTTCTTCTGCATCTTGTACTCGTGCAGCTCGTCCTCGAGCTGGCGCACGCGAGCACGGAGCTTTTCGTTTTCGCGCTCACGCTCCTCGGCACGCTCCTTCATATCGAGGATACGCACCACGCCGGCAAGGTTGATGCCCTCGTCGGTCAGCTGGTTGATGAGCTCCAGGCGCTCGATATCGGCACGCGAATACAGGCGCGTGTTGCCGCCCGAGCGCTGGGGGTTCACCAGGCCCTTGGACTCGTAGACGCGCAGAGTCTGCGGATGCATGCCGGTCAGCTCGGCCGCCACGCTGATCATGTACAGCGGTTTGTTCCTATTGTCCTCGGCCATGCTACCTGACCCCTTTCCGTCTCGTTATCGTCCATCATAAGCCCGCGGGCGTGGTCGTGCGCCGCGACCGCCCTAGTACGTCGCCTTGTAACGATTGACCTTCTCGCGATAGTCGCGCGTGTCGGCCTCGCGCAGCTTGGTCATGGCATCGCGCTCGTCATCAGACAGGTTCGTGGGAACCTGCACCTTGATCTCGACGAGCAACGCGCCCGTACGGCCACGGTGCTTAACGTCGGGCGCGCCCATCTCCTTAAAGCGGAACTTCTTGCCCGTCTGGGTACCCGCGGGCACCTTCAGACGAACCGTCGCACCGCCGGGCGTCGGCACGTCCACCGTGCAGCCGAGCGCCGCCTCATAGACCGAGACCGGTACCTCCATGGTCACGTCGGCACCTTTACGCTTAAACAGCGGATGCTCCTCCACGTGCGTGGTCACGACCAGGTCGCCGCGCTCGCCGCCGGCAACGCCGTACTCGCCGCGACGCTTGTAACGCAGTTTGCCGCCGTCGACCGCACCCGCGGGCACCGAGACCGTAATGGTCTGTTGCTCGCCTGTCGAGGGAATGCGGTAGGTGACCTTGTGCGTCACGCCGCGAAACGCGTCCTCGGCCGTCACATCGACGGTCAGCGACAGGTCGCCGCCCTTGCGAGCGCGGCTGCGACCCGCACCCGCACCGGCAGCGCCCGCAGCCCCGGCGAAACCCGAGCCCCAATCGCTGCCCCAGGCGCCGTTGCCGCTAAAGATGCTGTCGAAGATGTCGCCCCAGCCGCTGGCGCCCGCACCGGCACCGTAGCCGCCGCCATACGCGCCGCCCGCGCCCGGCATGCCGCCAAACATGAGCATCTGGTCGTACTCTTTGCGCTTCTTCTCGTCCGAAAGCGTCTCGTAGGCCTCGCTGATCTCCTTAAACTTGGCCTCGTCGCCGCCGGCATCGGGGTGATATTTTTGCGCGAGCTTGCGAAACGCACTCTTAATCTCTTTGTCGGAGGCGCTCTTGGATACGCCCAGGATGTCATAGAAGGTTTTGCCTGCAGCCATCGTAGCTCCTCTCCTGTTATATCCGCCGCCCCTGCGGACGGCGGCTCATACTGTCATATGGCACTAGGCCAGAAAGGGCCCCGGGTGTTGCCCCGGGGCCCTTCTCAATTACTCCTCGGTGCTCTCGGCCGTATCGGCCGTAGCATCCTCGGGCGCCGCTTCGGGCTCCGGTGCGGGGCGCTTCTCGCCACCGTAGGTCACCGTCACCATCGCGGAACGCAGAATGCGATCCGCCATGCGGTAGCCCTTCTGGTACACGTCGTTGACGGTCTCGTCGTACTGCGATGCGTCCTCGACGCGACCCACAGCCTGGTGCTCGAGCGGATCGAACGCCTCACCCTTGGGATCGATGGGCTCAACGCCCTCGTGCGCAAACACATCGAGCAGCTTGGCATGTACCGCGTCAACGCCATCGACGAACTGCTTAAAGTCGTCGGAAAGCTCTTGGCTGCGGGCATGGTCGATCGCGCGCTCGATATCGTCGATCACCGGCAACAGCGCGGTGACGAGCTTCTCGGTCGCGCGCTCGCGCTCGGCGATGCGCTCGTTGGCGGTGCGGCGACGGAAGTTCTCCCAGTCGGCCTGCAGACGAGCGGTTCGCTCGGTAGCGTCCTTCGCCTTGTCCTCGGCGGCCTTCTGGGCCTCTGCCGCAGCATCGAGCTCATTGCGCACGTCGGCAAGCTCCTTTTGGGCCTGCTCGAACTTGAGCTTAAAGTCGTTGTCGGCGGCTTCCTCACCGGCGCGGATAGCGGCTTCCACCATCTCGTCCTCGGTCATCGTCGCCTCCTTGTTGGAATCCTCTACCTGGTTCTCGGCAGCCTCGGCGGCCGGGGCCTCATTGACCTCGGTATCGTCTGCGGCCTCTACGGGAATCTTCACGTCCTTCTCCTCAGAGTCAACGGGGGCGGCGCCGGCGGCAGCCGCCTCCGTGCGAGCTTTACGGGCGGACATGATTACTTGTCCTCGTCGTCCACAACCTCGTAGTCGGCGTCGACTACGTCATCGTCGGCAGGCTGGGCACCAGCGGCACCGTCGGTCTGCTGCTGAGCGTCGGCGTAGACAACCTGAGCCAGCTCGTAGGCCACGGACTGCAGGGACTCGCCGGCGGCCTTGATGGCCTCGACGTCAGAGCCCTCGAGCGCCTTCTTGGCGTCGGCGATAGCGGCCTCGGCCTTGGACTTCACGTCGGCGGAAACCTTGTCGCCCAGCTCGTTGAGGGTCTGCTCGGTGGAGTAGCACAGGCTATCGGTCTGGTTGCGGACCTCGACCTCTTCCTTCTGCTTCTTGTCCTCCTCGGCATGAGCCTCGGCGTCCTTGACCATACGATCGACTTCGTCGTCGGACAGAGCGGTGGAGCCGGAAATGGTAATCTGCTGCTCCTTGCCGGTGCCCTTGTCCTTAGCGGAGACCTTGACGATGCCGTTGGCGTCGATGTCGAAGGTGACCTCGATCTGCGGCACGCCGCGGCGGGCAGCCGGGATACCGGTCAGCTGGAACTTACCGAGCGACTTGTTGTCGCGGGCAAGCTCGCGCTCGCCCTGGAGCACGTTGATCTCGACGCTGGTCTGGTTGTCGGCAGCGGTGGAGTAGACCTCGGTCTTGGAGGTCGGGATCGTGGTGTTGCGGTCGATCATCTTGGTCATGATGCCGCCCATGGTCTCGACGCCCAGCGACAGCGGGGTAACGTCGAGCAGCAGGATGCCCTCGACGTCGCCGGTGAGCACGCCGCCCTGGACGGCAGCGCCGTCGGCAACGACCTCATCGGGGTTCACGGACATGTTGGGCTGTTTGCCGGTCATGGTCTTGACGAGCTCCTGGACAGCGGGCATACGGGTGGAGCCGCCGACGAGGATGACCTCGGTCAGATCGGAGAGCTTGAGCTTGGCGTCGCGCAGGGCGTTGGTGACAGGCTGCTTGCAACGCTCGAGCAGGTCGCGGGTGATCTTCTCGAACTCGGCGCGGGTCAGCGTGTAGTTGAGGTGCAGCGGGCCGGACTGGTTCATGGTAATGAACGGCAGGTTAATGGTGGTCTGCTGGGCGGCGGAGAGCTCCTTCTTGGCGTTCTCGGCGGCCTCCTTCAGACGCTGCAGGGCCATGGGGTCCTGGCGCAGGTCGACACCGTTCTCCTGCTGGAACTTATCGGCCATCCAGTCGATGACGCGCTGATCCCAGTCGTCGCCGCCCAGGTGGTTGTCGCCCGAGGTGGACAGAACCTCAAACACGCCGTCGGCGAGGTCGAGGATGGAGACATCGAAGGTGCCGCCGCCCAGGTCGAAGACCAGGATGCGCTGGTCGGTGCCCTGCTTGTCCAGGCCATAGGCCAAAGCAGCAGCGGTCGGCTCGTTCACGATACGCTTGACGTTGAGGCCGGCGATCTTACCGGCGTCCTTGGTGGCCTGACGCTGGGCGTCGTTGAAGTAGGCGGGGACGGTGATGACGGCGTCGGTGACGGTCTCGCCCAGATACTTCTCGGCGTCGGCCTTCATCTTTGCGAGCGTCATGGCGCTCACCTGCTCGGCGGTGTAATCCTTGCCCTCGATGTCGACGACGGCGCGGCCACCCTGGCCCTCCTTGACCTCATACGGTACGGTCTTGATCTCGGAGGTGCACTCGGAGTACTTGCGGCCCATGAAGCGCTTGATGGAGAACACGGTGTTCTTGGGGTTGGTGACAGCCTGGTTCTTAGCGGCCTTACCCACGACGCGGTCGCCGTCGGCACGGAAGCCCACGACGGACGGGGTGGTGCGGTCGCCCTCGGCGTTCACGATAATGGTCGGAGAACCGCCCTCGAGAACGGCCATTGCGGAGTTAGTAGTACCAAGGTCGATACCAAGAATCTTACTCATTAGAAATTCCCTCTCTCTTTTGCGTTCGCGCCGCCTCGACGATCTATCGCGCGGTGTTTCGGCTTGTCTTTCAGGATGTAGTGTATCCCCTTATGGGCCGGAATATACAAAATCTAAGTCAATTCATATAAGATTTCTTATTGCTGAGAGTTTAGGTTCACAAATGCGCAGGTAGACGCACTGATTGAGTTCTCGGCAAATCTATCGAGATCTATGTAGAGATGGCTGAGGTTTGGGCCCGAGGCCGCATGGGGTGGCTTGAGGCGACCCCGGGGGAAAGCGCGACCCGTTTCACGGCTAAATAACGGGATGCGCTTTCCAAAAGCTCGCTCAATAGCTCAATATTTCAAGTCACCTTTAGCTAACATTTGCGCAGCTCAACGGCCCCACCTGCACGTTTTTTAGTAAACCTTGGCATACTCGGCGAACGGTATGAAGATGCCGGCCAGAGGGTATTGCAAACGGTCGCTCCCGTGGTATGTTTTTGCCCGAATCAAACCGGCGCGCATCGTCTGTAGCGTCGGTCAACAGAGAGGAAACTACCATGGCTCATCCCGTAATTGATGCCGACGAGTGCATCGCTTGTGGCGTTTGCGTCGACACCTGCCCCGCTGGCGTTCTGGAGCTCCAGGACGTCGCCACCGTCGCTGACGAGGACTCCTGCGTCGCCTGTGGCGCTTGCCAGGACGCTTGCCCCGCTGGCGCGATCACCGAGATCGTCGAGGAGTAACAACTCCCCACTTGCACACTCAAAAGTACACCGTGCACAAAAAGGAGGCCTCCGCATCGCCGCGGAGGCCTCCTTTTGTTTGTATAGGCAGTTAATTGGGGACGGGGCTACCTTGGCAGTTGCGGTGGAATAGTTCCCGGTTCATTGCTTAGGTGCCGATTTTAGGAACTATTTCACCGCAACTTATTAAGACA